>JAQYER010000035.1 GCA_028723545.1 Caryophanales bacterium
CTCATTATCGTAATTATGTATCTGTTTATTATGAAGATTATAAAGATGTGTTTAATCGTTATAATGAAGCAATTAATAATGCCGTTAAAAATGTCACTAAATCAGTGGATAAATTTGAATTTGATACCGATTATGAACAAGATCGATTTGTTATTACTCAAGTTGCATACACAAAAGGATGGAAAATATCTGCAATTGATGAAAACGGAAATAAAACACAATTAAAAACATATAACGCTCAAGGGGGATTTGTTGGTTTTGTAGCGCCTAAAGGTAATTATCATTACGAAATGACATACTTTACCCCTTATTTAAAAGAAGGATTAATTATTTCTATTACCTCATTTGTGTTATTTGTTGGTACTTCTACTGGTATTGTTATTTATAACCATTCTAAAAAGAATAAAAAAGAATTCGAATAATTTTACTTATTCGAATGATAAATATTATAAATAGAATTTTTATTAATTTTGGTTATCTCTGATGTTATTTTTATCGCGTCTTTAGTGGATAATCCTTTTTGAATTTGTTCATTAACTAATTTGATAATTTGTTCATCATTATAACTGGATGAATTATCTTCCTTATTTCCCTCAACAATAATAACCATTTCGCCTTTTAAAGTATTTTCTTCAAGTTCAACCATTTTTGATAATGGAAGGCGAATAAATTCTTCAAATTTTTTAGTTAATTCTCTCGCTAAACAAGCGTTTCTATCGCCTAATATTTCATACATAACATTTAATGTATCCATAATGCGATGAGGAGCTTCATAAAAGATTAATGTTTCTTCTTTATTTTTTAATTTATTTAATTGTTCTTTTTGGATTTTCTTTTTTGGATCTAAAAATCCATGAAAATAAAAATGATCACAAGGAAGTCCAGATGCGACAAGAGCGTTTATCGCAGCGTTTGGTCCGCTGATAGTGGAAATATTAATATCGTTTTGTAATGCTAATTCAACTAATTTATGCCCAGGATCTGAAATGCAAGGATATCCAGCATCAGATACATAAACTACTTTAATATTTTTATCTTTAATTTTATTGATAATATTAATTGATTCACTTACTTCGTTATGTTCTCTTAAAGACACTAGTGGTTTATTAATATTGAAAAATGATAATAATTTAGCAGTGTTTCTTGTATCTTCACAAGCGATTAAATCACATGATGAAATTACTTCAATCGCTCTTGGAGAAAATTCACTTAAATTACCAATCGGAGTGGCGACTAAATAAATTAATGGTTTATTATCAATAAAATTTTGACTTCTCATTTTATTTTTTATTTTTTGGTCGATAATGGAAATTGTTATTGTGTCGACGATTATTTGTTTGTGGTTTGTTTTTGTTTTCGTTTACTTTTTCAGTTTGTTCTTTATTAATAACTTTTTCTTCGTTATTAGGGTTTACATTATTTTTTTGATAAGGTTTCTTGTTTCTATTTTGATTGTTATTTTTGTTATCTGCTTGAGTTTTATTGTTGTTATTAAAATTATTGTTTTTATTAACAATTGGTTTTTCAAAATTATCTTTTTTGATTGGCTGAACTTTTTTAGTGCTTCTTCCTAATAATTCATTAACTTCTTCAAGTGGCACAAATTGAATATCTTCTTCATCGGATTCTAATTTAACAATACGTGACAAAACATTATAAGAAGTGACTTTAAATTTAATATCGTCTTTGTTAACGATTTCCCCAATTTTTGGGAAATCTTTTTTGAGTTCAGTATAAGCGTCATCTTCATATAATAAACAGCAAATTAATTTGCCACAGTGGCCACTTAATTTAGGAATGTTTAATGAAAGCATTTGGTTTTTCGCACGGTTAATTGAAATACCTTCAATGTTATTTAAAAATGTTGCGCAACATAGTGGAAGACCACATATACCAATTCCACCAACCATTCTGGCTTTATCTCTTGAACCGATTTGACGAAGTTCAATTCGGCAATGTAGTCGGAACGCTAAAGACTTTAATAGTTCGCGGAAATCAACGCGGTCATCAGAAACATATGTAATTGTAATCTTTGAACAATCTAAAGCATATTCCGCTTCGATTGTGTGCATATCTAAATTTAATTTTTCAATTTCTTCATTAGTAATTTTAATGGCTTCTTTAGCTTTTTTAATATTGTCTTCATAAACAATTAAATCCGCTTTAGTGGCTCTTCTTAAAATTGGTTTTAATTCTAATGATGATTTATATTTTTCAATTGGAATAGGTTTATCTGATACTTTTCCAACTTGCATTCCTCTAATTGATTCAGCAACAACAAAATCATCAGCTTGTAAATCTGGAATATTAGTTCCGAAATAATATGCTTTTGATGAATTTAAAAATTTTATTGAAACATAATGTGTTATTTCCATTGCTAAGTTACTCCTTAGTTATTTCGTAGATGAGATGATTTAATAATAACGGGATATTTACATTCACATCTAATTGATTTTTTGAAGATAATATAGTCATTAAACTATATGATATATGTTTAAGTTTATCACTTAATTTCTCAATAATATTAACATAACTTTTTAAAGTTATTTCGCTTTTATATGAAAAATTGAGTAAATCGAGGAAAAATGATGATAATAATGATAAATAAATAGATGCAGTTTCATTTGTTTTAATATTAGGTATAACTGATCTTTCTAATGTATATGAAGCATAAATTTGATCATTAGATAATCCATCAAGCGTGTTAGTTAACGCTTCTTTAATTATCTTATATTGATTTGATGAACAATATTCTTTAATCGTATTCGCATCATTATATATCATGCTTAATAATTCAGCATCTTCACTAGATACATCTAAATTCTTGGCTTCTTCAATTATTTTATCTCGATCAATCGCTCTCATTTTTAATGTTTGAGTTCTTGATTTAATTGTCGGCAATACTTTAGATTCGTTTTCGGTTGTTAATATTGCATATACATCTTTGCCTGGTTCTTCTAAAAATTTTAATAATGAATTAACAGCGACGACTGTCATTGTCTCAACATAATTGATTATATATATGACTTTCCCATTTTTTTCATTCGCAGTTGAAGAAAATGATTCAATAATATCTTGGATTTCTTCTTTTTTAATTTTATTTTTTTCTCCACCGATAACTTTAATATCTAAATAATTACCATCATCGATTCTGATGCAAGTTAAGCATTTGTTGCACGCTAAAGGGGAAGGGGATTCACACACAATCGATTTAGCTAAGAATAATGCTACTTCTTTTAATGGCATTCCAGGAGTGCCTGAAAGAAGATAAGCATGCGATAATTGATTATTTTCTAAAGCATGCTTAAAAGTGTTATATACAATTGGTTGATGTTTAGATAAATATTCGTTAATATCCACGAATTACTTACCAATCCTCTCTTTAATTACTCGATAAGCAATATCTACCACTTCATCAAATGGCTTTGAAGCATCGATAATTACATAACGATCTTTAAAACGTTCAGCAAGTGAAAGGAATGTATTTCTAACAAAATGATGGAATTCAATTTTTTCTAAATCGAGACGATTTACTTCTCTTCCTTTATTTGCGGCGATACGCGATAAACCTATTTCTGGTTCAATATCAAACAATAATGTTAAATCAGGATAATATCCTTCAGTAGCGAATTGATTCATTTCTAATACTTTATCAATTCCGATATTTCTTGCTCCACCTTGGTACGCTAAAGAAGAATCTAAAAAGCGATCAGAGATGACTAATTTGCCTTCTTTTACTAATGGCCATACTTTTTCAACTAAATGTTGTCTTCTTGCAGCAGCGTATAATAACGCTTCAGTGCGAGAATCCATATTAGTATTTTTCTTATCTAAAATGACGTTTCGAATTTCTTCAGCAATTGGTGTTCCACCTGGTTCTCTTGTTAAAATAACCTCAATACCTTCGTTATTTAATCTTTTAACAACTTCTTTGGTGACACTTGATTTGCCACTTCCTTCTGGTCCTTCAATTGTTACAAACATATTCACATCTCCTAAATTTTCTTTCTTCCTTCAAGCGCTCTTTGAAGAGTTAATGAATCAGCATATTCAAGATGTCCTCCAACTGGAAGACCAAATGCTAAACGAGAAACATTAACATCTTTTCCCTCTAATATTTTAGCGATATATAACGCTGTTGTTTCTCCTTCAGTGGTTGGGTTTGTCGCGAGAATTACTTCTTTAACATTATCTTGTTCAATTCTTCTTATTAACGATTCAATTTCTAAATCTTCAACACCAATTCCTTTAAGAGCGGATAAAACTCCACCTAAAACATGATATTGACCTTTAAAAGAGCCAATTTTTTCGAAAGACATCACATCTTTTGGTTCACTAACAACAATTAACGAAGTTTTATCTCGACTCTCATCAAGACATATTTCACATAAATCATTTTCAGTTAATGATCCGCATCTAGGGCATTTATGAACCGATTTTTTGACATTGATTAATGAATCAGCAAATTGTTCAATTAATTCTTCATCCATATTTAAAACAGAATAAGCCATCTTTTCAGCTGATTTATGGCCTACTCCTGGAAGAGACGCAAAACTCTCTATTAATTGTTCAATGCTTGGAAGTTTTTCCATTAGAATCCTAATCCACCTGGTCTGCCAGTAATTTTTTCATTAATGGCTTCGCTTTCTTCATCAATTTTTTCTTGAGCTTCATTAATGGCTAAAACAATCATTTCTTCAACCATTTCTTTATTGTCTTTATCAAAAGCATCTTCATCAACTGAAACAGATACAACTGTTTTATCACCTTTTAAAACAACTGTGACCGCTCCACCTTTAGAAACAGTGAATTCTTTTTCTGCTAATTGAGCTTGTGCTTTTGCTAATTCTCTTTGCATTTTTTGTGCTTGCATAAGCATTTGTTGCATGTTCATGTTATTTCATCTCCTTGAAATTAATTTTTTCTAATTCTTTTGGGTCTGGTAATTTACCTATTTGGCGAAGGTTTTGGAATGTATATATTAATCCAACTTTCTCGCTTCTTGATATTCCATATATAAATACATCTATACCCGCTAATTTGTTAACTACTTCACGTAAATATTTTTGATTTGATTTAATATTTGTTTTCTTGACTAATCGATCAAAATTATATTCAAGAATCAATACATCTTTTGTGGCAATAATTGGTTTTCCATCTCTTAATAGCGAAGCAATATTTGAATATTTTTTATTGATGACTAAATTAGTTAATTCTGACCATTTATTTCCTAATGATGTTCTTAATTCTTTATTACCACCAGTCATCAATTTAAGAATAGTGTCATTATCTAATTGATAAAGTTCTCCATCATTTTCTAATTCAATTGCTGGAGAATTTGATTCTTCAAGCATCCAAGCTGGAATGCTAGGAGCGTCTTCTTTAACAACTGTTTGTTGGACTTTTTCTTCTTTCTTTGGCTGGATAATTTCTTTTTTGCTAGTTTTTGGTTTTGATATAACAATTTCTTCTTTAATTTGTTCATCTTGTTGCTCTTCAACACCAACACTACAAAGTTTTAAAATTGTAACTTCAAATAATGTTTTTACATTATCAACATATTTAAAATCATTTTGAGTTTTTAATAATATTGACATCATATCATTACATGATTTGATAGATAAATAATTGCCTAATTCAAGTGCGTCTTTTTCACTTAATAACATTAATTCATTATCATCATTAGTGATTTTCAAAATTAATACATCTTTCAATATATTTAATAAATCAAGATTTAATCTTTTTAAATCCACTCCACCGATAAAAAATCCATTGATTAATTTTAAACATCTTGAAGCATCGTTTTGAAGAATTGATTTTAATAAATCAATCTTTTCTTCTTTAGATGTTAATCCGAATAAAGTATATACATCATCTTCGTTAAGGGTATTACCTGAATACGCTAAAACTTGATCTAGAATTGATAAAGCATCACGCATTCCTCCATCCGCTAATGAAATTATTGCGTTTAATGCTTCATCTTCATATTCAATTCCTTCGCTTTGAAGAACTATTTCTAATCTATTAGCGATATCAGCATCGCTTACTTTAGTAAAATCATATCTTTGGCATCTAGATAAAATAGTTGGAAGGATATTGTGTGGTTCGGTAGTCGCTAAAATAAAGATGACATGTGCAGGTGGTTCTTCAAGCGTTTTTAATAAGGCGTTGAACGCACTAGTCGTCATCATATGAACTTCATCAATGATATATACTTTATATCTTCCTTCAATTGGAAGGTAATTAACTTTATTAATTAAATCACGAACTTGTTCAACACCATTATTTGATGCAGCGTCGATTTCAATAACATCTGGGTGTGAACCATTAATAATTTCCTTACAAGATTCACATTCATTACATTGATGTCCGATTCCTTGTTCACAATTCAATGCTTTAGCGAGTAGCTTCGCCATTGTGGTTTTACCAGTTCCTCTAGGACCACAAAAAAGATAAGCGTGCGCTACTTTGTTATTTTCTAATGCATTTTTAAGAGTTTT
>JAQYER010000036.1 GCA_028723545.1 Caryophanales bacterium
CATGAGACGGGCGATATTATCTAATTCAAATTTAACATCTGTATTTAGTAAAGTCTCATATCCTTCTCTTCCACCCCAGAAGACATAGCCTTTACCACCTAGTTTAACAGTAATATCTAATGCCTTCTTAATTTGAGCGGCCGCGAAAGCATAAACATTAACACTATTAGTGGAACCCGCTCCATTCATAAATCTTGGATTGGAGAACATATTCGCAGTACCCCATAAACATTTGATACCAGTTTCTTTCATCTTCACTAAGATATAATCACTAATTTCATCTAATCTTTGATTAGTGATGTTGATATCATCACTTTCTGGCACTAAATCGACATCATGGAAGCAGAAATATTCAATGCCAAGTTTAGACATGAATTCAAAGCCAAAATCGACTTTCGCTTTCGCGTGTTCCATAGTAGCAGGAACCTCACCAAAAGACTTATCAATGGTGTTTCTTCCAAACATATCCACTCCATTTGCCCCAAGTGTATGCCACCAACTCATCGCAAACGGAAGATGTTCTTTCATCTTCTTACCTAAAATAATCTTCTCTGGATCATAAAACTTAAAAGATAAAGGGTTTTTAGAATCTTTTCCTTCGAATTTTACTTTCTTAAAATCTTTTAACTGCTCCATGTTTTATACCTCCTATAAACATTTACAATTATTCTTGTCACATTCAATTATTCTCAATTATATATTTATAAACCACATTTACAATTATGTTTGATTATTCTTTATTTGGATGGACTCCATTCTAAAACAATTCTTTTTTTGCTTTTATAATTATTGGCTTTACTGCCATTTGTTCCAAGCATCACAATCACAACATCAGGATTAAAAGATAGGCTTTTCTATATAGATTCTGAATTGTAAACGGTTTCTTGTCAGACATATTTTAATGCTATTCCATACTGTGTTCTTTTTAAAGAAAAACAAACCAAAAAGACATGCTACCACTTACAACACTAGATATAGGTTATTTCTTGGCATACTTACTTAATAGAATTTCTATTAAGTAAAGTGGTATTCATTTGTCATGTCTTTATTCAAAAATATAGGTTTTTATTAAAAATAAATGGGTTTTACTTCTTTAAAATCAAGCCAACGACAGTTTCAACGTGTGGGGTGTGTCATCGTAAGCTCAAACATGCATTTAATAAATGATATAGAAGAACAATTGTATTGGTATCAATTGATAAATAGTGCACCAAGTGATAAAAACTTCCGTTGGAATTTCAATAGTTTTAAGAAAATTCCAACGAATATTTATTTAATAGTCAATAATAAAACAGACTCAACATGATGCGTCATCGGAAACATATCAACTGGTTGTATCTTATCAATATTATATTTAGAAGATAATAAGACTAAATCCCTCGCCAAAGTTTCACAATTACATGAAACATAAACAATCTTTTTAGGAGATAATGTTAATAAAGAATTTATAAATGATTCATCCAATCCTTTTCTTGGAGGATCGACAAATACAACATCAACTTTTATTCCTAATTGATTAAATCTAAGCATATATTTGGATGCGTCATCGCATTCAAATTTAACATTATTAATATTATTTATTTTTGCGTTCCTAGTCGCATCAATAATCGCGTCTTTAACAATTTCTATTCCATATACTTGTTTTGCTTTTTTTGCAGCAATTAA
The DNA here is from genome assembly GCA_028723545.1 of Caryophanales bacterium. Taxonomy (GTDB): domain Bacteria; phylum Bacillota_I; class Bacilli_A; order RFN20; family CAG-826; genus Fiminaster. The sequence continues at coordinate 1,666 of JAQYER010000036.1, forward strand.
TGATATTGTTCCAATTCCACAATAAGCATCGATAACGATTTCATTTACAGTTAGATTTGCATATTCAATTGCCTTGCCATATAAAACATCAACTTGAATAGGATTAACTTGATAAAATGATTTTGAAGATATTTTAAAATTGACTCCTAAAATTGAGTCTTCAATATATCCTCTACCATATAATGTTCTTTCTTTTTGCCCTAATATCACATTAGTGTCTCTAGTATTTATATTTTGAATAACCGTTGTTATTTCTGGATGTTTTTCCACTATCGCTTTAACAAAATTATTTTTACCTTTAAATTCATCTAAAAAGGTCACTAAAGTGAGCATAATTTGATCTTTATGTTTTGATGTTCTAATTAATATATGACGAATACATCCAGTATGTTTATCTTCATCATATGGTTCAATTTTAAATGAACGCATTAATGATTTAATATCTTTAATAATCGGTCTAGATCTTTCGTCATCAATATAACAAACATCTGTCGCAATAATCTTATGAGTATTCGCTCGATAAAAACCAGAAATAATATTTCCATGAATATCTTTTCCAAGAGGAACTTGGATTTTATTTCGATAATGATATGGATTATCCATACCTAAACAAGCTAATACATCAAAATCTTTATTAAAATGTCTTCTAAATGCATCTTTTACTTTATTGGTCTTATATTCTAATTGAGCGTCATACGATAATTGTTGAAATTGACAACCACCACAAGAAGTACAAATACCACATAAAGGCTGAATGCGATTTTCTGATTTGGCTATTAATCTTCTAATCTTTCCAAATTTCGTTCCAGCACGTGTATATTCAACATAAACTTCTAATTCTTCATTTGGGAACGCACCATCAACAAAAACAATGCCTTGTTCTGTTTTAATAACGCCTTTTCCTTCAAATGATATATCAATGCATTTTCCAGTTAAAAATTCTTTCTTTTCCATAACGAAAAATATTATATCAAAGATTCAATAAATAACGACTAAAAACGTCGACTAATAATCAAGTTTAAACGCAGTTAAAAATATACGATATGTTTTTAAATATGTCATCGCAGAAATCGAACCATATTGAGAAGAAGTAAACGCTACACCGATAATTCCTTCTCTATACATGTGTTGATATTCATCAGTAACTAATCCAGTATTGTGATTTCTTGGATATGAAGATAATTCTGGGCCAATTGAATTAATATAATTCCATTGTTCAGTTCGATTATTATCAAAGAAAATATCAAACGGATTATCATAACTAGATGCATCAACATAATATACATCAATATGATCCGCTATAAAATTTGGATATTCGCCATCACTTCCATAACCTCCACGAGGTTTCGCCATAATAAATTTCTTATTTGATTCATCGTAGCAAAATTCAGCGTTGACTATTCTTTTTGTGCCATATAAATAGCCACCATCAGTGAATAATGTTGATTCCCTAATTAATTTATAGTCATTAATATTTGAGAAATCATATTCTCTAACATTCATAAATGAGCCAGTTGGACATCCAACTGTTGTAAACAATAAAACTCTTCCTTTTTTATCAACACTCATTAAGCAAGCTTGTCCAGTTCCCCAGTTCTTATTCGTGCAATTAAAGTCTTTATAAGGCACAATCGGATTAATTGGAGTAACTCCATCCAATTTGTAATCATTACATTTAATCCACGGTCCTTCAGGTGATTTTGAAACGGCGATACCTGTTTCATTTAAAGTGCAATCCAAAGGAACACAACCAAGATACGCCATTAAATAATTATATTTTTCGTTATTATATTCAAATTCCCCTTTAATAACAGTTGGGTCGCATGTATGTGTTTGATCCCATGTGTCTTCACTAGGAGAAATAACTAATTGTTCTTTTGAATAATATAATTGATTGTTTTTAATTTCACCGCTTCGATAGCCGATATAATCAACTACACTACCCCAGTCTTTATTTGTGCAATAATAAACATATTCTTTATTATTTTCAATGAAGATTGATGGGCAATAATTATAAAAATAATCTTCTCCATCATCGCCGACAGTTTCTTCTTCACTATGTTTGAAAAGTAATTTTACTTCTCCTTCATTAGGTAAAAAATTATTCATAATATCCCCATATTCTCCTAAGTATAACGAAGTAGATGGTGTTGTGGTTGTAGAAGTTGAATTACATCCACAAATAATTAATGGAAATAATAATATTAAAATATTTTTATTCATATACTTCTTCGCCATTTGGAATCGAAATAACACTACCTTTCCTTGAAACAGTAATAGAAGATGCTTTGCTTGCGATATCCATTGATTCTAATATTGAATAAGAAGCTGCTAAAGAAGAAACAAAATAACCAACATATGTATCTCCAGCCGCAACTGTGTCAATCGCTTCCACTTTATAACATGGAACTTCAAATCTCTCATTTTTATTTACAAATAACGATCCTTTGGTCCCTAATGTAACTAATACGTTTTTAATGCCTTTGTTAATTAAATACTCAATTCCTTTATTGATGTCGCTTGTATTCGAATATTTCATTAATTCGACTTCGTTTGGAATGAAATAAGTTATATATTTAAAATATTTTTCATCAAGTTCTCGATATGGTGCAGGATTATAGACGATGATTTTATTTAATTCGTGAGCTTTTTCAAAAATGAATTCGTTTGTAATTGACGGTATTTCGTTTTGCAAAACAATATAATCAGCATTTTTGATTAATTCAATATCAATATCTTTAGGAAGCAATTCTCCATTCGCACCAGAAATAATGACAATTTCATTTTCTCCTTTGTCTGATACTGTAATTGTCGCGTTTCCTGTTTCAGTATTTTCTTTAATCAACAAATGAGAAATAACACCATAACTATTAAGAACTTCTTGAATTTGCTTTCCATCAATATCATTACCAACCGCACCGATCATATGACAATTGACTTTTTTTGATTTGGCAACCGCTACTGCTTGATTTTCCCCTTTTCCACCAGGTTGAATATAACGAGATTTGCCATAAATTGTTTCTCCTTGCAAAGGAAAATCATTAACATAGACCGTATAATCCATATTTAGTGAACCAATTATTAATACATTTTTCATTTTTCTTCATCCTCCTTCACGACAGGTAAAAATAAATTTTCTGGTAATAATGATCTTTCACATTCTTCTCGAGCAATCGTTGTGAATGTTTTTTTATTAATTGCTTGAAGAATGTATATAAAAAACGTAAATGAAACAAACGGGATTAAAAAAGGAATCAAATATAAAACAATTACAAAACTAATAAAAATTACTAAATTAAGAAAAGTTAATAATTTCTTTCTTAATGTTATAACTGCCGCTTTTTTAATCATTACAAAGAAAGTATCGTCTTTATAATAATCATTAAACAACATTAGATTAAAATAGATAGATAAAAAGACAATGCTTATTGAAACTAGAAACACTAATGCAAACCACCCAATCCAGTTATATGCAACGTGCTTAATATAATAAATATCAAAATAAAACAATGTTCCAACAATTAACATGATTGAAATACACAATATTTCTAATCTCCATGAGAATGACCATTGGTTTTTTATTTCCATAAAAAATGTTTTATATACATTATCATCATTATCGGAAATGTAATTATATATGATTTTATGAAGCGATACTAAACTAGGAAAAAATAATACAAACAAAGATAATAATGAAACAACACAAAAAATAATATTCAACGCTATTAATTCAAATATTCTTTTCGAATATTTATAAAACGGACTATTTAATTTTTGTTCAAATGTTTTTTTCATTATTGATAATATTTGCTTGGGAAATTAAACGCTGTCGCGTAAATACGATATGTTGATAAATATGACCAATTGTTTCCAGTTTCTTCATCACTGCGAGTGAAGGCAACTCCTAAATTCTTTGAAGAATCAATATGTCCATATTCATCAGTAATTAATCCAGTATTGTGATTTCGTAAAAAACCAGTTAATGATTTGTCTATGGTTCCAATTGATTTCCATGTTTTAGTTGTATTGTTTCCTGCAAATAACACATCACCAACATTCGTGCCTTCAGTATCATCAATATAATATACATCGATCGTGTCGGCAATGAAATTTGGATTCTTTCCGTCTGTACCAAATCGTTGACGAGGTTTGGCCATAATTATTCGGCGATTCTCAACATCGTAACCAAAATCAGCATTATTTATTACATCTATTCCAGAAGATGTGCTTTTAACACCAGTGGAAGTAATCTTCATTCTTTCTCTTATTAATTGATAATTATCAATATCAGAAAAATCATATTCTCTTAAATTTGTAAATGTTCCGTTGGACGCTCCAACAGTGGTAAATAACAATACCCTTCCTTTATTATCAACAGATACTAAAGAAGGTTGACCAGTTCCCCATAATCCATCACAAGAGAATTCACTATATTTGACGATTGGATTGATTTTTGTTTCTCCATCAATTTGAAAATCACATTTAATCCAAGGCCCTTCAGGACTTTTTGAAACAGCAATACCAGTTTCATTTAATGTGCAATCAGAAGGAACACATCCAAGATAGGCCATTAAATATGAATATTGCTCTCCATGGAATTTAAATTCACCTTTGATTACACTTGGATCGCAATCATGTCTTGAATCCCATGATCCAATTTCCCCAGGAGATAAGACAAATTTTGTTTCGCTAGAATATTCTAATTTATTATTAGTTATTTGTCCTGTTCTATAACCAATATAATCAGTCACGTATCCTTCATCTTTGTTGGTGCAATAATATACATGTTGAACATTATCTTCGATAAAAATTGATGGACAATAATTATAAAATAGACTTTCACCTGCAACTCCATGATCAAATAATAATCTCACTTCACCAACTTCCGGAATCAAAGAAATTTCTTTCTGAGGTTCACTACTAGAAGTAGTTGAGGTTGTTAAAGTATCGGAGGTGGTTGGTGTTGTATCTAAAGATCCTGAAGTAGTATTTGATGAATTATCAGTCGTTGACGAAAAACTAATATCACAACTAGATATCAATAACGCTAGTCCAACTAATCCAAAATATTTTTTATTCACCTAAATTAACCTCAATTGAGCATAATGATGCAGTGTAATTTGAATCCATAACACCTTCATTGAATGTAGAATATATTACTTCAATTGAAGTTGCATCACTAGAAATATATCCATATTCATTAGTGACAATTTCTGGAGAATATAATTCATCCCATCCTAATGATTCATCATTATTCATATCCATTGTATCAAAGCCAGTGACTTTTTTAATAGAAGTCCATTTTGCTAATGTTGAAGATAAAATATCTGAGCTCGCAATAGCGATTTCAAAAGATGAAGCACATCCAGGAATATTTAATGAAGGCGCGCCATCATTAGCTAAAATAATATCATGATTTTCATTATCTTTAATTGCTAAACCAACATTAGATAATATACCATCATCACGGCCAATTAAACCTTCACTAGGAAGTTCAGCATATCCTTCTTCAATGATGATTTCGTTTAAATTTGAAAAATCACATTGTTTAACTCTTACACCTGAGATTTGAGTTTCCCCAAAAGCATATGTAAGCATAACTTTTCCTTGTTTATCGATTGAATTTAATACTGGAGAGCCATATCCGAATGAAGCTTCAAATATTTCAGGGTTTTCTAAAATAGGAGTATTGCCGACTCTAACCCATTCTCCAAAGATATTGTTTGATACAGCTAAACCAATATGATTATTGTAATTATCACCATATTCATTGCCTTGATACGCTAATAAATATGAATAACTTTCTTGTTGATAAGAGAATGTTCCTTTAACGATACTTGGTTGATAAATGTAATTATCCCAACTATTTTCACTTCCTCTAAAAACAATATGTTTTTCTCCATATTCCCATTCGCCATTATTAATAACGCCTTTTCTTGCAGCAAAAACTTGTTTTCCTTTGGCTTCTTCTTGAGAGACGTAAATAACATATCTTTCGCCATTTTCATCAAAGACCGATGCATCTTTTGTATTGAAGCCTAAAGATTCTTTAAATAACAAACCAGTGCCATTAATATCTTTTTGCTCACCTTGTTCATATATTGGTAAATCATCTCCACCAGTTGATGTGCCAGTAGATGGTGAAGTTGTGTTGGTATTTGTATCAGTGTTTGTGTTTGTGTCACTAGAATTAGTATTAGAAGAATTATTACAAGACACTAATAAGAATAAAGACAAGAATAGACAAGATAAATGTATTTTTTTCATAAACTTATTTCTCCTTATAATCCCATATTTTCTTTAATTGTATTTTGGGTATTGAATGCTGAAGATTTCTTTGTTTCATTAAAATATAATCCAACATTTTTAATGAAGAATTCTAAATCTTCAAATCTAGTATTATCACTTGTTAAGAATAAATTACCTGAGAAATAATCTAAATTAAGAATACCATCAACACCTTCAAGGCCAGCATTCCAAGCTGGAACTGAATATGATTCAAATGGGACACGAATATATCCTTTAAATCCGACAGGAATTTGTACTTGGTCAGATTTAGAATACATCATATAATCAGCGTCTTTTACAACATCATAAGCATAATACATTGCTGGATATCCAACGACACACCATCTTTCAGTTGTTGTTTTTCCAGGAATCTTTTCATCAAATTGAAGGGTAATTCCAATTTCTTTAAAAGATCTATTTTCAACATAGAAAGTAATTCCTTTTGCGTATTCTTTTCCGGTTTCTTTTTCAACATACGCTTTAGTTCTATCAGTTGTTAAACCGTGATCAAATAATCCTAAACACATATATGACCCATATTGGTGACCAGTTTCATAAGGTCCGATATGGACAAAAACACCATCATCTTCTTTATTATATGAACATGCATTATCACCAATATCATATGTGACATATTTTTTCATTTCTGCATCTGTTCGATAATTTAAAGAATCGATAATTTTGACATCGCCAATCCATTCAGAAGGAGATGGAATAAAATATTTTACTACAGTCAAATATCCATCATCTGCGTGATAAGTTTCTACAATATCATTTACATTGTTGCAATCAAACACGACTGTGTGAGTAAGACTTTCTTGTTCAACAGTTCCAATATCACCAAAAGTAATATTAATTGCGTAATCATAATATGTATGAACTCTAATTATTAAATTTACAACGCTTGACCAATTAAATGTTGAACCAGCTTTTTGATTTAAGAAATCTTTTTGAAGCACAATAACTCCGGTCTTTTCAATCGCGTGAATTGTATTTTCATCACCAGTTGTGTGGTTCATTGCAGTAGATTCACCATTTGAAATTAAATAAATTGGTTTTTTAACTGCTTCTGCTTTTGATGGTAATTGCATAACATTTGAAGAGTTATCAACAAATTCAAGTTGGAAAGCACATGAGCCAGTACCAGTATAATTAATAGCAATAGCTTCGCCACTAGATAAATCTAATGGAGTTTCATAAGTTGCAGTTGCTGAAGAGAAAACACTTGAATCGCTATTTTTCTTTGCAGTAATGTTCGCTCCACCACTTATTCTTCCTTGATAATTGATAGTTGTGTAATCAAATAATGGAATTTCTAATTCCTTATATCCAGATAAAATTGAAGCAGTACATTCTCCCCATGTTTCAATTCTAGTTTCAATTTCTGATTTATATAATGAAGAGCCATCAAAAGCAATGTTATCTTTTGAAAAAATATCACCTACTGAAATATCAATTTTATCTCCTTCTAAATAAAATGCACACGCTAAAGAAGAATGATAATCAGGACCACACCAACTAGAATTTGTATCACCAATTAATGATTCATTTGGAAGATAAATAAATCCATCAAAATTGCCAGGTAATTCAAAATAACCCCATTCATTGATTGAAGCTAGTGTTTCATTCATTCCGGCTGCATCGTATTTATAATAATTTTTATTAGGGCCAGTCACTGCTCTATTTCCAAAACTATCAGACGCTAAGAATGATTTTAAATATGAAGAAGTTGATAAATTATTTTTAATTCTAAAATACACTCCTCCATTTGATAAATCAGTAGATCCACCAAATTTATTTAAATATCCAGCATAACCAGTAGTGACAATTTTTGTTCCTCCTAATAAATCTCCTTTTGGAACAAATGATTCCGCTCTAGGATTTTGAGTAATACTTTGATATTCACTATTTTGATTGATGAATACTTTTGAGAAATCTTCTTCGGTTACTGAAGAAGTATCTAAAACCACTTTTTCATCAGTAAAAATGTCTCCGATCGCATATTTGGCATAGTAATCATAAAATCCACTGAATTCAATATATATTCTCCAAATTGAAGAAGGGTTAAAGTCAGAAGTGCCTGCTATTTTTGACATTTGAGTTGAATAATTCATGTAAATAAATCCATCAAAATTAGCTGGAAGCATAATATAGTTACCCCAAGATCGAGGAGAACAGCCAGTTGTTTCATTTCCATTAATGTCAAAATATGTTTGCGCCACATTTGTTGTTGGTGCAATTAAAGTGCCGTTTGTGGAATTGATTTTGAATGTTAACGGAGTGTCAGTGCCAGTATAATTTTTCATTCTTAAATAAATACCGGTTCCAGAAAAGTCAGAATTGCCTTGCATATTTGCGTTAATTTCCGTAACAATTCCTGAATCAGGATCTTTTTGTTTTAAACCTTTGATTCTCGCTGAGCCATATAAATCTCCAGAAATGTCTGTGGCGTTCACTTTTGTAGCTGAGTCGACTTTATTGCCAATTGAGCCTAATAAAGTCATAATTGCGAGTAATGATAATAATTTTTTCTTTTTCACAATTTGTTGCCTCCTTTTTTAAATGCTAAGAACTTTTTTAAATAATGAGAAAAATTTTTCTTTATCTACAGAGATGGATACATTGATGAATTTATTTTTTTCAGAATTGATAAAAGGCATTCCGTGATTAGAAAGATCAAAATCCAATTTAAGTTTCTCGGTTTTAATAATCGATTCATCTATTAATGATGTAACAGTTAATGGATCGTGCATGACTGGGTTTTCAAAATTGTAATGAGCAAACCACTTCATCATCGCGTTATACACTAATTTAATGGCTTTTGAATCATTGTTTCTTAATTGATTGACTTCTTCACTAGATAATCCAGTTTGTGAAGTTACATTTAATGTAACAGCAGTAATCTTTTTCACATCAGAATCAATTACAATTTTAGCGGCATCTGGATCACAAAAAATATTCCATTCGACAAAATTGTAATTTAATCCCGCTCCCATAAATCTAATCTCTTTTATTTTGTTAGCAATGCTTGGGTCTTTTTTTATCGCACTGGCGATATTAGTCATTGGGCCAATCGGAATAATTGTTATTTCGTTTGGGTATTTATTAACTGATTCAACAATAAAATCAACCGCGGATTTATTTTCAATTTGGCACTTCTCCATTGATTCATCCCATTGAGGAATCAAATATTTATTATTTTCATCTACTTTTTCTTTTTGTTTAATTTCTGGCGATATTAAATTGTCAATTGATACTTTTAATGGGTTATCAATACCAGGATAAACTTTAATATCATATCCTAAAGAATCAATTAATTGCTTTGCCATCTTCGCTCTTTTGATTGAATTGCGAAATACTGTTGTTATCCCGAGAACATCGAATTTATGACTTTCAAGCAATAATAACAATGCAAAAGCATCATCGATATCATCACCAATATCAGTATCAAGTATTACTTTTGGCAAATTATTCATGAACAGCTCCTCTCCAATAAGAAAAGTCTCCATTAGGTCCTTTATATTCTGGTTCAACATAATCAGGTCTATTTTGAGGATAACCATATTCAACATTTAACAATTGTTTGGTAGTTACATATGATTCTGAATAGAAAGTAATTACTTTGTCTAAACCTAATTTTTTAGCATAAGTAATCGCGTTATTGTAGTCGGTTTTCCAATCATTTGAACGAATAATATCCACTAAAGCCTCAGCCCATTTTGTTTTAATCTTATTAAAGCTAGTTGTTATTGAGAAATAATCTTCTCTAGAAGTATCATGTTTTAAGAATGTTGGTTTGAAATTATATGAATATGGAGTAAGTGGTCTTTTCATATTATCAATATAAATATCGGTCGCTTTTCTTCCGTTTAATGGTTTGTATTTATTGATATACGCTAAATTCATTAATAAAGTCATATTATATAAGCCAAGAGTGTTAATCCATGCTTGGTCTTCAGCATTTCCATTTACACCTGAAACATATCTATCTGACCATAATATTTGTGTGTGGTCTTCATTCCAGTAATAAGATTCGCCTTCAACACCAAAAGCCACTAATCTTTGTCCTTCTTCTGAATATAGATATTCAAGCAATTTAATTGCCTTATCAGGATTCTTACAATTTCTAGTAATCATAGTTAATAAATAACCGTTTCCAGAAATATCTTGTAATATTGGTGCTTGATTATCTTTGTTTTTTAAAATTAATGGAACGTAATTTACTCCAGATGCATATGCATTGAGGAACGCCATTTGATAATCTTGAGGAGTAACAGCTGTAACAAAACAATTTCCACGAGAAATATTTGTTCTAATTGCAGCTGATTTAGCTGAATAGTTTTCTGATTTAATAATTCCTTCTTTATGACATTTATTTAAAAATTCAAGCATTTCTTGATAACGTTCAGTTGTGCGAATATCTAAATAATTGCCTTCTTTGTCTTCATATGGAGCACAGAAATATTGAGCTAACCAATCAACCGAATCATTTCCTTCAGTTGTAAAAGCATCTAATTGGAAAGGAATTGCGTCATTATGTTTAGTCGCAATATATTTACATCCTTCAATAAATGATGCGGCAGAAGTCATATCATATCCTGCTGATAAAGCTTCTTTATACCAATCTTCGCGAACCATTAAGCATCCATTTGGTTCCATTTTATCAGTGTCATTAACATATTTTGTTGAATAAGCAAAATTTGGAACGCCATAACAATACCCATCTCCTTCGGTAAAATAATTCCAAATATCTTCTTGTTCTTTTTCTTTAAAAGATGGAGCCCATCGTTCAATTAATCCATCTAATGGATATAAATAACCTTGGTTCGCTAATTGAGAGCATTGTGTGTACCAACATTGAACAGAAATAATATCAGGCAATTTATTTCCAGAAATAAGTGTAGATAATTTTTGTCCATCATCAGTAACCGGAACAGTAAATTTGATTTTTGCACCAGTCTTTTCTTTAATAATTTGGCTAACGCGGTCAGATCCATATGAGTTCCATGCAAAAGTTGAATCATTGACATACCATTCAAGATCCCATTCATCAACTGTGCCATCTTCATTTTTTAAATATTCCCAAGAATCTTTATCTCCTGGAGTAAGTGGCAAATCAGGATAAATATCCTCAATATTAGTTGATGAACTAGTTGAATCAAAATAACTTAAAAGACCACAACTAGATAGCATAGTTGAAGATAAAAAAGCTAATAAAATTCTTTTAAATGTTTTATTCATAAAAACTCCTCTCTAACCCTTCAAGCTTCCAATTACAACTCCTTTTGTAAGGGTTTTTAAAATTAATGGATATATAATAAAAATTGGAATAACTGAAATAATAATTGCCGCTAAAGAGACAGTTTCTGGTGCGACTTTATTTAATAATTCAACTGGTAATGACACTCCAGGAGCAGGCATTGAAGATTCATTAATAACTTTCATTAAATAATATTGGAGAGTCCATAAATTTTCATTTGAAGTGTAAATCATAGTTTCAAAAAATGAATTCCAATGGCCTACTGCAATCCATAACGCAACCGTTGATACGACTGGTCCACTTAGTGGAAGAAGAATGCTAAAGAAAATTCTAAATTCACTCGCTCCATCCATGACAGCGGATTCATGAATTTCTTCAGGAATTGTTTTAAAGAAATTAACAAATACGAGCATGTTGTAAACAGAAAATAAGGCCGGAATAATGTAAACCCAAAATGAATCAAATAAACCTAATACATTAATTACTAAGAAATAAGGAATAAGACCTCCACCAAAGAACATCGTAAAAATAAAGAATCGATAAATAACTGGTTTACCTATGAGATTTGGTCTTGACATCGCATAGGCAACAATCGCAGTAAAAATAACTCCAGTTATAGTTCCTAATATCGTTCTAGCGATGGTTATACCATATGCTTTCCATAAACGAATATCATTTAATACTACATTGTAATTTTCTAATGAGAACACTCTTGGAAATAACCAAATACCTCCATTAATATAATCAGCGCCTTCAGAGAATGAACCCGCTAAAACATAGATAAGAGGATATACACTCATTAAAGAGAAAACTAAAAGTAAAGAAACATTTATCCAATCAAAAAGATGTTTCTTTTGTTTTCGACCAGTTGAACCAATCATCAGTTGGTTTTTCTTATATACTTTTTTTGTTACCATATTAGAAAATCCCACTTCCTGTTGTCTTTTTAGCTACCCAGTTACCAACACCTAGTAACACAATAGCGACAACTGATTTAAAGAAACCAACTGCGGTGGTATATGAATATTGAAGATTAACAGCGCCATATTTATAAATAAAAGTATCAAGAACTTCACTTCTAGCTAAATTAATCTGGTTTTGGAATGTCCAAATATGATCAAAACCATTATTTAATATTCCACTTACAGATAAAATGAAAAACAAGACAATTGTTGGTGCGATTGAAGGGATTGTAATATGAATAATGCGGTGCAATCTAGTTGCCCCATCCATATCAGCAGCTTCAAATAATTGAGGGTCAATTCCAGCAATCGCGGCAACATAAATAATTGATCCCCATCCCATTCCTTTTAATAAAGAAGTAATAATAATAGTTGGCCAGAAATATTGAGATTCACCAAAATTAATTGGATCAGAAACAATATTTAGTTTTAATAAAACCGTATTAATAATTCCATCCGAATTTATTAAAGCTAAAATAATTCCTCCATAAACAATCCAAGAAAGGAAATATGGGAAATAAGTAATAACTTGCACTGTTTTGCGGATTTTTTTCCATGGTAATTCACTTAATAAAATCGCGAACAAAATTGGAGCTGGGAAATTAATGCATAATTGAAGAATGTTTAATCCTAAAGTGTTTAGCATGACATCTTTAAAATCAGGGTCATTAAAAAATGCTTTGAAATTATCAAATCCAACCCATTCACTTTTAAAAATTGCATCAAGAATATTTAAATAACCATCTCCGCTTTTAAAAGCTAAAATTAATCCAAACATTGGAAGATAGGCAAAAATGGCAATGAAAATAACTCCAAAAGACACCATTATTCCTAATTCAAAAGCGCTTCTAGTAAATTTTTTCTTTTCGTGTCTTCTTGCTAATGGAGAAATTTCTTCAAGAGCAGCTTCATATGGTTTTTTCTTTTTAATTGTTAACATCTGAAACACTCCTTCTTTCTACCAAAGTAGGTTCAATCAATATCGTTTTTTTAATTTTTTGATTATTGAATAATTCATTGATTACCGAACTACATAACGAATCAATATTTTGTTTTATTGTTGTTAATCCTGGAGTAATTAGTGAAGAAAATTGATTATCATCAAATCCAACAACTGAAATGTCTTTTCCAACTACCTTGTTCATTTCAGAAGCTGATTTATATATTGAATACGCCATCAAATCATTAAAAGCAAAAATGGCAGTAATTGAATTGTCTTTCAATATTTCTTTTGCAAGAGGGAACGCTCCATCGAAATGATAATCGCCTTCATAAACGATTGAGTCATCGAATTCGACCCCCCATTCAGATAAAGCTTTTTTATAACCGAGTAAACGATCTTGTGAAGAAGAAATTTCTTTTGGTCCAGTAATACAAGCAATCTTTTTATGCCCTTTTTCTAACAAATATTTGGTAGCCAAATATCCACCTTTTATATCGTCATTAACTACTATTGGAGCGTTCTCGATATCAATTTTTCTATCTAAAATAACAACAGGAACATCAATATCTTTTTCTAAAGATTTAATATCTAATAATTGATTATTTGAAAAACTAGAAGGTGGAACAACTATTAAGAAATCAATATTTTTAATAATCATGTCAGCAATGGTTTTCTTAAATAATTCAATGTCATATCCTGAATTAGCAATAAATAATGAATAACCATTTTTAACAAATGATGATTCTAAAGATTTAATTAATCTTGCATAATAACCGTTTTCAATATCTGGCACTAATACAGCGGCGGTATGGGTTAATTTGCTTTTTAACGCACTGGCAATATAATTTGGATGATAATGATATTTATTGCACACATCTAAAACTCGTTGACGAGTTTCTTTTGAAACGGAGTCAGTTTTTCCATTTAAAACAAAACTAACTGCGGTAATTGATACACCACATTCTTTTGCTATATCTTTTATCGTAATCCTTGCCATATTAAATTAATCTCACCTTAAAATTAATATCGGTAACTCCGATAACATTATTATCAATATTAAAATGAATTTGATCGCCAACATTCCTTTTTTCATTAGGCTCAAATATCAAAATATCTTCATTATTAACATTAACGATATAATATGTTTCATTTCCATAATCGATTATATTTTTAATTTCACCGGCAAATAATCCATCTTCGCTAATTTTTATATCGTGTGAATTAATTGAAAATTTGATTTGATGTAATTCAAATTTCTTTCCTAACAAATTATATATTTTCACTATTGAAGAATTGTTTGGAGTAATTTCTTTACCTAATAATAAATAATTGAATACTTTAATATTTGAATTTTTAATTTTAATTTTCTTTCCACTAGAGTCTTTAAAATTATTTGACGATAATCTTTCATACATTTCTGGTTCAACTAAATTTTTATCAAGTACTGGAAGAACCATTTTATGAGGAACTAATTTTCCATCAATTTCATTGTATTTATTCAAACAATCAATAACTAATTGTCCATTTTCATCAAATATTTTTAAAGAAGGAATTGATAATGAAAATTCAAAATAATCCCCATCAATATATTGTTCTTGAGAATAGAATAAATATTCATCTTTGTGTTTTAATTTAAAAACCCATCTATTATTGATTTTTTCTTTATTAACTATTTTAATTTTAAAATCTGTTCCTTTAATTATTGAATCATTATTAATAGATACATAATAATTAACACCATTTAATTTATCTAATATGAATGAAGGAATACTTAATTTATGTCCTAAAATGGATAATTTATCTTTATTTAATGTTGCTCTAACAGTCATTGTTTGAGGAATTCGAGGAAGAATCGTATTTGTTGACTCTTTCAAAAATAAATGCATTTTTGATAAATCTAGTTTTACATAAATCTTTTGTCCTAATGTAAAATTATCGTTACGTAAAGTGCGGATTGTAATTCTTGTTTTATCCACTACTGATTCAACAATTAAGTTACATTCATTTCCTAAAGCTTCAATAACACTAATCTCGCATTCAAAAGCATTTTTATCATTTGGCTTACATAAAACAACGTGCTCTGGTCTAATTCCAACAACAACTGGTTTTTTATTGATTATATTAATAATATCGATGCGAGAAATATCATCAACTGAACACACTATTTTATTAAATGAAGAAGTAATTGAAACATCTTTTCCTTCATAATCCATCTTAGCGTCAAAAAAGTTCATTTGAGGAGTTCCAATAAATCCTGCAACAAATTCATTAACAGGATAATCATATAAATTCATTGGTGAATCAACTTGTTGAATAACCCCAAGTTTCATAACAACAATTTTTGTTCCCATGGTCATCGCTTCAATTTGGTCATGAGTAACGTAAATAAATGTAGTGCCTAAAACATGATGTAAACGAGTGATTTCACTTCTCATTGAGCTTCGCAATTTAGCGTCCAAATTTGATAATGGCTCATCAAGTAAAAATACTTTTGGCTTTCGAACAATCGCTCTACCTAACGCCACACGTTGACGTTGGCCACCAGACATGGCTTTTGGTTTTTTATTCAATTGGTTTTCAATATCTAAAATACGTGACGCTTCATGGACTCTTCGATCAATTTCGTCTTTAGGAACATGTCGAATCTTTAATCCAAAGGCCATATTGTCATAAACAGTCATATGAGGATATAAAGCATAGTTTTGGAACACCATCGCCATATCGCGGTCTTTTGGTTCTAAACTATTTGATAAAATTCCATCAATATAGAAATCACCAGCGGTAATATCTTCAAGCCCTGCAATCATTCGTAGTGTTGTCGATTTACCACATCCAGAAGGACCAACAAAAACAATGAATTCATTATCACCAATTTCTAAATTAAAATCATCGACAGCCTTTGTGCCGTTGTCATAAATCTTATAAATGTGTTTTAGTGATAAATTCGCCATAAAAACCTCTTCTAACTAAATCGTTTTAGTTAACTTTAATTATAAATAATTATTTTTGTATTTCAATATAGGGAAGATATTTTTTTATTTTACTATGTAAAATAATTAATTCATTTTTTGACCAAATCTTTTATTTTCTTTATTTTGATACCATTTTTCAAAAAAATAAAGCACAGAAATTAATCCGTGCTTTAAATTCTTATATAAAACTAATTCGATTATTAATTAATTATTTTTCTTTTTTTGTTTTAATAACAAGTGAAGTAACAAGTAATGATGAAATAGTTAATATACAAATAATTGTAATTAATGAATTAGAAGATTCTGCTACATTGACAATTTGGCGAAGATTCAATTGAGCAGAAATTCCTTTTGTCATAAAGTCTTCATATCCATATTTCATAACAAGGTATTCATATCTTGCAATTGCTTGTTCGATTGCGTCACCTTCAACATTAGATTTTGCACTTCTAAGATAATCTTTTTCGGTATCAGATAATGCATTGAATGCTTCTTTAAATGAAGACCATGATTTTCCTTCTGCAAATGTTGGAGCGTTAACTCCACTTGCATCACATGTCATAGACGCTAAGAAATCATCTGCAAATAAGAATGATGCTTCATGATAATATCCAGGTTCAATACTAGCAGTACATCCTCCAGATGTCCATGGCACTACAAACTTTTCAGTCATTGTTCTTGTCCACCATTGACCAGCAAATTGTGGATTATCTGTTCCGAAATCACCGATAACTAAATTACCATTGGCAGCAAATTGAATATCGATTTGGTTAACATTAGTAATATGGAATGATTCACTTTCAGGCGCAAATGATGAGCTTGGGAAATAAATAAATCCATCGTAGCCGGCAGGAAGTTCAAAATAACCAACATCATTGATTGAATAATCGGAAATATCTAATCCATTTGAACTAATACGATAATAAGTAGAGTTTGCTTTTAAAGGGGCACTGCCTTGCCACCAGTCAGATGCTAATACGAATTTTGGCCAGCAACTTGCAGTTCCATCATTTCTAATTCTCATCCATAAACCTGATGTGGCATTAATAAAGTATCCAAATTGGAAATCTGCTCCAGCATAATCAGTTGTTTGTAAACGAACACCACCGAGAAGATTTCCACTTGGTGAACAAACACGAGTTGCACTTAATTGTTCAACGCTTTGATATGCAGTAGATCCGCCTTGATTGATAAATATTGAACTAAAATCACTAGCAGCGATTTCTGATGTATCAACAACTGTTTTTTGATCAGTGAAGATATCACCAATAGCAAAATTAGCGTATGCATCATGTTTGCCGCTATATTCAACATAAATTCTCCATATTGAACTAGGATTAAATTCATTATCTCCGCCTTCAATTTTGGTCATTTGTGAAGTGTAGTTCATATAAACATAACCATCAAACCAAGCAGGTAACATTAAATAGTTTCCAAAATCTCTTGGGGCGCATCCATATACTTCAACACCATTAACATCATAATATGTTTGCTTTACATCTTTAGTTGGAGCAATAATTGCGGTATTTGTTGAATTAATTTTAAATGTAATAGGCGTATTAGTGCCGGTATAGTTACGCATTCTAACATAAATTCCGGTACCAGAATAATCACCATTATTGTTATTGGCATTAATTTCAGTAATATTACCAACATCTGAATCGCGGGCAGATGTAGCGTAAATATGAGCGCCACCTAAATAATCGTGATTAAATGCTGCTTCAGCTTTGGTTTCTATAGCGACATCATTTCCTAATGATAAAGCAAGACCACCACACGCTAAAGCGCAAATAGCTGTAAATAAAAGACGATTTAATTTTTTCATAAAAAACCTCCAAAAATATTTTTTGATAACTTTATTTTATAAACATAAAAAATTTTTATCAAATACTAAAAAAATAAAGTATTTATTATATAAATAAATTATTACTAAAACATTTTAGTAATTCGATTTTGTTTTTTATGACAAGTTTTTATTATTTAAATATTAATTTTACAATTTTATTGTTTCTAAAGGTTTGTTTTCTTTAATAAATTGTTCAACTTCTTCTTTGTGATGAAGAGATGGTATTGCCCCTTTAACTTGGACAGTTAATGCCCCCATTGCATTTCCATATTTAACAGCATCTTCAATTGAACATCCTTCGCTTAATGAATACGCAAAAGCGCCAATAAAGCTATCTCCTGCCGCAACAGTGTCAATCGCATCTACATGATATGAAGATACAATTCTTGCTCCATTTTCATCAAAAATAAACGCTCCTTTTGAGCCTAGTGTTGTGACAACATGTTTAACACCTTTATCAAATAACGCTTTTGCGGCGATTTTTATTTGATTGATATCAGATGTATCTAAATTAGAAATAAGCGCTAATTCGGTTTCATTTGGCATTAAATAATCTAAATTTTTCAATATATAATCAGGTAATTTAATAGCAGGGGCTGGATTTAAAATAACTTTGACATTATTTTGTTTACAATATTCAATGACTTTAAATGTTGTTTCGATATCCATTTCTAATTGACAAATCACATAATCACTATCTTTTAAAACTGGTTTAACTTTTTCAAATTGTTCATCTAAAAATTCATGATTCGCGCATGGAATAACACAGATTCTATTTTGACCATTTTTATTGATTTGGATTTGAGCTGTTCCAGTGCAATTTTTATCAGTTACAAAAACATTTGATACATCAATATTTTCTTTTTTAAATAAATCGATAAATTTTTGACCATTCGCATCATTTCCAACCATTCCAATCATTCTAACATCGGCGTTTTGTCTTGCTAAAGCAATGCATTGATTTGCGCCTTTACCGCCTAAAAAGATTTGTAATGATTTACCCACTACTGTTTCACCTGCTTCAGGATAACGATCCATTGAAGCAACATTATCGACCATAAATGATCCAAATACTGTTATTTTCTTCATAATATAACCCTAAAATTATAATAATATGTTAGTAAATAATTTTTGTTTCAATTATTTATTGTTTTGTTGTTTTCTTAATGATTCACCTAACGCTCCATTAGGATGGAAATTATAAAAATCATCTTTGGTGAAATTGTTTGATTTAGATATTGCACACGCGATTGCGTCACCTAACACTAAACACATTGTCGAAGAATTAGTTGGAGCTAAATTTAAATGATCAGCTTCTTTTAATTTAGGATAAATAATTTTGTAGTCACATTCTAAAGCTAATTTTGAATTAGGATTTGATGTAAAAGCGATTGTGGCTGCTCCAATTTTTTTAATTGGTTCGAGGTTTTGTGTAACTTCTTTAGTTGTTCCACTATTAGACATTAAAATGACAATATCTTTCTTTTCAATCATTCCTAAATCACCATGACAAGCTTCAGTTCCGTGAACAAAAAATGATGGCGTGCCAGTCGATGAAAATGTCGCAGCGAGTTTTTTACATACATGTCCTGATTTGCCAACTCCTAAAAAGATTATTTTTCCTTGGCAATTATTAATTAATTGACAAATATTCTCTAAATTATCGTAATCGAGACTTCTTTCCATTTCCTCGATTGCGTTTCTTTCACTAATAATTGCTTCTTTAATTCCATCTTTAAACATAAGACCACCTCTTTTATTTAAATTCAATTTCGATTAATGAAGTGTTATATATTGGAGACCATTGAGATACTTGCATAAAGATCTTTTTTCCATCATATAACGACATCTTTGGATGAATAAACCCGCCATAATGAGATACAACTTCATTATGGGTTAATACTTTAATTTTCTCATCAAAGGACGAAGTTAATTCATCACATAAATGAATATTTAATTGGTTTCCATCAATATTAGTAAGCATCCATTTATGCAAATATTTATTATACATTATTGATGGCTCTGATACATTTCCAATTAATAAATAATATGGTTTTAATTTAATTCCTTCATTAAATTTAGCCCATTTATTTTTACCTACGCATAATTCATATTCATTTTTATTTTCAAATTGTTCTTTTTTAACGCGTAATAAAGATAAATTCCCAACTCTTCCACCAGGGATAGAAACAAAATAAATATGTTTATCATCAAATGGGTTTTCGAATGGAAATATTTGTCCAAAACGATTATCCTCTATTTCTTCAAAGTTCAATGAATCCACTTTGACAAAGTGCTCTAAATCATCTTTTTTGGCTTTATAGCATTGATTATTTGTTACATGCCATTTGCCAGCTTCACCCCAATATCGAACAGACATGATAAATATATATACATACCCATTTAAATATATTCCACCAGTTGGAATACAAGATACTTCTTTATTAAGAGATATATCTAAATTCTTTTCGTCATTTCGGTGATGTTTTCCTTGTCTTATTGGTTTAATGATTCCGTTTTCGTCAGTAATGATTTCATTGAATTTAAGACCATTAAGATATGATTTTGTGTTACTTCTAGCAATAAAATTTGAATTCCATAACCCATCATTACAATCTATTCCAGAAAATGTATCTCCATATAAATAAATCATTGAATCGTTTAAATCAACTGGGATGCCAAGATCAGTCGCTCCCGCTTTCGCGTTCACTAGCAAATTACAATTAATAGAATCTCTTCCAGTAACAAAACCAATATTGTGTACATATTCAATTTTATCATCTAAAGAAAAACTTCCTTCAGGAGGTAAAGCAACATATAACACAACAACATTTGGTTCTTTTGTTTCGTATGAAAAAACGTGATTTACTAAAGCTTTATTCGTTTTGACATATTTAATTTCGATTTCATATTCGTATAAACGTTTTTTTGCTTCTTCAAGCGAATTATATAAAACATTTGGAACAGGTGTAATCATATTTACTCCTCTACAATTTGAAAATATAAATTAGAGAGTGTGTCGCCACACCCTCTAATATCATGTTATTTAAGTACAACTTCAACTAAATAAGTGTTATAAATCGGAGTCCATCTAGATAATTGAATATACATTCTTTGTCCATCACTATCCATGAACTTAGAGTGAACAAATCCCCCATATAATCCAGGGAAATCACTTGAACTAACGACTGGATAAGTTTCATTATATGGACCACAAACATTATCAGCTACTCCAAAGACAATATTTGATCCTTTTAATGTCGCGAATACATATTTATCTAAATATTCACTGTACACAATTGATGGTTCAGATACTCCAGGAGACATAATAAAATATGGATTATCATTTAATTTTTTCATTCCATCATCACCTTTAGTCCAGGTGTTCTTGCTTGTTAAATATTCATATTCATCGCGATTTTCAAATTTGTCTTTATCGACTCTAAACATAACCGCTCCATTATTTCTTCCACCAGGAATTGATGTGAAGTAGATATGTTCATTATCTTTTGGATCATTAAATGGATAAATTTGACCAGCATAATATAACTCATCTTCATTCCATCTTAACGATTCGACATTTGACCATGATTTATAGGTTGAATCATCAGCTTTTAAACATTGGTTATAAGTGACTCTCCAGTCACCTCCAACTCCCCAATAACGGATTGACATATAGAAAATATAAACATCATTTCCAATGCTAATTCCACCAGTAGGGATTTTTGTTACTTCGACTGATTTATCAGTTTCATTTCCGCCTTGATGCGCTCCTTGAGCAAATGGAAGAATCATTCCATTTGCATCGTTAGTTACTAATTCATCAAATTGTAATCCATCTGTTAAATCTTCATCACTAGTAATTGCCATAAAGTTTGAATTCCAAAATCCAGACATCGGTGCACTTGAAAAAGTGTCACCATATAAAAGCATTGTTCTTCCATCTGGAAGTTCAAATGGAATTCCTAAATCAGTACCGCCTTGTCCAGCATTGGTACACAATTCCTCGTTAGTCGAATCTCGACCGGTAATTCTGTCTAATTCAGTAATGTAATTAACAATATTACTATCGGATAACGCTATTGATTTATCTAAACGCGCTGCAACATTAACAGCGATTCTAGATCCTTTTTCAACAACATCCCCAACATTATTATTACGATATCCTAAAATTCTTCCTTCAATTAACTCTGAAGTTTGAACTTCGATTGGGTCAATATAAATATTTGCACCAAGTAATAATTTTGCTTCACTAGTCGTTAAATTGTGAATTTCAGGGAGTGTATATCCGTTTACAATAGTGACGGAGCTGGATTGGTTACATCCAGCTACGCCAAAACAAACTGAAGTCAATAACGCGCCGATTAAATATAATTTATTTTTCATATATTTTGACGCTTTCTTATTTAATTATTTTTCTTTTTTCTTAAATGCAACTAATGCAACACCTGCTAATGCAAGTCCAGAAATAATTGCACTTGTTGCGATAATTGAACCTTTGCAACCTTTTTTGGCAGGTTCATCAGCTTCTTTTTTAGCAACTGTAACAACGATTGATGCTTTAACACCATTTTCAGCTGTAACAAAAATTTGAGCAGAACCTTCACCAACAGCAATAACTAAACCAGTAGATGATACAGTTGCAATATTTTCATTTGATGAAGACCAAGTAAATGTTGTTTCATCATGGTCTTCTGGGTTAGCAACAAATGATAATTGTAATTCATCACCAATAAATAATTCTTGGTCACCTTGTTCAATTGATAAACGTGTTACTGGATTAGCAATTGGAGTTTCACTTAATAAATGAATTTCAACATTATCAATATACACAATGTCTCCAATTGCGACTGGTGTTAATAACCAACGTAATGAGTTCCATTGAATCTTATCTGAAGTAATTTCAAATGAGAATTCAACTCTAGTAAATCCATTTTCTAATGCTTGTGTTTTAACTCCATAATGAAGTTTTTCAGCACCAGAAGTCATTGATGGAATTCCAGCGCGGAAATCAAGGAGATAATATTCAACGTTTGCACCACCAACAAGTGATGAGTCAGCAACAGTGTAGCTTTCTGCTGCAGCAGATAATGTAGTCTTAACATCGTATCTAAATCTAACTAAATCACCAATTGTTAAATCATCTGGTGTCATTAAGAACATTGATGAATATGCTTTTGTATCAGTTTCATCAAATTTTCCGATAGCGGCAACTTTGTTACCATCTTCAAGTTGAATGATTCTTCCTGGGTTATCAAAATTATCAACTGATCCCCATGCACCTTCTAATTGAGTATTTGATAATTTTGTTCCAGCTTCGAAAGCTTCAAAATCACCATTTACAACAAGGTTTTTATCTTCATAATAATCGAATTCTGGATCATAGGCTGATTCAGCGATTGTTTTTAAACATAATTCAGTAATTTTTAATGAAGATGTTCCTGCGTTATGGAATTCAACTGCAGTAGCTCCTAAAACAGAAGAAATTCTTTGAACATCGACTTTAGTTACATCAATTGTAACATCTTTAATTGATGCGCCATCTTTAATGAATTTTGCTACTAATGAAGCGCCTTCATTAACATCAGAAGTTTTAACAGTTAATTCATAATCAGAATTAGATAAATCTTCAATTAAAACACCATAATAACCATTTGATTCAATAGTAACTGAACCTAAAGCTAATTTAGCGTTATTACCATATAAACCAGTTGAATCTGGTTCTTCAGTTAAAGATCCGCCAGGTAATCTATCAGCAATTGAAGTAAAGTCTCCGCATGTAAATAAATTATTTCCGCCTTCTTCTTTAATACTGAAGTTATCAAAATAAATATCTCCAGCATCAGTATTAGCCCATAATCCGACAGAATCGAATGCAGCAACAGAAGTATATGTTGCTGTGACATGTTTCCATCCTCTTAAGCCATCAGTAATTGTGGTGTTATAATATGCGACATCGGCTTCATTGAAGATATTTCCATCATGTGACCATTTGCCATTATCATAGAAGTGGAAGCCAATGTTATTTGTGCCATTTGGAGCGAAATAATCAAATTCAAATGTATATGTTTTTCCACCTTCAATTCCACTAAGTAAATTAAAGCAATCTGGGAATCCACCTTTGCCTTTGTTGAATCTTAGAGCAACATTTGTTGAATCAGTTGGATCAAGAGTAAAGGCTTGATTATATCCTCCCCAGTCTCCCCATCCTTCAACTACGTCAGCGCTGAAAGCTAATTCTGGAACATAAATATCTTCCATGTAATTTGAGAAATCACCGTTGACAAAATGGTTAACACCATCGCCAGAATCGCAAGTGAAATTATCAAAATAAATTGCTCCTGAAGCAGTATTAGCCCATAAGCCAATTGAATCAAATACACCAACAGAAGTGTATTTAAAATCAACATGTTTCCATCCGCTTGATTTATCACTAATAGTTGTTTGATAATATGCGACATCACTTTCTTTGAAAATGTTTCCTTCATGTGACCAAGCACCATTATCATATAAGTGGAAGCCAATGTTATCAGTTTTAGATGTTAAATAATAATCAAATCCTAATGTGTATTCTGTTCCAGCAGTAATGTCTGAAATAAGACCAAAACAGTCAGGGAATCCACCTGCTTGATATTTTAATACGACGTTAGTTGAATTGGTTGGATCTTTGACGAAATATTCATCAAAATCACTCCAGTCTCCCCAGCCACGTGGAGCTTCACCAGTGATTTTAACTTCGCTTACTCCTCCACCACCTAAAGAGAATGTTGCGTTTGGAATAACATTATCACCATAAAGAATATTGCCTGCAGCGTTAACACCAATAGGTGAACGACCAAATGAGGCAATAGATATGAATGCAAAAGTTCCAATCGCTAATGGTAATACTTTTTTCATAGTTTCCTCCTTTTAAAGTATTATTTATTTTTAAGAGGCAATCTTTCTTTGACAGATAAGATATTCTCTTTAATACCAAATGGTTGTTTCATATACCAATACGCTGTTGAAGAATAATCATCAGTGCGATGATTATTATGTCCATGTTCAATCGTTACTTTAATGGATTTTTTAAAAGTAATTGGATCTAATATGTGATATCGGTAATATGTAATTTTTCCTTTCCAGTTATCTTTTCCTGGAATAATTATTCCGTGATATGGAGCGTTATATTCTTGGTTAGGACACCATGCGCAATTAATATAATCTTCAGTGCCAGTACCATTAATTGTTGGTAATTTATCACCATCAATAAAAATCATATCGTCGCCTTCTCCAGGCCAATCCCAATCAGAAGTATCTAATTGGTTATCGATATTTAAATTGCATCCGCAATAATGGCCTTCGCCTTCAATATCTAAGATGACATAATTGTCTTTTCCATCGAGATTCTGGCCTGAAAATTCATAGTCGCGGAAATTATCAAATTCGCTTCTATCTTTTCCTTTAGGTGGATTTTCTCGATGCCATAAAGCATGGAAATAAGTAATATCTTCATCGAATGTTTTTAATTCATAATCGATGTAATAATAAAGCATTAATGTCGTATCGCATTCATTGATGATTTCAATTTTGGCGTGCTCTTTAAAAGGCATTGGCCACCAACAATTTAGTCCTCTTCCATCTTGTGGAGACATTTGTAATGGAGCGGAAACAAAATTGTGTGATATTCCATGTCCCATTCCAAAGAAATCCCCTAATGGAGCGATTACACTTGGATAAGAATTGTTTTCCCAATACATTTTAATGACAATTTTACGGAAAGCATTTTCTTCAATAATGTCTCCAAAATTCATTTGAGTCATCCAAATGTGTTCAATTAATCCTGAACCTTGGATATCAAAAATAACACGTGATTCACCTGGTTTAATATAAATGCGGTCATCATTTCCACCGCTTCTATCCCATGATGATTCTCTTCTTCTAATGCCTTTTTTTGGTAAATAAATTGTTGATAAGTCGTGTCCAATCATATTATTTTACTCCTGTTAACGCGATACCATCTTTTATATATCTTTGAACGATGCAGAAAATAATAACAGCAGGAATTAAAGCGATGAAAGACGCCGCTAAAACTGAGCCATATCCTTGTGTTGATGCATCGTTAAATAATTTATTAATTGTTGTCATTATTTGTGCTAAATATGCATGATCACTATCAATTGTTAATGTTGGCCATAAATATGAATTGAAATAGCCAATAAATGTTCCCGCTCCCATAATTACCATCGGAGTCGCACTACTAGGAAGATAAATACGGAAGAAAATTGAAAACGAATTACATCCATCAACTCTTGCTGATTCATCATAATCTTTTGGGAATCCTAAATAAAATTGTCTAAAGAAGAAAATATTATATGCACTTGCGACACCTGGAATAATTAATACCCAAATTGTATTCATCATTCCTAAAGCAGAAACAACTGAAATCGATGTTAATAAAATCGTAATTCCTGGAATAAACATCGTCATTAATGTAATAATCCAAAATAGTTTTTTAGCTGGGAAATTTAATCTTGCAAAAGCATATCCTGCTAAAGAATTAACAAATAACGACATAATCGTTGAAATTGACGCGACAAGAAGAGTCATAAACAATGATTGGAAGAAATTAATTCCAATTGATGTATATTGTAAATAAGCAATTCTTGTAAAGTTATCTATAGTAGGATTTATTGGGAAAAGATGAAATTCAGTTGGGAATATTTCTTGTTTATTTTTAAACATACAGATAATTGTTAAAAACAAAGGAAGGAATAAACAAAATAACACGACTGCAATAACGATATAACACATCACTAAAACAATTTTATTAGTGATTTCGCTTTTTCTAGATAATTTAGTTAAATCTTTTTTATCCATGTTTTTTTACCCTCCTTTCATCTTTGTCTTTGCGATTTGTTAATGAGAAAACAATCGCATTAATTGCTCCAACAGAAAGCATAATTAAAATTGAAGCAGCAATAATTTGACTTTCAGAAACATTACCATTGCTACGAAGATGGACCAAATACAATACTGGAGTCATCGTCATATTTAAAGGAAGACCATTAGTCATCATCATTGGGATTTCAAACATTTGTAAATTTCCAGTTACTAAAGTGACAATAATTAAGACAAAATAGTTTTTTAAACTAGGAAGGATAATTGAAAATAATTTTGTGAAATAACCCGCTCCATCAACACTCGCAGCTTCTAAATAATCATTTGGTATATTAATTAATCCGCTATAGAACACTAATGTTGTATATCCCATTCCAACCCATAATGTCGGAACAATAATACTAAGATATGCCCAAAATTTATCCATTTGGAACGATATTGGTTCACCATCAAATAAAGTAATTAACCCATTGATAAATCCACCATTATAAGTCGTTAATAAGGTGAAAATACATCCAACAACAATTCCAGAAAACAAATAAGGTAAATAAATAATTACTCGAACAAAAACAGTAAATTTATTTCTAACTTTTACTAAAATTGAAGCAAAGATAAATGAACCAATAACTTGAAATGAGACGATGCATAACGCCATCAAAAGAACATTTCCAAGTGATTTAAGGAATATTTCATTTTTTAATATTGCTTTATAATTTTCAAATCCAACAAAATATGAATCAACTGGCCCACTTTCGTAATAATAAAATGATCGCCAAATTGCCATAACTAAAGGAACTAAAACAAAGATAGTAAGAAGAATGAAGGCTGGAGCAATACAAATTAATCCAGACACTTTTTCTTCAGTTGTCTTGTTTTTAGGCAATATTGAAAATTGTTTTTTCTTCTTTGCTTGTTCCATTTTTATGATCGAGGATTTGTTCCTGCTATATTCCTTGATGTAATGATATTTTTAATTGCTGTATCGCATTTATTAACAGCAGATGGAATATCATTTCCCATTGCAGCTTCTTCTAATAATCCTTCAACAGCGACGGAAATATCCCATTCATAAATTGGTTCAAGAATAGCTCTTGTGGCAACATAATTAATTGTTTCAATCCATGAAGTTGGAACAACATCTTGTGTTTTATAAGATTCGTCTAAAATAGCTTGAATTGATTTTCTTGTTGGGAATTTTGAATAATGAGCTTTTTGGAAATAAGAAGTTGGTACTTCTTCATTTTCCATAACTAAATATTTTAAAACTTCAACCGCTTTTTCAACGTTTTTGCATTCGCTTGAAATAACATAACACCATCCACCATTAGTGGCAGTAACACAATCTTGTTCTCCACTGACTGTTGGCATAACAGCAAAACCAATCTTATCTACTAAATCAGGATATGTATTAATAATTGAAGCAGCTGACCAGCTACCACAAGTTGTCATAACTGATTTACCATCACATAAATCAAAGGAGGATTCAGTATAATTGCCAGCTGATAATGGTACATATCCATTACCATATAAATCTCTAAATACTTCTGCTAATTTAGTGTATCCTGGTTCAGCAATACGAGAAGTTGACCAATCATCAGTAATCGCTAATCCACCTGTCGCAGCGTGTTGCATTCCCCATGATCCCCACGCAAGTGCGACACCAGTAGGTACTCCAAATGGATAAACATTTTTCTTTCCGGCTGAACGAAGTCCAGCTTTGACATCTCCACATAATGATAATAATCCATCCCATGTTGTTGGAATTTCATAATTAGGAGCGTATTGTTCTAATAAATCTTTACGATATGCAAGTAAAGTTGATGGCTCCATAACAATTGGAGCGGCATAATATTTGTTTCCATATTTAACTGCTTCTGTCGCAGTATCGGTTAAATCACTCCATGTTTCATTAGAAAAATATGATGTGATATCAATTGCTCTACCAGTATTGATTTCTTTATATAAATTTCCATATGAAACCATATAAATATCAGGAACATTATTTGATGCATATGCCGAACGAATTAAGTCATCAAATGCGTTTGTGTCAATATAAGTTTGTTTTAATTGAATACCATCATTTAAATTTGAGTTGAAAGATTTTCTTTGAGAAATATTAATTTGGTTTTCCCATTCTTCAAAATCCATGAGCCACATACTAATTTCTGTCGCTCCATCTTCAAATTTTTCTTCTTCACCAATAATAATGTCTGATGGAGGAGTGCATGATGTTAATGCAAATAAAGTTGTTAAAGTTAATAAAGGTATAATTTTCTTCATTTAACGAAACCTCCTTGTTTATGATTTCATTTTATCTAAGGAAAGAGTTGTAATATATACATTTTTAATGTGTTTTAATAACAAAAATTTGGTATTAGCAAAACTCTAAAAAAATATACTACTAAAGTAGTATACATTTTGAATTTAATAACAAATTTGTTATTTTTTTGTCAAATATTGCTTATTTTTTGTATTGAGTTGGGTATTTTCCGGTCATTTTTTTAAACCAACGAGAAAATGTTTGTGGATCATTAAACGACAAAAGTGCAGAAATTTCCTTAACTGACTTAAATGAATGAGTAATTAAATTCTTCGCATAACGAATTCTTAATGAATCATAATATTTCTTTGGAGTGGTATTATAAGCCTTCTTAAAAATTTCATTTAATGACCAGCTAGATAAATTCGCTTTCATCATGAAATCTTCCATCGATAAATTATTTTGAACATTTTCACCCATATATGTTGTTAATAATGACAAAGTATCTTTTTGTTCATTATCTTCATAATATCCAACGCTTTCTGCAACAATTAAGCCGATTAAATATTTTAATAATCCTTCCATTTCCAATTCTCTTGTTGGGCTTTTTAAAGAATAGACATTAATTAAATCAAGAAGTGTATTTCGGATAACACTAGGCGTTTTACAATGAATGACATAAGGCATATTAATTTTATTTTGTTCCCAATAATTTGGTCTAAAATATTCTTCATTTAATTGTTCTTTTCGATGCATTGAAACTGGAATGATTGAACTAAATTCATCTTTGTCAAAATCAAAATGAACATGAGGTTGACAACAATTTTCTTCATACCATGTAATTTTATGATAAACATTAGGTGGAATAATTGCGACATCACCTTCTTTTAAAATGTAAGTTTTCCCGTCAATAAAAAGAGATAATTTACCTTTATCAATATAAATAATTTCGTTATCATAAATACTTCGATCAGCGACATAATCATAAAGCCAAGTGTGATACATCGCTAAACGGATATAAGGATGAAATGGTTTTAATTTAACATTCATAATTAAATAATTGTAATACTAGTTTTTTCATCAAATAAATGGATTTTGCTTTCACTTATTTCAAAATACATTATTTGTCCTTCATCAATTAATTGTTCACTGCTAACTTTTGAAAGAACATCATTTCCACCATAATTGAAATGAACATAAAATTCATCACCTAATAATTCAGATAATGTTACTTCAATTTTGATCGCTTTTTTATTTGATTTAGTTGTTTGAATAATATGCTCAGGACGAATTCCAAATGTAATAGGATGTTTTTTATTTATGCATATATCTTCATAATATTGAATTAATTGCTTTTTATATTCGACTTCTTTGTCGGTTGATTCATCATAAGGAACGGCTTTTTTATTTTTTTCATTGAGGAAATTGTATTCTTGTTTTCTTTTATCAATGAATTGTTCTAATCCTAATTTTTCTTTATTGTATTGATTTTGATAAAATTCATCGTGTTTCTTAATTAATTCATTTGATAACTTAATATGTTCTCCATTAATAAATTCAATACGTCCATTATCATAATTTCCCGCGATGAAATTCATTGCTGGAGAGCCGATGAATGATGCGACAAATTTATTAGCAGGATGACGATATATTTCAATTGGAGTATCAATTTGTTGAGTAATACCATCTTTCATAACAACAATGCGGTCCGCCATAGTCATAGCTTCAACTTGGTCATGAGTAACATAAATCGTTGTCGCGTTAATTTTATGATGAAGTCTAGTAATTTCGCTTCTCATTTGAACACGTAATTTTGCATCCAAATTTGACAACGGTTCATCCATTAAAAATAATCTTGCATCACGGACAATTGCTCTACCTAATGCGACACGTTGACGTTGCCCGCCTGATAAAGCTTTAGGTTTACGATTTAATAAATCAGAAATCTCTAATATTTCCGCGGCTTTCTTGACTCTTTCAGCAATTTCTTTTTTATCAAAATGTCTGACTTTTAATCCAAAGCCAATGTTTTCAGCAACAGTCATATTAGGATAAAGCGCATAACTTTGGAATACCATCGCAATATCGCGGTCTTTTGGAGATAATTTATTTGAATACACTCCATCGATATATAAGTCACCACTTGATATTTCTTCAAGTCCCGCGATCATTCTTAAGGTTGTTGATTTGCCACATCCAGATGGTCCAACAAAAACAATGAATTCATGCTTCTTAATATCGAGATTAAAATCGGTGACAGCATGCACTGTTTTGTTATAGAACTTGTTAACGTGTTTTAAGCTAACAAATTGTTCATCATTATTAGTTACTTCTTTTTCGATTGTTTCATTCATACGCTTTTCCGCCTTTATATAATTATTGTAAAACACAATTTTTATCATTTGAGAAACATAAAAATTATACATAAATATTTTATGTAATATTTTTTTGTTCTTTTTTTAAATATATAAATATATTTATCTGATTTATAAATATAAGAGAAAAATTAATAAAAAAATATTGAAATAACAAGTCTACCAAAATTTTTGTTATCAAATCTATTTATTTGTTTTATTTATAAAAATGTTAATTAATGACTATTTATTAATATTGAATTTTTAAATTAATTGTTATTTAAGAAATTATGAATTTCCTCAAGTGTTGGCACGACATCAATTGCTCCTTTCTTTTGAGTAGCAAGGCCACCAACAACATTGGCTTTTGTAAGACAAGAAATAATCTCATCATCGTTATTAATATCTAATCCTTTATCAAGTTCATAAAGGAAATATGAGTAGAAAGCATCTCCCGCTCCAGTGGTGTCAACCGGTTTTAATTTAAAAGTTGGAACATGAATATATTTATTGTTTGAATAAAAAATAGATCCTTCTTCTCCTAAAGTGACAACTGCAATTTGTTTTTCATTTAATAATGATTTTAAGGCACTTCTTATGTCTTTTTCTCCACTTAATAACTCTAATTCTTCACTTGTAAATTTGATGATATCAGCTTGTTTGATTGCTTCAACAAAAATCTTTTTTGCTTCATCTTCACTTGTAAAAATATCATCGCGGTAATTAACATCGAATGATAATTTAGCTTTTAAATTATTGTGAATGTATTCACATGCTTCAAAGAAGAATATTCTTCCTTTTCTTTTTGAAAGCATTAATGAACCAAGATGAATAATATTTGAATTTAATATTGATTCATTTTGAATATTTGAAACATTTAAACAATAATCCGCTCCTAAATCACGAACGAATTTAAATGATCTTTCGCCGTTAATTAATTCCACAAGAGCTTCAGTAGTTTGTCGATTTTGTAAAATATCAATTCGAGTGGAAATATGTTTAGAATTAATGAAATTAGTTAATAATTTTCCTTCTTCATCATTACCGATTGCTCCATAGAAAAAGACTTTTCCTCCAAAAGAAGAAATATTACACGCTAAATTGAAAGGCGCCCCACCAGGAAGAACAGTTTTTTGATTATTATCAATAAATATATCAACTAATATTTCACCAATTGAAGTTATCATAATTTCTCTTTTCTAAAAGCCGAGAAAGGTAGTCTTATCTCGGCTTTGTTCGCTAAATAAGTCTATTATTTAGATGCTTTTTTCTTTTTTGAGATAAAAGCAATTAATAAAATTGAAGCAATGACAGCTAGACAAATAACAACGATGTAAATGTTATTTTCAACACTATTATTACTATTTCCAAATAAGAAGAGATGGCTCTTAGATACGTTAATAGAATCATTTAAGTAGTCAATTCCTTGACCAACTGTATATGAAGTATCTGGAGTTAATGTGTACCAGTTATCACTAGTCGCGGTAACTCCATATGAGATATCCATTGAATTATTTACAATTGCTTTCGCATCAGCTGATAAGGCATTATATGCTTCTAATAAAGCATTTTTATTTTCAGAAGTAAATCCTTCACCACAGAATGTAACAGCATTAGATTTTGCTCTTGCGCTAGCATAATATGATGATAAGAAATTTGAAGCTTCTAATACAACAGTATTATCTACAGTTTCTGCATTACGAGTTTCTTCAACTGTGTAAATTATATCAGCGTTTGTGCGGCTGACATAGTGGTCTAAATAATATGGATGTTTTTCAATTTCATTTGTATTTTGTGTCGCAACATCAACTTTGAATGTTGGGTTTGATGGATAATAAGTAATGAGTTCATCGAAATTAACTGCACCCCATCCAGCATTGCCAACATCAGCGATTCCAAGACAAATAATTTGATCTTTAAAAGCATTTAAATTAATGATGTGTCTAACCATTGTGCATGAATTAAATCCAGATATTGCAACGTTAGATGCATCAGCATCAATTTTAAATTCTTTCTTATCAATAAAGGCTAATTCTTGGAGATAATTTCCGCTAGAAGAATCACCATTTAAAACGTGAAGTGAAGCAGTTGATCCGCCCATTTTAACTGAAATAAATCCAGTTCCACCTAATTTAAAGCTTGGAGATAATAAACGGTATCTTGGCGCATCAGATGCGGCAAATCCTTGAATATTTCCTTCATTTCCTTCATAGAATCCTTTGAAGAAATAATTACCGGTTTTATTAAATGGTAAATCATTATTATTCCAGTGATTTGATACATTAGCGATCGCGGTATCAAAATGAGTGTTTGTTCCTTCTGTATCAACATCAGCAGTATAAGTTGTATCCCAACCATAACCAGTAAGTCCATAGCCTTCTTCAAAATCATCACTAACATCATAGAAATTAGATAAATTAGTGAAAGAGGCATATTCTTCTTTGTTATATACGCTTAATGTCCACGCTCTCGCGGCTTCATCTGCGCTATTTCTTGATAGTCCGTTTTTATGAGCAGAAATTGTCTTGATAACGTCATTCTTTGTTTGACTGACTCTTAAGGCACCGAAATTCAAGAATCCAAATCCACCAGTTTTTGCATCGACTAAACGGCAATACATTTCTAAGCCAGTTTCTAATTGGCTTTCATATGATGATGGGATTTCAAAATATTTAACAATCATATTGTTAGATAATTCGTTATCTTTAAATTCCAAATTTGCGACACGTCCTACTTCAACTTCTTTACCTTCACTATCTCTTGTTAAGAATTGAACATAGTTAACAACATTTTCTCCATCATATGGATTACCACCAAGAGTAAATGTAATATAAGGATTCTTTTGAGTCCAAGTAGTTGAAGTAATTGTGCCAGTCCATCCTTCATTTGTTTCTCCACGGAAGAAATTATCTAAAGCATTGAAAGATCTTGTTCCCCAAAATAATGAACGAGTTCTTGGAGC
Source organism: Caryophanales bacterium (assembly GCA_028723545.1). Lineage (GTDB taxonomy): Bacteria > Bacillota_I > Bacilli_A > RFN20 > CAG-826 > Fiminaster. Next base: position 36,393 of record JAQYER010000036.1, read on the forward strand.
ACCCCATTCACCAGAATTTTCGCTAGATGGAGTGAAATTGGCGGTAGTAAATGGAATATATCTACCGCTTTCATTTGTTTCCCCAATCGCGAATACTGGGATTTCATTTTTCAAAACATTTGAAGTAGTTGAGATAAGAGAAGCGACAAAAGTTGTGCAGATAATTGCAAATAAACTACCGAAAATTGCGAATTTCTTTGTTAATTTTTTCATACATACTCCTTTCTATTTGCAAAACAAGATGTTTTATTTAAGATTATTGACCACTACATTAACGTCATCGTAATGGTAATAATTAATCATTGAGAAGAAAGCGTCTCCATCATTGATTGATATTTCCAAGCAAGAATTATCAAGATGATATTCAACTTTAATTTCTTCATTAAAAGATAGGTGGAATGTTCTAGAATCGATAATTACACCATCTTCATCAATGATTTGATCCTCCATATTTTTACGGCTAATTGTGATAGTTTGATGAGCTTTATCAAAATCAATCAAAACATTGTTAACTTTGATAGTTGCTTCATCATTAATTAATTTACCTTTAATAATTTTTGTGTTTTGGTTTTCTAAGAATTGGTATTTTAATTTATCATCATCAAAAATTATCTTTTTAATTAATGATAATTGACCAGCATATCCTTCTTTTTTAGAAGGATAATTAATTCCCCAAGAAGACATCCATGAAACACTATAAAATTCATTATCTTTTTCAATGACTTGTAAAGCATATGAGTCAAATCCTTTATCAATCTCTCTTTCTGGACCAATTGGAGTAAATATTCCTTTGTTCACATCAAGAGTGCCGATTTGATATCCAACAACGAATGAATTTTGATATAAATCACCTTTAGTTGTAGGATTTTGTAAAGAATAGATTAAAGCACATTTTCCATCTTTAAAGATAATTTCAGGACATTCCACCATTCCGCCTTTCTTTAAATCATAAAAAGATTTAAGGACATTAACGAAACGATAATTAATTAAATCTTCGCTTTCAAATAAGAGAATAGATGAATAATTATTTTCATTGCGGCAAACACATAAAACGTAATATTTATTATTGATTTCAAATACTTTAGGATCGCGGAAATCACTAACTAGATAGCCATTTGGCAAATGTCTTTCATCAATGATTGGATTATGTTCATATTTTTTATATGTATATCCATCTTCACTAATAGCTAAACATTGTCTTTGCTTTCCGTTTGCGACACCGGTATATAAAGCATAAATCTTATTATCATAAACAATTGAAGAACCTGAGAAACACCCTAAATCACAATCATAAACTTGATCTGGATATAAAGATATTTCACATTGTTTCCAGTTAATTAAATCTTCACTTACAAAATGTAACCAATGCATTGGTCCCCAGCAAACATCTTTTGGATTGTGTTGGGCGTACACGTGAAATTGATTGTTAAAATAAACAAAACCATTTGGATCATTAATCCAACCTTTTTTAGGGCTTATATGATAATTAGGACGATACTTGTTCATGTTTGGAAACGTTTCAATTTTTTCGATATGATAATTATAATATAATAATATTATATTTTAAAGTGGTTTTTTACCTTGCTTCGAGGCCGAGTGGAAGTTCGGCCTCACTTTGATAATAAGTAATGAATGAATCAAGGAACACTAATCCCCAATCGCTTGAGGCATTATCAATGATTCTAATTTTTACTTTTCTTCCCGCAATTGAAGATAAGTCTGCAATATATGTGACCATGTTGGCCATATATACTCCATCTTTAGCGACATCAATTGGTTGTCCATTATAATAATAGACTTTAGCCATATGATCACTAAACATGTAATTGCCATAGCTAAATAGTGTTTCTTCTGTTGATGCATCAATAATATCAACATGGCAAACACTTTTGTTTTTCGCTCCTCCAAGTTTGAAGGAAATTTTATTAATTCCACCAACAGTGAATGTAGAGCTGGTTAATGAACCAGTATTACCTTCACTACCATTCCATCCAGAGAAGAAGCTTGTTCCTTCTTTATCGAATGAATACCATTCGTTCCACCACACTTCATTAAATGAAATGTTTCCGATGTTATTGACTCTTGTCCAACCAGTTAAATCACCAGTTTCAAAGTCACCATTGAGAACTTGATATTCATTATCTTCACCTAATACGCCGTGATGTAAGACATCGGCTGCATCATAATATGAAGATGGTAAAGAATTTTCATTTTCATAATAGGTAATAAAGCTATCAACAGTTAATAATCCCCAATCGCTTGAAGCATTATCAACTACTTTAAGATATACTTGTTGGCCTAAATAGTTTGATATATCAGCAACATATTGGACCATGTTCATTAAATTTGAACCATTGTTAATTAATCCAATACCAATATCGTGGTAATAGCGATTTGAGAAACGCATTAATTCAACATCCGTATTCGCGTCCACTAAAGCGATATAGCATAAATATGGATTTTTCGCTCCACCAAAAAGGAATGACATTTTTCCAATTCCTCCAACAGTGAAAGTTGAACTCTTAATATATCCAGTATTACCTTCTTTAGTTTCACCAGAATATAAATACATTCCTTTTTTATTAAATGGAAGATTTTCATTCCACCATCCAGATTTATTTGTTACTTCTCCAATACCAAGATTTGGATCAGTATAACTTGTTTCCCAACCTGTTAAATCACCAGTTTCAAAAGAACCATTAATAATTTGATATTCACTATCAACAATTACATCAGTACTAATCATTGATAATGCTTGATAATGGTCAACATAATAAAATTCTGGTTTAGTTTCATAATATGTATATATTGAATCAAGAGTGATACATCCTAAATCATCAGAAGTAGAATTGTTATCAACTACTTCAATATATAATTGCTTTCCAATATATGGAGTTAAGTCAGCGACATATTGAATTAAATTAAGTAATTTCATGCCGTTTTCCACAAATGGGAATTGGAAATTCCAATATTTTGAATTGGAATAACGGGCGACTTCTAATGGTTCTTCGCCATCTAATAAATAGATAGATAAATAAGTTAATGCATTATTTGAGCATCCACCTAATTTGAAAGTAATATATCCACTTCCTCCTAAAATGAAAGTTGATGAACGCATTCTACCAACTTCCGTTGGAGAATACATTCCATAATGGTAATTACCATCGCGGTCGTAAGTAATTCCTTCATTCCACCAAGTCTTTTCTTTATTGACTCCATCATCAGAGAAAGCTTGGCCTTCTAAAATAGTCCAACCCGCTAAAGAGCCACATTCAAAGTCTCCATTTGCAATTTCATAAATTGAATTTGCTTCACATTCAGTGACGTAATTTGGAGATTTTACATAATAATTTCCTATTGGTTGAGAACTTTCTCCACCGATACAAATATCATCGACACTAATATATCCGTAATAAATATTTTTATCGTTGTCAACGATACGAATATACATTTCTTCATTTAAATATTTTGATAAATTAACAGTATATTCGACAAAATTATCTGTTGAATAAACTCCATTTTTATATTTATTAATATCGACATAATCTTCAGTATGCTCTAAGAAGAATTCGTTTGTTTGCCTCGCTACCATTTGATTATTTTTAGCTAAATAGAAGCCAACATAACATATTTCTGTATCTGCTTTATATTCCGCTCCAACGCCTTTGCTTTTAGTTAACGCTCCAGCGGCGAGTTTTAATTTAATTTTGCCATTTCCAGAAAGAACAAAATTGTTTGATCTAATTGCGCCAGTGCGAGAGCAAGCTAATGAACCATCGTATCCTTTTCCGCACAAATACCAATTTCCTTCTTGATTAACTGGGATTTGGTTTTGTTTTGCATCATTAGCAAAACTAAATGTTGATTTAGATGAAATGCAATCGTCGATAAAAGCATCGCCATATTCAACTGTCCATCCATCTAAAGTAGATGTTTCGAATCCACCATTTAATAATGATGTATATTTTGTTTCGATTTCTTGATTGTTATTGTTATTTGAACTACATCCAACAAGGAATAAAGTGGAAATAAGACTGATAAATAAATTAATCTTTTTCATAAATTAGTCCCCCAAATTAGATGAATTTCCATAATATGCTGGTGTAACTTCATCAAAATATGCACTCTTCATTGACTTAATTGATAATGAAGAAATAGTTAAATTGCCACCATTATCAAAGAATGATAAGTAGTCACTATCACCATATTTTGGATAAATTCTTGTTGTTAAAGTAATTTCATTATTAATGTAGACTTCAAGTAATGAACGATCTAATAAAATCGTTAAATCAAATTCATTTCCACTAGTAGTGTATGTATTTGTATCACTACGGTCAACTGTGGTAGTTACGGTTGATAATAAACGGTCAACATATGCGCCATTATTTGATAATGTAATCGCCGTTCTTTCAGTTTTATCATTGACAACATTTTTGTTATAACGAACATAAAGTCCACTATTATAATTTTCTGACGTTGGATTTAAATTAACATGGGCTTTAATTTCTAAAGCATCACCGCGAAGTTGAGAAATTTGTTCATTCATTTGAGCAACATTTAATGGATCTCCATTATACGAATATAATGTTTCATCATATAATGATTCCATTTCTTTAATTGGTTCACGAATTACTGTTTTTCCATCATTTGCAAGATATAAATCAACAGGCATTGCCATATTATGAGCCCAACCAGCCCAAATATTTTGTTCCGTACCAGCTGATTTTCCTTGGGCTAAAGAGAATAAGACTGTACGTCCATCTTCATATGGAACACCACTTTCAATTTGTTCTTCTGTACGGTAACACATTCCAGTTTGACCAGTATAAATTCCTTTACCATAATCAAATAATTGTGGTTCATGATTATCTGGAATAAAGCGGCATGTATTTTTATCAAATTGTCCAATCCAATAATAACAATCAACGACATATCCATCGACAGTATATTGTGGGCAATCAAATAATATCCATTTTTTAATTGATCCATCTTTTGATGAAATTGGAAGCATGATTACACATTCCCAGTGAGCGCCTTGTACTGGATATAAATCAAATGGGCATTCATATAAATATCCATGATAATCCCAGTCACGCATATCGGTCGATGTATAAATGTTTGCTGAACCTCCTCTTCCAGGAATAGATGTGGAAATTAACATATAATATGTTCCATCATCATACCAAACAAATGGATCTCTAAATTGATCTCTTTCACCCATGACATCTCCAGCTGGTTGAGTTAAAACAACTTTATCTTCAATAACCCAATCAGTTAAATATGGATCATCTGGATCAACGCAGTGAGCGTAAGCAATATTTTGCCCTGACCAAGTAGACTTATTAGTACCAGCAGTAATAATTAACCATGGAGTGCCATCTGGTCCAACAACTGAACCGCCAGTCCAAACTCCTTCTGGACACACTCCTTTAGTTGGCACAACAGCGTCTTTAACACTTACCCAATGAATCATATCTGTTGAAACCATATGAGCCCATCGAATTTGTGACCAGTAAGGTCCAATTGGGTTGTGTTGATAAAAGATGTGATACATCCCTTTATAATATATAGGTGCGTGTGGTTCATTCATCCACACTGCAGAAGGAATACCGTGATATATAGGTCTATATCGATCTCCTTCATAAATAGAACGATCTTCTTGAACTTCGGTGAACGGAAGAGCTGGATGTTCTCCATCAACTAAACATTCATCGTATTCATTTTTAATTTGAAGTGGGTCTAAAGAACCACTATATAACTTGATTTCATCAATTAATCCAGAAGGTAATTGACGAGTACAACCAAATTCATACATTGGATTAACATAATATCCCATATATAAATTTTCACCAGTTGAGATGATTTCGGAATTTACTAATTCTGGGATATATGATTCATATGAGGCAACACCATTATAAAATAAGCCAATATATCCAGTAACACCATCATATGAAACAGCAATATGATTCCATTCATATAATTTTAAATCATTGATTGGATCATAAAATCCCATCATAAATTCATCACCAGTGTCATTGTTTCTTAAGCATAATTGGAGACCCCATTTTCCTAATCGGCCATAGCCAAATAAGAAACCTTCTCCCATTTCAATGTCACCTTTATTTAAAATTGATGTTAAACGTGAATGTCCACGCGCGACTGAATCATAATTGTAATCAAATACATTTTCAAAACCACGAGGAGCAATATAGCAAGACGCAGTTAATTTTTGCTTTGGCGATCTAATGTCACGGAAAACCATTTTGGTTGAATGACCATCCATATATAAAGAATGACCAACCGCTCCTTGCTTAAAGAGTGGATCACTTGCTTCTTTAAATATTTTGTCTTGGTTTTCTTCGTTAAATAAATAATCAATTTTGTATTCTTGATTATTCGCATTATTTACAACATATTCTCCATTATGCGTATCAAAATCTAAATCGAGAAGAAGATTAGAATTTATATTTTGTTCGACGCTAGAAGATGGAGTGCATGAACATAATAAGCAAGAAACAAATAAAATTATTGAAGATTTTTTGATGTTCATAATTAGATTTTTAAACCTCCTGCTCCAAAGCCTTTTACAATATATTTTTGGGCCGCAACATAAACGATGAAGATTGGTATTGAAGTGGTAACTAAAGACGCCATAATTTGTCCAGTTTCAATGCCTTCAATACTTTGAATAGTTGTTAATGCGGCTTGAATTGGATACATATTTTCATCAGTGAGAACCATTGTTGGCCATAGATAGTCATTCCAAACACCAATAAAGCAGAAGACCGCAACTGTGGCTAAAATTGGTTTTGATAATGGAAGAATGACTTTAAAGAATACTTTGACTGTATTTGCCCCATCCATTCTCGCTGCTTCTTCAAATTCCTTCGGAATTGAAGAGAAAAATTGAATAAATAAGAAAATATTAAATATAGAAATAGCTGAAGGTAGAATAATCGCTAAAATAGATAAAGATTTAGTTAGTTTTAGCATTATTTTACAAATAGATAAAAGAGGAATAATTGACGTTTCGACTGGAACGATAATTAAAAACATAATGATTGCATTAAAGAATCGTTTTCCAGGGAAAGTTAATTTTGATATAGCGTACGCGGCTGCACCATTGATGACGATATTTAATACAATAGCGATCGCAGCGTAAATAAGGCTGTTAAGCGCATATCTACCAACGTTATATCCTTCACCAAAAATGATTTTGTAGTTGTTGAACATTGTTCCAAGATGAGCAAAATCTGGAATAAACATTAAAATAGTTCCGGCATGTTGAGCAATTGTTTCTTCACTTTTTGTTGAAGCAGCAATCATATAGAAAATCGGGAAGAGGAAAGTTAATGATAAACACGCCCCAACAAGATAATAAATAACTTTTCCGAAAGCGCTTATTGTGTTTTTCTTAACAATGACTACCTCTTCATTATTAATTAATTCACGAATGTGTTTTTCTTTCATTATTTCTTACCTCCTAATAATTTTCTTTGGAGTAAAGTGATTGTGCCAACAATGATAGTCATTAATAAGGCAATTGCTGAGCTATATCCAACGAGTTGATTTGAGAAACCTTGTTCATACATAAAATATGATAAAGTTACTGAATTATCGTGATATCCGACCATCAACATTGGTTGGACCATAATACGGCATGCGCCGATAAAGACGGTGACAAGAACATATAAGACTGTTGGTCTAAGTCCTGGAACAGTGACTTTCCAAAAGCGATGCCAAGCATTACAACCATCTAATCTTGCCGCTTCGTATAAGTCTTTTCTAATACCAGTTAAAGCTGATAAGAAAATTAACATTTGATATCCGCAACCTTGCCAAGCGGAAATAAAGACGATTGTTGGCATTGTTGTCTTTGGATCATTTAATAAATCTTTTGCAGGAATATTAAATAATCCTAAGATTGAGTTAAACATTCCTGATTCACTTGGTGAAAGGATTTGTTTCCATAAATAAGATGTAACTGAAAGAGAAATAACTACCGGAGTAAAGAAACAGACTTTAAAAATAGTATTTCCTTTCATCTTTGCATTACAAAATAGAGCAAGAAGTAAAGCTAATCCAATTTGTAATGGAACAACTAAGACGACAAAATATAAAGTATTTAAGACGGCACGCGAGAGCTTTTGATCTTTGTTAAACATTTCTTTAAACGCAAGAATGAAGTTATCAAAACCAATGAATTCAATTTGATTTGGTTTTAATAATTTATAGTTAGTGAAGCTATACGCTAAAGAATAAATAATTGGTAATAAGACAAAGAAATAAGCTAATATACACGCCGGAAGAAGAAACAATAAAGCTGTTAAAGTTCTCTTCCAGGTATATTTTTGTTGTAAGCGTTTAGCTTTTTTAATATCCAAAATTACAACGATAACAAAAATAGCAACAAATACCGCTAAAATAATTAAGGCCGATACTAGAAGAATATTTTTGCTAAACATAATTATCTTTTATCTAATTCGCTTTGTAATTCATTAGCTGCTGCATCAACAGTAGCGGAAATATCATTAGTTGTTCTAAGTTTATAAATGACATCTGAGAATGATGTTGTAAATTGTGGATATCCAACAGTAACTGGTCTTTCTTTACCAGTTTGTGCAAGTTGATTTAATAAGACGCTTTCTGGTGATCCAGGTGCGTAATTTGTTACACAAGATTTACGGCATGGAATCATTCCGGTCGCATTAGTGATAGTTGTTGAAGATGAAGCACTTGACATCCATTTAAGTAATTCAAGAGCACATGATTTATCTTTAACACCATTATTTGTAATTGCATATGACCAGCTTCCTGTCGCACTCGCTCTTGTTTCGAGCTTTGGATAAGGAAGAAGTCCCCATGAATCACGATTTGGGAATTGTTCAGGGAATTTATTATCTAAATCTGGAATTGTCCAACCAGATGAAAGATACATACCGACCTTTCCAGTGAAGAAGTCAGTTGCCCCAATTGCATATGAAGTATATGAAGCATCAACTAAATCTTTAAAGAATTGGAAACCAACTTTTGATTTATCAGAATTAAAATATCCAGTGGCGGTTAATCCATCGCTTGAAACAAAAGATCCACCAGCTGCATAAATAAATGGATAAAGTAAATATGTTGCTGTTTCATCATTTGTTGCGTCGAGTCTCATATCAACTGGAGTTACTCCACGGGCTTTTAATTTGCTACAAACATCTTTAAATTGATCAAATGTCCACGGATTTTCAACTGTGTATGAAGAGACATTGATTCCTGCATCAGCAAATATTCTTTTGTTATAGAAAAATCCAGCGCTTGATTCTTGAATTGGAAGACCATAAATCTTTCCTTGATATGTATTTAATGATAAGAAGTCATCTTTTTCTTCTTGAGTAAAGTCATTAGTTACATCATAAAGTAAATCCGCATCAGCGTATGAAGCGCAGTTTGGAGCATCAAAAGTAATGATATCTGGTAAATCATTATCTATTTGAAGAGCGATTAATTGTTGTTCATAGTCCGCTCCACCGGCAGTACGAGCTTTAAATGTCGCTGCTGCTTTAATTTTTTGATCTTCATATTCCGTATTGAAATCGCTTATTAATTTTTGATAAGCTTTGCCTTCTGAAGAGTTCTTATCAACGTGGAACATAATTTTGACAATTTTATTGCCTGATTCATCAGTTGGTTGTTCATCTCCACCGCCATCAACACATGAGGCAAGAAGAAGTGAAGATAACATCATAAACAAGATTGATTTTTTCATTTTCTTTTGTTCTCCTTTTCTTATTTTGTTGTAATACCTTTATTTATCGTTGTATTTAAGACATAGATTTGGTCAACTTCTTCTTCATCAATTATTTGTTTTAAGACTCGGAAGGCAGTATTAGCCATTTCTTGAATTGGTTGATAAATGGTTGTAATTGGCATAAGAGAACGAATCTCTTTTACAAGTCCATCATAACCAATTAGTTGAATATCGTTAGGGAATTTAGCTCCTCTACTAACTAATTTTGAATAAACAATTTGTGATAACACTGAGTTTGAAGCAAATATAGCGTCTAAATCTTTGTAACTATCAAGGAATTTATCGACTAATTTTTCTTCTTCGCCATGATCGATAACTTCATTCATAAAGCGTGGCTCAAGTTGGTGTTCTTTAATGACATCTAAATAAGCTTTTTCACGAAGTAAGACTTCTGAATCAACGAGTGGTTTTGTCCCGATATATCCAATCTTTTTAGCGCCTGAAGCAATTAATTGTTCAATTGCTTCTTTCGTTGAATCATAGTTATTTGAAGTAATGCAAGGAACAAAGTTCGCTAAGTGGCGGTCAATACTAACAAGAGGTAAATTAATTAATTCCTTTTCATCGTGAGAATAATGGGTAACAAAGATTGCTCCATCGATTTCTTTTTGACGAATCTTTTTTAATATTTCTTTCTCTCTTTCTTTGTTCATTTGTGAGGTGACAAGAAGTAATGAATATTTATTTTCCATTGCTATTTGTTCAACATATTCAACAAATTCCGCAAAGAACGGATGATTAATAACTGGAACCATAACTGCGATAACTCCGCTATGTTTTAAACGAAGACGCGCTCCATTGACATTAGGTGTGTAATGCAATTCGTCGATTACTTTAAGAATTTTTTGTCTTGTTGAGTCTTTAACTGATATATCGTTAGAGAGTACTCTTGAGACTGTTCCGACTGCGAAACCAGACTTTTTTGCAACATCTAAAATCGTTATTTTTGACATTTAGCTTTGTTTCCTTTCTTCTTTAATAAGATGATTGTTAAAATAACACCTCCACCAACAACTAAGACCGATGGGATAGTAATTAATAAGACAATTAATAAAGTATTATCTTTTTCAACAACTGGTTGATAAGTATTATTTTGAAGTATTTTAACGTTAATAATTTCATCATTAATTTTTACTTCATTATCTCCTAATGCAAATACTGAAGAATCAATATGAAGAACATAATTCTTCACATAATATTTATCTTCACTAATTTGTTCATTATTAATAATTAATGAATTAATCGTGCGATTACCAATATAAATAGTGACTTCTAATCCTAAATAAGTTTCAACATCTTCTAAAGCAATATCATCAAGATTATTAATTTGAACTGTGAAAATAAATTTTGATGATTCGCCATTAATTAATAATGAATATGTTGTTTCTTCGCTTAATGTTAAGAAATATTGTTTAGAAATCGTAATATTTCTTCCATTAATTTCATAATATTGTTCACTAATTCTTTGATTGTTTTTTGTGATGTTAATAATAGAATTAACGCGTTGTTCGACTGGAGATTTAATAATTAAATCTTCATTATTAAAGACATAATTTTCTTTAATAAGACTAATGTTTTTATAAATAATTGTTCCAGCGCAAACATTTAAGCCAATATATCCTTCTTGAGGATCGCTATCTTCAAGTAATGTATCAATAACAACTAATCCGTTTAATAATAATTTAATATTGTTATCATTAACTTTAACCATTAATGAAGCATTTGAGGAATCAATTGGATTAACGCTCGCACGAGCGATTTCTCGATCTTGAGACCAAATTTTACAAATATTTCCAGCTTTATCATAGTTACACATAATGTAACTAGACATATCTAAAGAGGCATGGAGTAATACACCTCCGGCAACAGCGTTAGAAATATTAAATGCTGCACTTAATGTGAAATTCTTTTCATTATTATTCGAAATAATAAATCCATCTCCAGATGGTTGATTTCCAACTAATCCATTAGAAGTTGTTCGCCAATTACCAGATACAACATTTTCTTTATTAAATGATAAATCTGAATCAATTATTCCATTATCAACTGTAACCGTAATTGTTTTGTTATTACCATCAGAAATGACATTAATTTTAGCCACACCATTTTGTTTAGCTTTAACAATTAATCCTTTATTTGTTGGAGTAATATCAATTACATCGACTCCTGATTCAATCTCATAATTAATTTCACTACCATTAGATGAATAGCAAATAATTTCTTTTTCATCTAAAAGATTTAAATCTAATTCAAGATTATCTTTATTTAAATATAACACTCCTTTGTCGAGTTCATTTTCATCATGCCAAATAGACGCAATTTGATTGATGGTTAAATTATTAATTAACACATTACCAGATGTTCTAATTGAGGCATTGATTGAATACGGTTGAGATAATGTTAAATTATAGAAAGCATATTTATAATCGCCTACAAATAATTCAAATCCTCCATTATCAACCAAACAATAGAATGTCTGATTATTTAAATCGCAACTTCCGGTTGAAAAGCGGTGATGGTAATTTTTATTGAAAGATAATCCAGCATCAGAAGTGTGACTTCTATCAACATAATAACCTTCATCTTTATTCCATCCAAATGAAGTATATTCATCATCAGATTCATTAATTCTAAATTCGATTGATTCACTATTTTCGTTAGTGAACGAAGCAATAATTTCTAAGTTTTGTGAGGCAACTTCACTTAAGATGTTGCTTTCGTTATTAAATTGTTCACCAATAACATTAACAACATTCGTTTTTGATAAATCATCATTATCAATAGTAATTGGTTTTTGCGTTAAGATATAGCGATCGTTTTCTTTGGCTAAACCGAGTTCAACTGGAATTGTCATTCCTGAACCATTCCAAGTTGTTCTTACTTCCGCATAAAGTCCACTTTCGGCATCAGAAGGCAATCCTTGATACCAAGAAAGAGAAATTCTTTTACCATAATATTTTGATGAAGCATCATCAATATAGAAACATTGAGCGGCATAACTATCATCGCCATAATCCATTGTTTGATAATCTTCACTAATGGCGTTTTCAAGTTTTCGCCCACTGACAAGAGTGAAATTAATATTTGTTCCATCATAACTAAAATCACCAACAACATAATAACGTGATGAAACAGTAATTACAGAATGAGTTAATCCATCACTAGTATTTAATGTTGATACTGTTAAACATTCTGGATATGGGCATTTACCTTGACCCGCTAAAGACCAATTAACAAGGTCATTAGATTTTAAGAACCAATAATCATTTGATTCCGCTCCAGCTACAATCATTCCCCATAAAGTAACTTTATCACCGGATTTAGTAACTGGGAAAATAGATGGATCTCGACATGAAATCTTATCTCCTGCATAAACTAAATCTTGCGATAATAAAATTCTTTTAACCCAAGTATAACCACCATCATCACTTGAAATAATTACTTGGTCTTGTTTAGCGCCATCACGAGTATAAAAACCAATTAAGCCTTCACCATTTCCATTTGGGAACCAGTTATATCCATCGATAACATCACTCATTCCTTTGCGATACACCATCGCGGAACCACTCCAAGCATAGCCATTACCTAAGCCCATTCCCATTGTTCCATCATCTGGGAATAAAGCATATGGAAGTTCTTCCCAATGGATGAGGTCTTGGCTTCTTGCGTGTCCCCAATACATATCACCCCAAAATTTTGAATATGGGTTTGTTTGGTAATACAAATGGTACCAACCGTTATAATACACTAATCCATTTGGGTCATTATTCCAGTGAGAGAATTGTGAATAATGGTATTGGTTACGATATAGTTCGGTGTAATATGCATAATCGCTTTTACCAATATTTTCATTAATGAAATTTACTTTAGCGTTAAAAACGTTATACCCTAAATTTCCTCCAGTATAAGTAATATTTTCATTTAATGCATTTAAATCAATGTCAGTATCAACTCCAAAGCGTTTAATGTTATCGATGAAAAATTCACCATAAACATGTTCACCCTCAACACTAAGAACGACTTTAAAATCATAAATATTGTTTTCTCTTACACGAGGCTTAATTAAATTTAATTCACTTTGTGTAACTTTGTCATTGCCAATAAAATATTCAGATAATAATTCAGTTGCAGTAGTAACTCCTTCAGTAACACTGAAATATAATAATTTGGTTCTATTTTCGTATCTATCGATATTAAAAACCCAGTAATGTTCATCTTGGCTAGCGCCGAACACAATTCCACAAGCTTGACCACTTACAAAATTTGCTTGGCTAGTAATGACAAAACTTTCGTCTTCCGCAAAAGATGTTTCGTTAACTAAGAAATAATCTGAATTATATTCAAGATAATATCCATCTGCTTTTGCTTCAATAAAATTGTTTCCTAATGTTGGAACAATAAATAAAGCAAGTAGAGGTAAAAATATTTTTTTCATTATTAATGACCTCCAAGAATAGATTCTCCACTATTTTTATCAAATAAATGGACTTTTTGTTCATCGAAAGAAATATTAATTTGCTGTCCGTTTTCCCAAACATTATTTTCCATTGTTGAAACAATATATTCTTTTTCATCATTTTCAAAACGAACAAATAAATGAGTTGTAGATCCTAATACTTCAAAGATTGAAATATTCATTTTAATTCCATCTTTATTATTAAGTAATAGATGTTCCGCGCGTGTACCTAAGACTACTTGATGTGGATTTCCATCTAAATATTGTGAGTCAATTGGACGAAGTTTATTTAAATCTAAATTTATAGATTGCTTACTAGAATCATTAAATTCAACATGTAGTGTTTTCTTCAATGTTTTAATTGTTACATCAAAGAAATTCATTTGTGGAGTACCAATAAATCCCGCGACAAAAATATTATTTGGATAATTAAATAAATCGGTTGGCTTATCAATTTGTTGAATGATTCCATCTTTCATAACAACGATTTTAGTTCCCATAGTCATCGCTTCAACTTGGTCATGGGTAACGTAAATGAATGTTGTTTTTAAACGTTGATGTAATTTAACAATTTCACTTCTCATTGAAGTACGTAATTTAGCATCAAGATTTGATAATGGTTCATCAAGAAGGAATAATTTAGGTCCTCTAACTAAGGCGCGTCCTAACGCGACACGTTGACATTGACCACCACTCATTTCTGAAGGTTTTCGATTAAGTAAATTTTCAATACCTAATATATTCGCTGCCCAATTTACTTTTTCATCAATTTCCTTTTTTGTGTAATGACGCTTAACTGACTTTGTATTTCCGTCTTTATCTAAGACGACGTCATCAATCTTTCTCATTTTTAAACCGAAAGCGATGTTTTCATAAGCTGATAAATGTGGATAAAGAGCGTAGCTTTGGAACACCATCGCCATATCTCTATTCATAGGGTCAACATTATTTAATAAAATGTCATCCATATAAAGTTCACCAGCAGAGATATCTTCAAGTCCTGCAATCATTCTTAATGTGGTGGATTTACCACATCCAGAAGGACCAACAAAGACAACAAATTCACCATCATCAATTTCAAGATTGAAGTCTTTAACTGCTACAAAATCTTTTGGAGTTTCCACAATTTTGTTTTTTGATAAAAGACGTTTAAAAATCGATGGTTGCTTATCTCTAGATGGATAGACTTTGTATATGTGTCTTAAAGATAATTTTGCCATATAATTTCTCCTTTAAGTATTGAATCGTTTCCAAAATTATTATAATATGCTCGGTTTTCATTTTTAAAATAATTTATAAAATAAATTTTAAATATTGCTTATATACTTTGTATATAAAAAATTGAAATTTGCTTCATTTAACTAAAAAATTGAAATTATTTTGGAAACGTTTCCAAAAATTATTACAACTTTTTGATTCTTAAAATTAAAAAAATGCAGGCATAACCCGCATTTTCAAGTTCTTAATTAATTATTCAATATCAATGAAATAAGAATAAACTGATTGTCCACCATCGAATGAACCAACTTCAATCCATGGATAATTGCTTGTAATTAATTCAATTGATTTTTCTTTTTCAACATCGGTAACATCACTTCCGAAGATTAAGACAATAACTTGTTTTTCTTTAATATCTTCAATACTGTCTAATAACGATTTTAAGATTTGAATTTTATCATTAACTGACGCGACTATTTGACCATTAACAATCGCCATATAATCATCTTTATGAATATCAACATTATTAATTGTGCAATCTCTAATTGAATAAGTTACTTCTCCACTAGTAACATTAGCGAAACTTTCATTAATTGATTCAATAATTTGATCAACATCATCGATTGAGAAATCAATCATTGTAAGCGCACTATAGCATTGAGGAATAGTCTTTGTTTCAATAACATGTATTTCAGCTGCTTTATATAATTGAGCAGATTGTTTAGCGGCTAAAATAATATTTTTGTTATTTGGGAATACGAAGATATGATCAGCATTTATTTTTTTATAAGCAGAGATAAAATCTTCTGTTGAAGGATTCATTGTATTGTTTCCAGATACAATTTGATCAACTCCAAATTCTTTAAATTGATTTGCTAGTCCTTCACCTGATGCGACCGCGACAATAGCGAACTTCTTGTGTGGAATTTTTTCTTCCTCTTCAGTAATTTCGTTATGTTGAAGAGCCATATTCTCAATCTTAATTGTTAAGAATTCACCATATTCACGCATCTTGGTTAATACTAATCCAGGATTTTTTGTATGAACATGTACTTTAATAACATCTTCGTCTTTTAAACAAACAATAGAATCGCCTTTTACTTTTGAATGTTGTAAATAATCAATAATGATATTTTCATCAAAAGAAGGAATATCTACTTTTGAATTTTGTAAACGTAAAATAAATTCAGTGCAATATCCAAATTTTAATACATCGTTAGCAGTAAAAGCATCGAAATCAATTTCATTAGAAGTTGTTTTATTTGCTTCAACTTCAAGATTTCCAACTACTTCTTCACCATCTAAATATTTAACGATTCCTTTGACAATATAACAATATCCACATCCACCACTATCAATAACATCAGCTTCTTTTAAAACTGGTAATAATTCTTTAGTGTTTTTTAATGAAATAAGGGCTTGTTTTAAATGTAATTCAAAGAATTCATTAATTGTTGATGTTTCATTAATGTTAGCACATGCATATTCAGTTGCTTCTCTAAAAACAGTAAGAATTGTTCCTTCAACTGGAGTAACAACTGCTTCATAAGCTTGTTTAACACCAGTTTTAAAAGCTTCGCCTAATTCTATTGCGCCAACAGTTTCATATGTTGCAAGGCCTTTACAAATTCCGCGGAATATTTGGGATAAAATAACGCCAGAATTACCTCTTGCGCCCATTAACATTCCTTTAGAAAGATCTTTTCCTATCTTTCCAATATTGTTTTCGTTTTTATTTTCAATGTTAACGACACCAGATTCAATAGTGCGGCACATATTTGTACCTGTATCACCATCTGGAACTGGGAAAACATTTAAATTATCGACTTCTTGATAATTTGCTCTTAAATTTAAAGCGCCACATTTAACTAATTCTTTAAATTCAGACCCGTTTAACTGTTTTAACTCTCTCGTGTCCATTTTATTCAGCACTCACTACTTCCACTTTTTTGCCAAAACAGAATACTGCTAAAGTACCTGGACCAGTTGTCGCTCCAATAATTGGTCCTAAAGGAGCAATATAAACTTCTTTAAAGTGACATTCATCAATTAATTTTGAACGAACTAATTCAACATCTTCTGGATTAGCGTCAGAATGAACTAAATATGCAATTTGATTTTCAGGATTAATAACTACTTCTTTAGTCATTGAAATTGTGCGTAATAAACCATTTCTACGACCTTTTTGTTTTTCGATCGCATAATTGTTTCCTTTTGCGTCACTAATTAACATTGGCTTCACACCAAATAAATTACCAAAGAATGCTTTTGTGGCTTTTACTCTTCCTGCTCTTTTTAAATATTCAAGAGTTTCTAAAGTAGCAACTTGATTACATGTTAATTTATTTTCTTCTAACCATGAAGAAACTTCATCAACACTTTTTCCTTCTTCTCTTAATTTAGCTGCTTCAATGCATAACATACCTTGTCCAATACAAGAAATTAATGAATCAACAATAATTAATCGAGCGTTAGGATATTTTTTTGAATATTTTTCATTGTTAAGCTTAATTGCTAATTTAACAGAAGCACTTAAAGCGCTTGAACATGAAATATATATTACATCTTCCCCTTTTTCTAAATGAGGAATAAAGACACGATCAAATTCTTGTTCTGTGACTTGAGCTGTTCTCATACGAGTTCCATTTCTCATCAAATCATAATATTCTTTTGGAGAAATTTCTGGCCAATCTAAGTCTGCATAAATTTCTTTTGCATCAACATCGTTTCCTAATGTGACAGACATACGAGCATATTCAATATTATATTTAGCTCTTAATTCACCAGTTAGGTCGCAAGTTGAATCTCCGATAATTGCGAATTTATTCATATGTAAAATCTCCTTTTTTCGGTGATACCGACGCGTTTACTATAAAACTGGCACTTTATTATGGCAATAATCAAATAATTACACTTGTATTTTATGCGACAAATATGTTAAAGTGTTGATTATACCTATGGAAGATTTAAGAGTAACTAAGACAAAATTAATAATTAAACAATCTTTCTTAACATTAGTTGAGGAAGTTGGCTTTGATAATGTTTATGTTAGTGACATTGCTAAAAGAGCAATGATCAATCGAAATACTTTTTACCTTCATTATGATTCAAAAGAAGATTTAGTCCAAAAAATAGCGAATGAATCAATTCTTACTCGTCTATCTAATTTAGATATTGTCGCGACATTTAAATCAAGAAACAAAAGAAAAGTTCTTCAATTCTTCACAAACATTATTGACGCAATCGACGATAACTTAGAAATTTATCGTATTTACTTAATTAATCCTTCAATGGCAGGATATTTACAATTATCAGTTAATAAAGTTTATGACTATATATTTACCTTTATTAAAAAGACAGTTGTGACAAGATTAGAAATTGAGTATCTTATTTCTGGAATTATTGGTATAGTATCTAAGTGGATTGTTTACGCGATTGGCACAAAAGAAGAAGTTATCAAAGTTTTAACAGAAATGGCTTTTGCAACAGGTAAACAAATATATTTCTCAATGAGGTAATTAATTATGACACGAAATTTCATCAAAGCTCGCGAATACATTGTAGTATTTGCTATTGCGCTCGCTATGATAATAACCGGTTCATTTGTGGATTTAGGTTTTTCTAAAGCTGTTTATAGTTATACTGAAACAAATTTATTTGGTGTAATTATGTCTGGACTAGCTGAAGCTCCAACATATTTAACTATGTCATTTGCTGGATTATTATTAATAATTTCATGCAAGGAATTACCTGCTTTTAAAAAAGTAATCTCTATCATTCTTGGCGCCGCCGCGATAGCGTTTGGAGCGGTAATGACTTTTGATACATTCACAAATATTGCCAAATTCTACCGCACTGAAGATTATGAAAAATTAATTATTGCGGTCGGAATTGTGTTTGATGTATTAATGCATGGATTAATCTCCTTGTTTATTTTTAAAAAATGTTTAAGAAAAAACCGCGATAACATGAGGATGATTGCTATCGCGTTATTATCAATTATTGTTTTAGAGCTACTACTTGCGACGATTTTAAAATTTGTTTTCTCTCGTCCACGTCCTCGTTATTTATTAGAAGGTGGAATTGGAGTTGAACAAGAATTCCGTAATTGGTGGGAGCTCCAACCATTTAGATGCAATGAATTAGCGGATATTAAAAGCGAAGTGTTAGGTGGAATTCATGTTAGTTCTTCCAACTGGAAATCATGTCCTTCTGGACATACCGCTACCGCTATTGCGATGATGTTTATTCTCCCTATCTGTGCATTATTAAATGACGATTGGAAAAACAATAATAAATTTAGAATTGCTTCTATATATATTGGATTATTATGGGGATTATTAACTGCGATATCTCGTATTTATGCTGGTGCGCATTTTCTAAGTGACGTCGGCATGGGCTTATTAGTAGGATCATTATCTGGATTATTAGTTCAATTATTATTGCCAAAAATATTGAAGACTGAATAAATAAAAGAAACTCTAACTCTTGTATAAATACAAAAGACTGCGAGTATCAATGCTAAAATGATTGGAAACACATCTATTATTTGTTTTGATGAATTATTTCATCTTAATCCAACACTTTTCTTTTAAGAAATTAACAATATCGCCTTTCTTTGACTCATCTTCGTAATATGATACAAGGACTTTTTTATATTCTTTAACTTGTTCTGCGGGCACTACAATTAAACCTAATGCGTGTGATATCAAATAATGGTTTGCAAATATAATTGCAGTTCTTTTGTTTCCATCTAAGAACAATTGCTTTTTCATGACATATAAAACTAAATCAATTGCGAGATCAATTCCCTTTTCATTATTTAACATATCATATAAATCTTGTTTAACTTGGTCTTCGAACGGAATTGGAGGAATATAAGTAGAACCGCCAATAGTAACTGGTACACTTCTTATTCTTCCTGCAGTTAAAGAAAAACCATCTTCAACTATTTGATTGATTTGACATAAAACCGCGTAGTTAGTTGGATAATTAGCTAAATCAATTGACATAATGAATTCCCATGCTCTTTTAAGATTAATGACTTTGTTGATATCAGAAGCGGTCATATCTTTAACTTTTCCGCCATTAACAATTGTTTCCGTATCGGAATATGTGGTTGCCACACCTTCTAACATAGCTTGTTTATAAATAGAATCGACAAGGTATCTTCTAGCTAAATCGATGTTAATGGCAACTTTTTCATCAACACCTTCAGCTTCAATATAGTTGAGTTCCTTAAGAGTCTTATTGATTTCTTTTAATCTCTTTTTAAGATTCTTGGCTAATTCAGTATTATTCCTAATTAAGTTATATAAAACATCTGAATATTCCCCAGCATACTTTGTAGTTAATACACCATCTAGGCGATAATGAACATAGATGTATTGTTTTCCATCTTTTTCTCTTAATTCTATTGAACCATATAACAAAGATTTTAATTGTTCTAATAACTGGTTTTTTTCGCGTAATAATTCATTGATATTTGGCATAAGTATGCCTCCTGCAAATACATTGTATCACAATATAAATTAGTGTGAAACAATTTTGGTATTTTTGTTACACACTAGTCAAATGAACACCTTAGAAAGCCTGTTTTTTTACCATATTTTTCTTTTGAGCGAAAAATAGCATAACGCTATTACATAACTTCTTGATATTAATGGATTATTATATAGTTTTCTTATTAGATCGTCGGCAAGAACTAAAAAAGACCTACCAGTAAGGTAGTAATATAGCCGTAAAAAGCATCTAATAGTTTGGATTTTCCAGATCTTCTTACACCCATAATTGCTTTTATATCAGGAGTATTAATTACATCTATTAGAGTATTTAGATATTTTTTCTTTCAATTAATTTCATTTTTATCACCTTCGAATACATTGTGTTATATTTCGCAAATTTAAAAAAATCTTATTTTTGCGAAATAAGAAATTAAAAAGCACCGCTTAAATTCTTATTATTGAAAGAAATATGAGGTGCTTTTTTTCTAGGTTATTTTAATTATTTGATTTTAATAATGATGTGTTTTGTGCCAATCTTACAATCGTTTTCATAATCGATATTAAGGTCTTCATAAATGCTTTCCTCAATATAATGATTATTTAATTCACAGCCTTTCTTAGTGATATTTTCAACAATATATTCTTTATTATCATCAAAGACATTAGGCCATTTGATTTTGATTTTGCCTTCTTCTAAGCGATATAAGAATAAATGACATTCTTCTTCATGAATGATAAGTACACCTTTACAAATATTTTTATATCCTAATCGATAAGCTTTTCCAAGTTGGATAGATTCACGATGTTTTTTATAAAAATCAATTTGTTCAATTATTTGTTCTTTCTCTTCTTTAGTGAATATTGTTGGATCTAATTCATATCCTAAATTACATGAACAAGAAACGTTGAATCGATCGTTTAATGAAGATGTTCTTCCAGTCGTGTGGTTTGGTGATTTTGCAACATGGGAAGTAATGACAATTTGAGGAAGCATTGTTAATGTTGAATCTTGAATTAATATTCTTTCTCTTGGGTCACAATCATCACTAGTCCAGTTTTGAGAGAAATAATAAAACATTCCTAAATCATATCTTCCTCCACCACCAGAGCATCCTTCAAATAAAACATGAGGATATTTATCTAATACTTTATTTAATATTTCATAGAACGATAAGATGTAGCGATGGAAATATTCACTAGTTGGGAAATCTTTTGAATATATTTCGGTCATTTGACGATTGTAATCCCATTTAACATAATCAGCATCCGCTTCATCAATGATATTACATATTGTGTTATATACAAATTGTTTAACTTCTTCGTTTGTTAAATCTAACATTAATTGATTTCTCCACAATGTTGGATTGTGTTTAGGTGTTAACATCGCATATTCTTTATGATTTCGATACAAATCAGAATCTGGATTTACCATTTCTGGTTCCATCCAAATACCAAATTTTAACCCTAAATCTTTAACTCTTTTTGATAAAACATTTAATCCACCGCCAGTTTTTTCTTTATTTGAATACCAGTCTCCTAGTCCAGCGCGATCAGAATTTCTTTGACCAAACCACCCATCATCAAGAACAAATAATTCCGCTCCTAATTCTTTGGATGTTTTAGCGATTTCATAAATCTTATCAGCAGTAAAATCAAAATAAGTTCCTTCCCAGTTATTTAATAATACTGGTCTTACTTTATTTGACCAATTAGGATTCATTAAATGATTAATAGTAAAATGATGGAAATGTTGACTCATATCACTTTCATCTAATCCATAACTAAATACCGCTTCTGGTGTGTAAAATTTTTCATTATGTTTTAAAGTCCAATCAAAAAGGAAATCATTAATTCCAACAATGACGTTCATACGGTTAAAAAATCCAGCCTCATAAGTTGTTTTATGATTTCCTGAATAAATCAAATTAAAGCCATATGCGTGATTAGATTTATCTAGCATCATTGTGAATGGGCTATGAAGATGGGAAGAAGAACCAGTAACACTTGAATTAGTTAATAATCCATTTCTTAATTTAGTTTCAGTTCTTGTTCTTTCATGCGCCCAAGAGCCATTATAAGTAACAACTGTAAAATCGTTTTCATTAATTGGGAATGATAATGAAGATGCTTTTAATAAATGGATATCGTTTTCATTATTATTTTCCACAACTGCGTAACAAGAAAAGACATCTGAATCATAATAAGCACAATAAACTAACGTAATTGATATTTGATAATTAGAGTCGACATATTTAAAAGATATGCATTGGCTAGGATTTCTTCCGCTAGGCATAATAGGAATATATTTCGTCTCATTTTTATTAACTGAAACAAATTTAAATTCATTCGAATATGAGCCATCTTCATTTTTTATAACAAAAGAATATTCGCGGTGTTCAAACCAACCATAATTAGATAATAATGGTCTTAAAAAAATTACACCACATATATTTTTTTGTTCATCTTTTAAATAGCAGTCTTTAAAATTGTAATCTTTTCCTTTTTTTGGACCAAAATATAAATATTCTGGACCCATTATTCCTTTTAAATCAAAGCATAATGTTAAATTTTTTGTGTCGAGTCTAATTCTTTTCATATAAGGCACCTTTATTCTTCGTATTCGTTTCTTTTAATATTGACATAATCAGTAAATGAAAATTTTTCAATCAATGATATTTTGTTTGCTGAGAATGTTCTAAAGAAGAAATCCACAATGAGCAATACAAAAGAAACTAAAACAAAAATTAATACATTAAACCATCCTCCAAGTGGAACAGCTAAAATTGATAATCCAAATGAAAATGTTCCAATTATTCCAACAAGGAAGAACAATTTAATGTAATTTAAAATAATATTTAAAGATAATGATAAAGCGACATTTTTTGAGTGAATTAGCCTTGTTTTAGTTATTAATCTTCCAAGAGTTAATCCATCATTAAAAAATATTTGAGGGAGAGCGAATATTACAATATATGTCAAAGTGAATGTCAGAATTAAAACTAGACATTCAATGCCTGCTAAATCTTTATAAATATTTGTATATCTAATATATAAATTATTATAAGGTTCATAATTATTTAAATCAGATAAAGCACTTCGGCTATTATTCGAAAAGAAAGAATATAAATCATTATAATAAAGAGATTTTTCGGATATTTTATTTAAATATTGATATAAATCAATCGCCACATCAGATGTTAATGAAGGGATATTGTCATCATGTGTTTCATAGTATGTTGCGCAATCACTACCTAAAATAATATCTTCAACAAAATATTGTTTTGGAGTTTTGTTGTTATATTGTTCAATATTAATATTGTTATTATATTTATAATTTACATAATAATAACCAAGATAATCATTTTCATATGTTGCCTTATTTGATAAATCATCAATGGCAATTTGCTTTTCATTAAACTTATCTTGATGATATGAATATGATGTCAAAATATGGCTATTAATATATTCATCAAATAATTTACCTTCAGTATATATTTCTTCTTCACTTACTCTATATGACAATTTTGCTTCTTCTTGAATGTCATATAATTGACACACAGTTGAAGTTAAATCATTTATTTGTTCTTTAAAATGATTATTGTTTTTTAAAATAGGAATCGATGCGAAATTCACTAATAAAAAGGAGATAATAAACACAAAAAGTCCATCTAAAAAATTAGATAGAACTTTTTTTGATGGGCTTAATTGATCGTTATTAACATAGGTGTTGTGCTTAAACATAATTAGTGCTTAACAATAATTGCTTCTCCATTATTTAATCTAGATTCTTCGCTTGCTAAAGCGATTAAATGGCTTTCAACAGAAACATCCAAAGAAGTTTTGACTGGGTCTTTTCCAATTAAAATACCATATAATTCTTCAATCATTCGTTGGTCCGCTCCGTTATGAGCGCTGCTATGGACATCCGCTAAATCAGATACTTTCCAATTTTTAACTTCGTGAGTGCCAAATATTTTTAAAGTAATTAAATCATCATCTTCTCTTAAATATAAGCAACCATGGGTGCCATAAATTGTAAAATCACGACCAGAACGATCCATAAAAGCAGTCATTCTTAAATTAGCGACAATTCCATTTTGAAATTTCATAATAACAGCTTGATTATCGACGACGTTATTGTCGCATTTAAAGACGCATCTTCCATATGGTCCTTTTTCAAGCGCTTCATATACTGCTGCATCGGTATTTGGGTCAGCATCAGTAATCATATTTCTTCCCCAGAAATGGTCATCGATATAAATCTTTTTCGCGCTGTAAGGGCATGTTTCAACAAATTGGCAAGATAAACAACGATCGCTTGCTCCTTTTGGTTGATTTTCTTCTTTAAAGAATGATAATTGGCCAAATGAAGAAACAGTTTCGCATTTAGAAGAAGCAAACCAAGTAATTAAATCTAAATCGTGGCAACATTTAGCCATAATCATTGGAGATGTTTCGTTATCATTCCTCCAGTTTCCACGAACAAAACTATGAGATTGATGTTGATATTGAACATTTTCAACATCATCAATCATAATAATTTTTCCTAAGACACCGCTATCAACGATTTCTTTTAATTTTTCAAAAGCAGGTGCGTATCTTAAAACATGACACACTAATATTTTTCTTTGATATTTCTTTTGAGCTTCTAATA
>JAQYER010000037.1 GCA_028723545.1 Caryophanales bacterium
ATATTTCTTCTCTAATACCTGATAATAATTGTTCATGTGATGGATATCCATCCATATAAATAACTGAAGCATCATAATCAGTATAAAATTCAGCTTTATATCTAGGAGATGATAACATAGCACATATTTTGTTTTTATTTGTTTTACCTAAATACCAAATATCATCAAAACCATTTTTTCTTGGACCTTTAACATCTTTTTTAAAAGCATCTTCCATCACTAATTTGCCTTTATTAAAATCATATGAAGTATTTTTAACGTCCACTAATGATTGTTTTAATAAATCATCGTTTAATAAAAATCTTTTATTAGCTTTTAATTTCATGAAGATATTGTCTAAATTATTTTCTCCAAGATTAAAATATAAATGTTGAGTTAATGATATTGGTGTTATTTCATCCGTTTTAGCGTTATGGAATATTTCGATATATTTATCTTTATATACTTTATATATAATTTGAAAATCTACATTTCCAGGAAATCCGCATTCCATATTTGGTGAGCGATATTCAAATATTACTTCAGAATAGTCATTATATTGAGTTACATTCGCATTAAAATTTTGGAAAGATAATCCTTTATATCCTCCATGAAGAGTGTGTTCTCTTTCGTTCGTGTCTAAATGATAAATTTTATCTTTAACATTTATTGAACCATATGGAATTCTACCCGCTACCCGTCCAACTGTTTTACCATGATATCCATTATCAATTAGCCAATTGTTTTTGTCTTTAAAAGAAACAATCATATCGTGGTCATTGACTTTGATTGAATATATAGATGCTCCAAAAGAGCATAAAACAACATTAAATCCAGGAAAATCAATTTGGATAAATTGTGGTTCGTTATCCATTAATTCCACTCCTTCCGAATGTTTACTAGATGATTGTATCATAAAAATAAATTTTACTGTATTGAAAATATATCATTGATGAATATTGTTTAAATAATAACTATAATACAAGTATGCCAATATCATTTAAGTTCATTGCCAAAAAGAATGAAAGAATTAATTCACTTTTATTAAAAGAAGGATTCTCAAGTAGCAACATTTATAATTTGATTAAACAAAATCATGTTTTAGTCAATAACATTGTTATTCGAGGGCGTAATTATTTAATTCATCAAGATGATGTAATTGATGTAACTTTAAATGATGAAACAAATAATTTATTTGAAAATGAAAATCCGATCAATGTTTGTTATGAAGATGAATATATATTGATTGTTAATAAACCTTATGGATTAGATGTTGAACCAAGTTTATATTCATCTAATAATAATTTATCTAGTCAAATAACCCACTATTACAAAATTAATAACATTAAGTCAAAAATTCATCTCGTTAATCGATTAGATAAATATACGACTGGATTAGTTATTGTTGCGAAAAATCAATTTATCAAAAATAAATTTTCTAAAACGAAGATTATTAAAAAATATCTTTGCTTAGTAAAAGGAAAAACAAAAGAACATGAAATTATCGTTAATCGAATATTAAAAGATCCATCTTCAAATAAAAGAATAATCGTTAATGAAGGCGGAAAGATTTGTAAAACTGAATACCGATTAATTAAATATGAAAATGATAATTCATTATTAGAAGTAACATTACACACTGGAAGAACCCATCAAATAAGAGCGACTTTAGCGAATATTAATCATCCATTAATTAATGATCCTTTATATAATGACGAAGTTAATGGCGATATGTTTTTAAAAGCCTATTATTTAAAATTTATTCATCCAATAACATTAAATGAAATCGAAATTAAACTTTAAAATAATTTTACAAATATTGTGTAGATTTTTTATGAAATAAATTTATAATAAAAGCCATGAAAAACAAAATTGTTTACTCAATCACAATGGCCGCAACATTCGCTGCAATAATAACAATATGTTCATGGATTTCAATTCCAGTCATGACTGTTCCTTTTACTTTACAAACTTTAGCGATATTTTTATGTTGTTGGACATTAGATTTTAAAACATCGATGTTTGCAATTACAGCATATATTTTATTAGGTATCATTGGTGTTCCAGTGTTCGCTAATTTTTCAAGTGGAATATCTGCGATTTTAGGACCAACAGGTGGATATCTAATTGGATTTGTTTTAATGCCTCCTACATATTATTTAATTGCCAAAATCGGTAAAGAAAAATTACCTTTTAGAATTATCGGTTTATTAGCAGCGTTATTTGTTTGTTATTTATTTGGATCTATTTGGTTCTACTTTGTATATCTTGGTAAAGGGACAGCAGTCAGTTTTGGAAATGTTCTTTCTTGGTGTGTTATCCCATTTATTGGACCAGATTTAGTCAAAGGATTATTTTCTGTTATCATTGGTGAAAAATTATTAAAATCAACTCCTCTTGGAAAATATAAATTTAACAATTCTCAAAATGAATTAATTGTTCATCACGAATAATTTTCTTAAAGTAGTTTATTTTTATTTTATTAATAATTTTTAAAGATTAATTATACTATGTATAATTGCTTTTCTTGTTTTTTATTTTCTTATTATATAAAATAATAAAGACACCAAGGAGGTAAGTATGCAATTTACATTAAATTATTTAAACACCACAAAGGAATTTAACAAAAATGTTCGTTTGTTAGATTTAATTCCTGAAGAAGACAAGAAAAAATACATATGTGCGAGAGTAAACAATCGCGTAAGAGAATTAACATATGAAGTTTATTATGATGCGAATATCGAATTTTGCACTGTTTCAGATCGCGATGCGATGCGCATTTATGAAGGTTCTCTTCGCTATGTCGTCGCGATGGCGTTTGACCGCGTTTATCCAGGATTAAAAATCCGCTTCTGCTATAACGTTTCAAGAAGCGTCTTCGTTCAATTATTAGACACTACCGTTAGAGCGGATTTACATATGGTTAAAGCCATTCAAGAAGAAGTTGATCGAATTATTAAATCTGATTTTGAATTCAAACGTATCAAAATTAGAAATGAAGAAGCTAAAGACATATATTTAAAACATGGTCTTTTAGACAAATTAGATATTTTAAAATATCGTCCAGAAGAAACTGTTCACTTATATGACTGCGATGGATATTTGAACTATATGTATATTCGTATGGTGCCATCAACAGGCTATTTAAAAGATTATAAGATTTTACCTTATTCACCTGGATTAATTATTCAATATCCACGTGCTGAATGTAATGGAATGATTCCAAGATTTAAAGACGCTCCAACATTTGGAAAAGTATTAAAAGAATCTCATGAATGGGCACAAATCGCTGGTGCGGATACTGTCGCAGGAATTAACGAACACATCCATCAAGATGGTGTTATTGATTTTATTCAATTATGTGAAGCTCGTCATAACCGTATGCTCGCTGAATTAGGCGAAAATATTGAAGCCGATATTTCAAATATTCGTCTTATTTGTATTGCTGGTCCTTCATCAAGTGGAAAAACAACTTTCGCTAATCGATTAAGAATTGAATTATTATCACGTGGAATTAAACCAGTAAGAATTTCATTAGATGATTATTATCTTGAAAGAAGTAAATGCCCTATTGGTCCAGATGGAAAACCTGATTTAGAATCAATTGAAGCTTTAGATATCGATTTATTTAACCAAAATATGCTCGATTTAATTAATGGTGAAGAAGTTACTCTTCCTAAATTTGATTTTAAGATCGGTGGTCGCGTTAAAGGAAGAACTTTAAGAATTGGAGAAAATGAACCAATTATTATTGAAGGTATTCATGCATTAAACGAAAGAATGACTACTTTAATTCCTAAGCACCAAAAATATAAAATATTCATCGCTCCTCAAGCTCAAATCAATTTAGATAACACTAACCCTATTTCAATTACTGATTTACGTTTATTAAGAAGAATTGTTCGCGATAAAAATTTCCGTGGTTCAAGTGCTTTAGAAACAATGCAAATGTGGCCAAGTGTTAGAAGAGGCGAATTCCAATGGATTTATGATACTCAAGAAGGCGCTGATTTTGTTTATAACTCAATGCTTTCATATGAATTATGTGTCATGAAAAAATATGCGATGCCAGCATTAAAAGAAATTGATACTGATTCTGAATATTTCCCAGTCGCTGAACGATTAATTCGTATGCTTAAATATTTCGACGATATGCCCGATGAATGGGTTCCATGCAATTCATTAATTAGAGAATTTATCGGCGGAAGTTGCTATGCTGAATAATTTATTCAAAACAAATTGAAGCTTATAAGTGTTTTTAGAAATTTTTGTTGAATTTACTTTATTCACTATTTAATTGCGCTTTTTTGATATTTTATTATTTTATTGTTTGCGCTTTTTTGATTTTTTAATTGATAACTGAAATACTAGAATCATTTAGAGTCAAATAAAAACAACCTCACCCTCGCTCGAGCAATTAGCTCTTGGATGAGGTTTTTACTTTACTATCGTTTACAACATTTTTATTGTTAATTAATAAGAAATTGATTGATTATATAATGTATTTCCGTGTTCGTTAAGGTAAGAAATGTCTATTTGTCCATCATAAATATGATATGAACTATATCCATAATCTGTTCCATTTAAGAAATATGAATTAGCTTTGGTTTTAATTGAATTATCATCATATCTAGATCCACCAAACGGGCCAGTAAGAGAATAATAGACACCATTATTTTCCATTAATTC
>JAQYER010000038.1 GCA_028723545.1 Caryophanales bacterium
CAAAACGAACAAAAAAATATCCTCCAATAATGAGTAATGCGCTAATAAATGTTATTAAATATAAAATAAGTTCATTCATAGTTTGTTCTTTATTGCACCAAAGGAATGGTTATTAGCCACTCCTTTGGTAAATGTAATCTAATTAATATCCTAATACAAGACCGAAATAGTGAGTTGTTGTAGTAACTTGTAAATTAAGAGTTAAATAATCGCCTTGGACAAGTTGTTTCCAGTTGTTATCGATATCATCAGCAACTATACTAGCTCCTTGTGCAGTTAATGCTGGGGAAATAAGATCGTGAGAATATGAAGCTGGGAACATTCCTGCTCCAACTAATTGTCCTAATTGAGCGTTTTGAGAAGCAAATGCTTGAGCAATAGCAGTTCTATTTTCCTTTGGAAGGCTTGCAAATGCTTTTGAATAATAAAGCATTTCAGTTCCGGTAGTATCTCCAGCCATTGAAGAAGCACCAGTAGAAGATTTAAATATCATTCCTTGTGCATTTAATGCTTGAGCGGTTGCAACATATGGATATAAACTGCCAGTTGGTTGATAAAGTTCATCATAATTAACTAAGCTATTGTCATCGATATTAAGATGTCCAACTAATTGGTGTCCACCTGCTAAAGTATTACCGAATGGATTATCTCCATCAAGGTGAATAGCGAGTAAGTTAACATATGGTTTTCCATCTTGAACTTTTACAAAGCTTGATTGTTCAGTAATTCCATATTTAGTAGCAAGAGTATTTAAAATTCCTAATTGATATTGAGCAATCATTGGAACATATGTTTGAGCGTTTTTATCAACAAACCAAGATTCTTGTCCGTTAACATAAGATTCAAGATATGAATTTGAAACATCACAGCTAGCTGGATATTCATTGTCAATTTCACTTAATAACATTAATGCTCCACCCGCTCCAATCATAATTGAGTTAGTGATGTAGTTATTTTGTGAACGATAGAAGAATAACATTGATGAATATGAATCATACCATCTTGATCTATCAATAGTTGATTTTGAAGGTGTATCTGAATCATAACAAGGTCTTGTGAAAATTGTAATAAAGGTGTCAGAAGAGTTAACGTTTGTTGCAACAAAGTTTGAAGAATTTGATTTGATACAAATAATACCACCAAGATTTTCACTAGAATTATCACGTGTACCATTACCTTTAATATTCATATTATTAATAATGATTTCACCATCTTGATTTCTGAATTGGAATGGAATGCCAACTCCAAAGCTATCATGACCATATCCTCCATCACCTGGGAATGCAAGTAATTGAGAATGTGATCCATTTGATGAAGCAGCTTGAACAAGGCTCTTATCGCCAAATTTAACGATTTTCTTAATTCCAGTGACATCGAGATTGAAATAATTACCTTCAATTGTGAATGTTTCATCTAATGCAGTAATACGAGAATAAACATTAACAAAATCTTTTAATGATCCTTGTAATTTCTCTTTTCCAAGAGCGTAGCATTCTTCGTCTGTTCTTTCTTTTGAATTACCATTTTCATCTTCATATGTTTTGAAAAGGTTTTTAGACCAAGTTGTGAAATCTGATTCGTTTTGTTTGCGATATGTATCAACTTCTTCACTTGACCATTTTAAATAATCTGGAAGGTCTTCGCTTGTAACATTGATATCGTTTTGCAATACAATTCCTTGAATTGAGTTAGCGATTTCGATATCTCTAACATCTTTCCAAACATCCATGATGAATGTGTCATGATTGTTTCTATCATCTTCAGAAATGAGATTACTTGTTGGATCGACATTATCTAAATATGCTAAATCGAGAGCGTTATATACATTCCAAGCATTAACGACTTCAAATTCCATTGAATCTTCATAATTACCTGTATATTTGTTGGCATCTGGGCTTAATGTTAATTTAAATTCATGTCCAACTGCAGCATCGGTGAAGTCAAATTCATTATTTAAAATAGATACATATGTTGATTCTTCGCTAGTAACATCAACATATTCACCAGCAGTGTTTTTGATTAATAATTTGTGATTAATTTCATCGATAGTTGAATACACTAATGTGCCAGTAGAATCTAAGAATGAACCTTTACATTCGACTTTAAAAGCATTTGCAGATCCAACTTTATATGTATCTTTTCCGCCATCTTTATTTTCAAAAAATGAAGTTCTTTTATATTTTGTATTATCTCCTCCATCTTTTTGAATATCGTCAATCTTATCTAATTGAACTGACTTATATTCTTTGTAAGATTCATTAACGTCAAATGATAATATTTCTCCTTTTGTAGGAGTAGGTGTGCTTGAAGTTGTTCCGGATGATGTATCTGTGTTTGTAATATCGCTTGATGTGGTGTTTGGGTTACATCCTGCTAATAAACAAGCAGTGAGCATCATAGGAACGATTTTAATTTTTTTCATATATTTCTCCTTTATGTGCGAACGCCTTATTATATATTTACAATATATTTTTGCAACTTATAAAAGCGTTAAGTATCTTATTAACAAAGAAAAAATACAATTTATTGGAAAAAAATTAAAAAATGAATAAATTCATTCTTTTTTAAAGCATTAAATTTGTATAATAATAAAGCAATTTAGAAGATTTATATTCAATATATCTTATTATGATAGAAGTAATTAATTTAACTAAAGTATTTCGCAAACCAGTTCGCCAAGAAGGCGTTTTTGGAATGTTTAAAACTTTATTTTCAAGAAAATATGAAGAAACAACTGCGGTCAATAGCATTAATTTTAAAATTAATGATGGTGAAATAGTTGGTTATATCGGCTCTAATGGAGCAGGTAAATCAACAACAATTAAAATGTTATGTGGCATTCTTATGCCAACTAGCGGAAAAGTATTGATTGATAATGAAGAACCATATAAAAAAAGAAAGAAAATTGCTAATAAAATCGGAGTAGTATTTGGCCAAAAAACTCAATTGTGGTGGGATATTGCCTTAATTGAAACATTTAAAATATTAAAAGATATTTATCAAATCTCTGATCAAGAATATGAAGAAAGATTATCTTTTATTAATGAAGTATTAGGAATTAAAGAATTTATTAACCAACCTGTTAGAACTTTATCTTTAGGTCAACGTATGAGAGCGGATTTAGCGGCTTCATGGATTCATAATCCAGAAATTTTATTTCTTGATGAACCAACAATTGGTTTAGATGTTTTAGTTAAACAAAAAATTCGTGACGCAATTAAATTGATGAATGAAAAATATCACACGACTGTAATATTAACAACTCATGATATGACTGATATTGAAAATTTGTGTTCGAGAGTAATTTTAATTGATAAAGGAAATATTATTTATGATGGACCTTTATCAAATATTAAACATAAATTTGGTGATTTAAGAACAGTTGAAATTCGCACCAAAAAAGATTTGGATATTGATTCATTGGACCATTTTGACAATCTAGTCACATATACAAAAAACGATTGTTCAATATCAATTAGTTTTGATAATGACAAAATTAAATTAGAAACAATTGTTGATTACGCTTTTAAACATCTTGAAGCGACCGATATGAAAATTAGTGAAATATCGATTGAACAAGTAGTTAAAAGTATCTTAGCGAAAGAAGACAAATAATGGCTTCAAAATTAAGAAAATATTTTCCATTTTTTAAAGCAAATATGATGTCGGTTTTATCATATCGTTTTAATATTGTTGTTTGGATAATTGTAACTGCTTTAGAAGTAATGGCGTCTTTGTTTTTATGGATTGCTGTTTATAAATCATCTTTAGAGCCAGTTATAAATGGTTTTACGATGAAAGAGATGATTACTTATATGGTTTTTGCCAATATTTTTTCTTTTACCACCTTCGCATCAGGAACGATGGAAAGCGTTACTGACGATGTCAAAGAAGGCACAATCGCCATGCAAATAACCAAACCAATTTCTTATCAAATTAGATTTATGTTCACAACACTAGGCGGTTTGTTTATTCAAATATTTTTATTTGGATTTCCTATGTATATAATCGCTTATGTTGTCTTTTATTGTATTGGTTTTGTTTCAATTACATCAATTTATCAACTTTTGATATCAATAATCATTTTCTTATTGCTAATTGTTATTTCTTGCCTTACTAATGAAGCAATTTCATTTTTTACTGGAGTTTTAACTTTTTATACAAATGCGGCTTTTGGATTGAATCAAATGCAACAAATAGTCATTGCTTTTTTAAGTGGAACTGCTATTCCTATTTCATTTTTTCCTGGAGATATATTTAAGAAAATTGTTAATTTCTTACCTTTCGCGGGAATGGTACAAAATCCAGTATTAATATTATTAGGAAAAAGTCCTTATCTTCTTGAAGGAAATATTATTCCATCAGCGTATTCATATTTAGGTGATGGATTATTAAGTTTCGCTCTTGATGGAATTATTGTTGTAATTATAGCCTCTTTCTGGTGTGTAATTTTATCGTTATTTGGAACGATATTATTTAATCAAGCAATAAAGAAAGTAACTGTACATGGTGGTTAATTATGTTTAGATATATCAAATTATATTTTTCATATATAAAACAAAGCATCATTGGTCGCCTTGAATTCAAAGCTGATTTATTTATTTCCATTTTTGCTTTCTTTTTAGCAAGTGCATCTAGTTTAGGCACTATTTATTTAACAATTAGCAGTGTTCCATCATTAATTGATTCAAATGGGATATCTTGGACTTTTTGGGAAATTGGATTAATTTATGGATTTTCGTTAATTCCAATTGGACTAGATCATTTATTTACTGATGAATTATGGAGAGTCGCGTATTTTAGAGTTGCTAATGGGACAGTTGACCGATATTTTTTAAGGCCACTTCCTATCCTTTTTCAAATCATTGCTGAAAGATTCCAATTTGATGCTTTCGGTGAACTTATTGTGGGAATTTTCCTAATTGTTATATGTTCTTTGAACACTTCTGTTTGTTGGAATTTCCAAGCGATATTTCTTTTAATTGTTGCTTCAGTTTTTGGCGCCATTATCATTTCTTCTTTAAAAATCATTTTTTCTTCACTCGCGTTCCGTTTTAAGAAAAGTGGACCATTATTACAAATTGTTTATAATTTCCGCGATTATTCTCGATACCCAATTAATATTTTCCCAAAAGTTTTGCAATTTATTTTATGTTTTGCTTTTCCTTTTGGTTTATTTTCTTCTCTTCCTTTTGAGGCAATATTAAAAGGAACATATAATTGTTATTATTTGTCTTTTATTATTGCTGGAGTGTCTATATTATTTTTATCTTTCTCAATGTTTATTTGGATAATTAATATTAGAAAATACGAATCAACAGGAAGTTGATATTGCAATTTCTGTTTTTTTGTTAATAAAATTAATTACTATGAAAAAGACATATTATTTATTAACTTTAACCGCTCTTATAAGCTTATCAGGTTGCAATGTTATTAATTCAACCTCTAGTCCAACAGGTTCATCTTCTATCGATGACACCTCTTCAAACACTTCATCTAATTCTACATCAAGTAATGATGGACAAGATGTTATCGATAACGTTGAAATTGGCAAAAATGTTGCCTTAATTAATTCACAAGAATATTTAGATTTTTGGTCTCCAACTTCAACATTATCATTTGATATTAAATTTTCTACTAAATCATATGAATATTTACAAAAATATAGTTCAATTGATTATTTGAAATACCAAGATTATTATTTCCCAGCAGACTTAACAATAAAAGTAAATGAAACATCATATACTTTTAATGATGTTGGATTTAGAAGAAAAGGAAACACTTCTCGTTATGATGATTTTTCAAACGGAAGAATCCACTATAAGTTATCATTTGGAGAAACATTTGATGAAGAATTTTACAAAGCAAATTGTCCTGAAATATATCACGATTGGACAAATGACACTTCTGGAAAAGAGCAAAGAGAAGATCGAACATTTTGTGATATGGAAAAACTTGATCTTAAATGGAATCGTAATTACGACCAAACTAGACTAAGACAAACATATACGAATTATATCTTTAGAGAAAAAGGATTAATTGCTCAACAAACAAGTCTCACAAATGTTAATTTATATAATGGTGACACAAAACAATTTTCTGAAATTTATGAAGTTTTAGAATCGATTGACAAAATATTAATGAAAAGATTTTTTAATAAAGAAAGCGCGAAAGGTGATTTATACAAATTATCTTGGGGAGCGGATTTTGTTTTAGATACTGTTTTAACTAAAAAGAATGGAGAATATGTAGTTAAATCTAATCAAGTAGGCATTTCTGATGCGGAAAATAATTACGAACCAGTTTACGATATTAAAACAAACAAAAAGACAACTACTCATTCTGATTTAATTAATTTCATTACAAAAATAAATCAAAAAGGATCTAATTTTGATAATGAATTAAGCAATATTGTCGATATTGATTATCTTGCAAGATTTTTAACATATTCTTGGGCGGTTGGTGATCCAGATGATATTAGATGTAATTACAACAACACATATATTTATTTCGAGCCAACAACACACAAAATGTATTTAATTCCATATGACCATGATCGTTCATTAGGAGTTACCAAAGATGGATGCGGACTAATGCCATCTAAAAGATTTACTACAACAAAATGTACTGGTTATGGTGGCGATTCTTATCAAAGAAATCCATTATTTTGGAGATCTTGCATTATTTCTGTTGCCCCAAATAATGATGGAGATTTGTCAACTTCATATCCAGTTTGCCAAAATTCATTAGATGCGATTAAACCATATATTACTTCATTAAAACAAGATAAATTATTTACTGTTGATGGATTTAACGAATATATCAACCAATTCGCTTACAAAAATGAAGACGCAAATTATTCTGATTCAAATAACGAATCATTCGCTAATTACGCTTCTAATCTTCAATCAAAATTAAGCGAAGAAGATAATTATTTATTTAAATAAAAATATGCCATATTTTATCGTAGGAATTATATTATCGATAATTGTCATCATATCCATTTTTGGACTATGTATTTTTCTAATTAAGAAATCAAAAAACATGTCTAAATTACCTTGGTATATTTATGTAGTTGTTGTTTCAATTTTTATAATAGGTATATTAGCCGTATTCTTTGTTTTTTATGGTGGAATGCAAGTGAATCCGGCCATTTAACAAAAACTGTGATTATTTGTGAAAAAATTGTAATTTTGTATCAATTAATTAAACTAAAAAATTTTTTTACAAATATTAATTTGTAAATATTAATGTTGTTAAAAACGTTATTTTTATTAAAATAATTTTGCAACCTTTAAAAAAGGAAAATATAAGGAGAAAACAAAATGAAGAAAAGAGTAGTATGTACCTTAGCTTTAGCGTCCTTATTAGTCGGTGCTTTAACCGCATGTGACAATAAGAAAGA
>JAQYER010000039.1 GCA_028723545.1 Caryophanales bacterium
ATATCTTTTATCATGTTAGAGATGAAAGAGAATTATTTGAAGGCATATTATCAAATAAAGTAAATGCTTTATTCCTCGTGGAATTTAGAAACCAATTATCTAAATTTGTGACTTCATATTACGCTAATTATCCAATGGTTAATAGTTTCATTCCTCTTGAATTAAGAAAATCATTAGCGATAGAGGAATTCATTGTTGTACTTCAATATTGGGTCAATAATAACTTTAAAGAAAATCCAGAAGAGATCGCTGATTTTTACATTAAAAGTGCGATTAAATAATTAATTTATCTTATCTAATAAATATGTTAAAACGCCCAATTAGATATTTTAATAACAAACCAGTTCGCGCTGTTTGGGACAATGCTGATTCTTTGTGGTGGTATTCTGCCGTAGATTTTATCACTATTTTAGTTGAGCCTAATTCACCTAGAAGATATTGGAACAATGTCAAAGTGAGAAATCCTGAGTTGTCACCATTTTGTGGACAACTGAAATTATATGCGGATGATGGTAAAAAATATCTTTCTGATGTTATTAATGAAGAAGGGGTTAGACTACTTCTTACTATAATTCCTTCTAAATATAAAAAAGCAATTCAAGATTGGATAAAAGGTTTATTAGATCCAATAGATGAACAAAGCAAGAAAAAAGCTTATGACTTTTATAAAACAGAATTGGTTGAAGAAGATGAAATTGGAAAGACAGTTGCTTTGCAAAAGATACACGGTTACTTATTTGAAGGATTATATCCATTTGCTGGTAAAATCAGAACCAAGACTATTTCAAAAGACGGATTTATTTTTGCAAACGGAGACTTCATATTAGAAGTCTTAAAAGATATTGATAAATTGCCAGATAATACATTTGATGAAATAGTGGATAAATATATTGAAATGAATATTGCGCATCCGTTCATGGAAGGAAATGGCAGAGCTACCAGAATTTGGCTAGATTTACTTCTAAAGAACAGGTTGAAGAAGTGCATTGATTGGTCAAAGATTAATAAAGACAAATATTTGTCTGCAATGAAAGTGAGCCCAGTTAATCCTAAACCTATTTTTAGCCTTCTTAAAGAAGCCTTAACTAACGATATAAATAATAGAGATATCTTTATGAAAGGTATTGATTATTCATATTATTACGAAGAGGAATAATTTCAAGTCTCGTACATTGGAAAAAAAGTAGTATTCCAAAGGCTTCCTGTTTATTCATTGTTTTAATGCGGTTTCTTTAAACGATTAGAATAATAAAAATAACGATTGATAAAATATCAAGAATGGTCATCTAATATTTTTAGCTTTCTATAGAAAGTTCCTCGAGTTAATCCAGACATTTCAATCGCATTTACCACTGTGATTTTCTTTTCTTTGTAAAGCTTAACAATGTTATCAAAATCATCAGGTGTAGGAGTGGATGGTCTACCAAATCTAACTCCTCTAAGCTTTGCCATTCTTATTCCTTCTTCTTGTCTTTGTTTCATTGTTTCTCTTTCGTTTTCTGCGACAAAAGATAAAACTTGTAAAACAACATCAGCAATAAATTTACCTACTAAATTCTTTCCTTTTACTCTTGTGTCTAATAAGGGCATATCAATCACAACGATATCAATATCTTTTTCTTTGGTAAGAATTCTCCATTCATCAAGAATCATATTGTAATTGCGACCAAGTCTATCAATAGACTTTACATATAAAACATCTCCAGATTTTAATTTTTTAAGGAGCTTTTTGTAATTTGTTCTGTTAAAGTCTTTGCCTGATTCTTTATCAACATATATTTGTGAGTCCAAAAGTCCGACTTTATGCAATTCATCTATTTGTCTATCTAAGTGTTGATTGATTGTACTTACTCTTGCATAACCATAATTCATAACATTACCTCCGGTTATGCAATCTATCACTTAAAAGAAAAAGACAATCAAGAAAATTGTCTCAAAAAAGTACACATTTCGTATTTTTTATATTTTATATCAATAATATTGTTTTTGTTAAGCAAATTTTGCCATTTCCAAAAACTGTAGTTTTTTAAACTGCACAAGAAAGGAATAATATGAAAAAAACAAAATTAGTGATGATTTCATTATTGGTCTGTGGCTTTTTAGCAGGATGTAATAAAAGTAGTGAAACACCACAAGAAATTCATGAACATATTTGGTCTGCCCCACAATATGTTTGGTCATCTGATCATATGACATGTAGAGCAGAAAGAGTTTGTACTGAAGACGCTACTCATACAGAGAGCGAAATGGTTGATTCTGTATATACAGTTGTAACAGAATCTACTTGCGAAAGCGATGGTTTAGGAAAATACACTGCTACATTTGCCAATAGTGCATTCGCTGTTCAAACTTATGACGAAGTTATTAAAGGCGGTCATGATTTCAGATTCGATTCTTTTGTATGGACAGATTTTACTGCTCAAGCAAAATATGTTTGTGCTAAAGATAGTTCACATGTGGAATTACATGATGCGATAGTTTCAAGTGAAGTAACTACAGATCCAACATGTGATACAGAAGGAGTTAGAACTTATACTGCTTTCTATGATGGACACACCGATACTAAAACTGAATCAGTTGATGCTATCGGACATGAATATAACCCAATTACCGGTCATTGTAATCATGAAGGATGTACAGGAACAATTGCTTCTAATAAAACTGTAAACTATGGTGATGGCACATTACAAGCCGATAGCTTTGTTAGCGGAGATTATGTTAGAGACGAAAAACATATTTTTGATATTGTGTTTGATGGAACTGCCGCATCCACTAATTTAGTAATTGGTTTAACTCAAGGTGAATCTACCGGAATTTTTAGAACAAATTGCACTATCGTTGTTTATGACGAAGATTATAATGTTTTAGAATTAAACGCATTTTCAGCAAATGCTATTTACTCTTTAGAACATCAATTTGCTAATGGTGAGCATATCTATGTTCACGTTACATTAAAATATTCTGATTTTGCTAATGTGACTGTACATTTAACTTCACACCAATACACAGGTTTAAAAGCAGTCGCAACAACTGCGAAAACATGTGTTAGCCCATCAATTCTTGCTCACGTTGAATTCGATCAATCATCCACAACCAATACTTGGCTTGATTTAACCGCTAGAACCGAAAAGCCTCAAGATGATTTCAAGAAAGGAGATGCAGGAACAGGCCATAATTTATCTCATCGTGTTGCAACTGAAGCTACATCTACATCGCCAGCATTAAAAGAACACTGGTATTGTTCAAATTGTGGATGCTATTACTTATCTGAAGATGCTGGAGAAGAAGTTGCTTACGAAGACTTATACGACAATACAATTTATGGTTTGATCCAAGAAATTGTAAATATACCAGGCCGTGGTACTCTAGTTACAGTTAGAGTAACTGTTGATAATGGTGGTGAACCAATAGAAAACGCGGATGGAAGATATGTTGAACAAACTGGTAAATGCGTTTTTGAAGATGATTCAATTTCAGATGGTTACATGGTCACTTCCATTTCCGTCAACGTCCATATTGTTCAATTTATGTTAAGAGGAGTGACTTACAGTGATTTTATAGCAAAAAATCCAACAGCATTCTTCATTAATCTTTAATTCTCATTAAAAACTTAATTAATTTTATTATCTCTTTAAATCCAAAAGGGAAAATAAACCAAAATTATAAATGAAATATCCCCCCAAAACCAATCCTATATAAATTTATAGAAAATTGGATGAGGGGGGTTTTCATTTAGAGAAATAATGAAAAATCTAATAATAACAATAATGATTAAGGAAATATTCATTGCTATTTAATGTTAATAGTGATTTGATAACGATTATTTATTAATGATATAATTAATGTAGACATGGAAACTTTACAAGAATTCATTAATAAACATAGTGAAAATAAAGAGAAGAGTGTATCATTCGTGGATTACCTTTATTCTTTAATGAATAAATATGGCTATAATAATCCAGCAGATGTTTATAATAAAGCTAATATTTCTAGACAACTTTGGTCATCTATTGTTTCAGAAAAATCACATCCATCTCTTAATGTTTGTTTAAAGATAGCGTTCGCATTAAAAGTAACAAATCATGAATGCAAATATCTATTGAAGAAATCTGGTTATACATTATCGTCTTCTAATAAATTTGCTTTAATAATTCGATACGCAATAGAAAATAAAATATACGATATAGATAAGGTTAATGAATTATTAGAAAATAACGGATACGCTGATTCATTAATTATATAATAATTAAAAATGGTCAATTCAATTGTCAAATGTGATTTGACCATTTTTCTTTATTTCTTTTTTATAATTAAGTCGTAAAAAGAAAGGAGATAAGGCAAATGGGTTATAAATTATATGAGTTAAATAATGTCCCGGAAGAATTAAAAAATACTCCAGAATATAAATCAGTGATTGATGAATTAAACGAAAGAGGTCGTTTTAAGTCATTTGATTTAGATGATTATGCAGTTTATATCAACGAAAATGGAGAATTCAAAAAATCAAGCAATGGTTATGTGATTTATGATTTAATTTGGTAATTATAATGGGCAAAAAATCCTAAAGAAATGAATTTGAGTCTACAAATGATAAAAGAATAATCAACTTAAGATGAATTAATTTTTTGATAATCTAAATCGAACAATATTCTTATTATTAAGCAATAAAAAAGTTATAATAAATTATAATTAGTAAAATAAAAGGGAATAAAGATGATTAAAGATCCAAATATATTACTTAGTGTTATCAATACTAAATTAAGAGATATATATTCATCAATCGATGAATTATGTAGCGATTTAGATTATTCAAAAGAAGAAATTGATGAAGTATTAAATAAATCTGGTTATTTTTATGATTCATCTTTAAATCAATATAAATGACTAAAATTCAATTGATCAGTGGTTTTCTCGGTACTGGAAAAACAACATTCTTAAAAAGATTTATATCATATTTAAAAAAATCAAATAAAAAGATTTGCGTTTTAGAATTCGATTTTGGAGCGATCAATGTCGATACTTTGATTTTATATAATTATGATAATCAAATCGACATTGAATCAATTACAGTAAATAATGATCACGATAGTTATCTAAGAAGACTAAAAACCAAATTAATTGCGATTGGAATGAAACGTTATGACTATTTATTAATTGAACCTTCTGGAATATTTAATCCAAATGATTTACTGGATATGTTATATGAAGAACCAATTAATAACTGGTTTGAATTAGATAATGTAATTAATATTGTTGATCCAACATATTTATCATTAGATGATATATCAACAAATATTTTTATTAATCAAATTAAATATGCTGGATCGATAATTTTAAATAAATTTGATGAATCAAATATTGATAATAAAAATACTTTTATTGATTATTGCGATAAATACAACATTAAATTCAAAGACAATCAAATATTATTAAAAAACATTAATAATTTAGATGACTATGATTTTGATATTATTTTAAATAATAAATATTTATTACAAGATATTAAAATATCTTCTATTAATGTTAATGACAATTATCAAACAATATATTTATTAAATATTCCTATCAAATTAGATGAATTATTAAAAATAACCGATAAATTAATTAACACGAATAAATACGGAAACATTATTCGGATCAAGGGATTCATTAAGCACAACAATCAATATGTTGAAATTAATAAAACCAAACAACAAACTAATATTGAAAATAAACAATATGGCCAACAATTATTGATAATTATTGGACAAAATCTTCACACAAATGAAATAAATAGTTTATTTTTAAAATAAAACATTTAGAATATACTTGATTTATGGAGGAAAAGCTCATGAATAAAAGACCTGTTATGCTCATTATTATGGATGGATATGGTATTGCTCCTGCAAGTGAAAGCAATGCGATAAGCCGTGCAAAAAAACCAAATTTAGATCGTATTTTCTCAACATATGACACTAAACAATTGAATGCTTCTGGTGACGCGGTTGGATTACCTGAAGGACAAATGGGTAATTCAGAAGTTGGACATATGAATATCGGCGCTGGAAGAATTGTTCGTCAATCTCTTTCACGCATTAATTATGCGATTAAAACTGGTGAATTTAATAACAATAAAGCTATATTAGACGCGATTGAAAACGCAAAGAAAAACAATTCTAAATTCCATATATTTGGATTATGTTCAACTGGAGGAATTCATTCTCATGTTGACCATATTTGTGCGATTGCCAATTTAGCGCATTCAAAAGGAATTGAAAATGTATATTATCACGCCTTCTTAGATGGAAGAGATACCGCTCCAACATCAGGAAAAGGATTCTTAGAATATGTCATTAACAATGGACACGTTAAAGTCGCAACTGTCGGTGGTAGATATTATGGAATGGACCGTGATAAAAACTATGACCGTATCCAAGTAGCGTACGATTGTATGACTATTGCGAAAGGTGAATATTTTGAAGATCCATTGAAAGGAATTCAAACTTCATATGATAAAGGTGTTACTGATGAATTTGTCGTTCCTTTTGTTAGTGATAAAAACGGAATGATTAGCGATAATGATTCAATTGTTTTTGCTAATTTCCGTCCTGACCGTGCGATTCAAATCGCAACATGTATGTCTAATCCAGACAAC
Source organism: Caryophanales bacterium (assembly GCA_028723545.1). GTDB lineage: Bacteria > Bacillota_I > Bacilli_A > RFN20 > CAG-826 > Fiminaster. Next base: position 6,635 of record JAQYER010000039.1, read on the forward strand.
ATTGTTTATAACAAAGAAAAACCATATCGCCTTGATTATTCAAAAGGACCTAAAAATGTCTTCTTTGTATCAATGATGAAATACGCTGATACTGTTAAAGGTGAATTAGCGTTCGGACTTCAATCTTTTGATAATTTATTTGGCGATGTTATTTCAAAAAACAATATGACTCAATTACGTATTGCTGAAACTGAAAAATACGCTCACGTGACATTTTTCTTTGATGGTGGTGCTGACCGCGATATTAAAGGTGCTGACCGTATCTTAGTTAATTCTCCAAAAGTTGCAACATATGATTTAAAACCAGAAATGAGTGCATATGAAGTAACTGATAAAGTAATCGACGCCATTAATTCTAAAAAATACGACACAATTATTTTAAATTTTGCTAACTGTGACATGGTTGGCCATACTGGTGTTATTGATGCTGCTATTAAAGCGGTTGAAGCAGTTGATGATTGCGTTGGAAAAGTCGTAGATGCATTAGATAAAGTTGGTGGTGTGGCTCTTATTTCAGCTGACCATGGTAATGCTGAAAAAATGAAAGATGAAAATGGTAATGTCTATACTGCCCACACTACAAATCCAGTGCCGGTTGTTATTACTGATAAATCAATTAAATTACATGATGGAATATTATCAGATATCGCTCCAACACTTCTTGAATTACTTGGAATTGAAATTCCTAGTGATATGACTTCTAAATCATTAATTGAAAAATAATAATTAATTCAATTTTGAATTAGATTAAAACTCTAAAAATATTTTTAATAATATACCAAGAACAAATTATTTCTTTGTTAAAAACCCTAAAATATATCGTTTAATTTTTAAAGATTAAGTGTATAATATGCCCGTTTAAGAGGTATTTTTATGAATTTAACAACTAGGAAAATAACAGGCACAGCCGTATTAGGTGCATTAACGATTGTATTAACATTAATTTCTAACTACATTACAATCGGAACAATATCAATCAATTTAGCGCTTCTTCCAATTGCGATGGCGTCAATTATGTATGGACCATTATCAGCTTTTATTGTTGGATTAATTAATGGTGGTTTCATTCTTCTTGCTCCATCTACTCAGGCTGTATTTATGCCAATGTCTTTAGTCGGAACAATCTTTGTTTGTTTGCTAAAAACATCATTAGCAGGATTAGCTTCTGGCTTCATTTATAAATTATTTAAGACACATCAAAACATCGGAATGGTTGTCTCTTCATTAGTTATTCCAGTAATAAATACTGGAATATTCTTAATTGGTTCTTATATTTTCTTTAATGGTGCTTTCGGAAGCATTATTGATTTATTTGTCAGTGTTAATTTTGCGATTGAATTTGTCGTAACAGCGTTATTATCACCAACCACGGTTAGAATTATTAACACCGCAAAAATATCATCTAACCAATAAAAAAACAATTATCTTATAGATAAATTTTATTGAACTTAAAAATATTTTTCTTGATTTATATATAGGAAATCTATATATTAATTTTATCAAAAGCAAAACTAAAGTAATTTAGTGACGCAAAGCTATAGGATCCGTTAACATGGATAGCCAGTTGCCGTATGTGTTTTTATAAACTTACGTCAGCTGGCTTTTATTTATTTAGCGAGGAGTATTAATGAAAAATAAAGCATTAAAAGGAGTTATTGTTTCAAGCATTATGCTTTGTTTTTCTTTATTCGCTGCAATATCAGGCACAGTTGCGTGGTTTGCTTCAAATAATGTTGTAACCGCGACAGGAATTAGTGTTCAATGTACTGACCCAAATATTATGGCGTTATCATATGACATTTATTATTGGGATGAAGATTCTTTAGAAGGCAAAAAAAGTGGTGAAGAAAAAACATATGTTCTCGAACAATATGATTCATTCATTGAATCTCGTAATGAAAAAATCGATCGTTTAATTCGCGTTGAAATATATCATAAACAACCAATCACTGTTGATCAAAATCTCTTTATTAACACTACTTGTTTTGGTGAATTATTAGATAGCAAGTCATATGTTTTAAATTCGATTTCTAATATTATCCAATTCCAAGCCGTTATTGCTTCTTGCAAAGATGAAAACGGAACATATTTATATCGAAACGGAGATATTGATGAAACTGATGCAAACTCTACATTTGTATCAGTTCACAATTATTTAAGAGAATCAAAATATAAAGACACATATTCATCATTTTTAAATATTTCTTATTCAACACCTGAAAATTCTTCTACACCAGTTGAAACAGCTGAAAAAACGAAATCGCTTGATATTGTTTTTTGCGATGGAAATGATATCGTTAAAGCTGGTTCTTTATATACAGTTTTATTCATTGGATATACATATAATCCAACATTAGTTAATTATTATTTCGATCATAGTGATATTGATAAAGACGTTGGTATTATTTCTGGAAATGATATTAAATTTGATGATGATATTGATTCAATGACTGTTGACTTTGTTTCAAATAAGGTAGGTTCATAATGAGATTTAGAGACTTAAAATATAAATTTATTCCTGCTGCAATTATTGGAAGCATGGTTCTCTCTATGGCGTCTATCGCTATCTCTTTCGCATGGTTTAGACCACTTTACGAAATCAAAGAAGAAAATATTTCCGGTAGTGTATTAAAAAAATATTTCCACGACGGAACAGGAACTCAAAGTGATCCATTTATTATTACCCGTCCAAAACATTATGAAAACCTCGTCATGCTTTATTATAATATGCCAGGTTTTCCTAGTGCTTTGATTGGTCAAGAATACACTGATGAACATGGTGTATTAATTACCAATAAAACGAATAACACATATACTGATGAAGTTTATGGTGGAACATATAAAAGAAGTTATTATTTCCAAATCGGCGCGAAACTAGTTGCTGGAGATGATAATTATTATGTTTACAATTACGATAATAATGGAAAATTATTAACAGGAACATCAACTGAATTAAATTTGGGATGCTATGACTCTAGAAAACCTCTTGAACCATTAGGGTCAGTTGAATACCCATTTATTTCTTTTATTGAAGGTAATGGAATAACTTTATCTAATTTCCAAATTAATGGAGCGGGGTATTGCGATATTGGTGTTTTTGGATATGTTGGTGAAGGCGGTGGAGCGAATAATCTATATTTCAGAGATTATACGATTGACACCACTGGAGCGACATCAAAAGTAGCAAATCCATCACAATATCATAAAGAACACGAATACGGCGCTAACTGTTATACAGGTTATATTGCTGGACACGTTAACAACTCACGCTTCTTTACCGATGTTTATACAAACAATTGTAATATCGTTGGTAAAACTGGCGATTATCCTTTATTAAACAACTATTCATATTACGGAATGGTTGATACCGATGTTTCTTCAGCTGAAGCTGGATCAGGTAAAAACTATCACTTTACCTTGGATTCATCCGCTATGTATAACTATTTAAGCACTTATTATGACCAAGGTGTTTTACCTCCAACTGATGATGCGGCATCAGATGTAGATTTTCCAGGAGGTTTAAATCACGCGACAATGCGTGTTAGAAATACTGAATACGATAGGGATGTTAATGGAAAAACTCCACCAGTGGAACAAGTACCAAGCAATCCAACAAGTGTTTCAAACCCATATCCATTTAATGATGGTATTACAAAAAACACAGACGGGAATTATGTGTTAAATGGTACTTATACTGACGCTAATGGAAAACATAATCACACCAACTCATTGCATGCAAATAATAGAAACTATTCTATTTCAACGCTTGGATATCATGGTCCTAAAGTTGAAAAAGAAGAAAATGAATATGAAGTAAATTATATCGACAACGGATCTTATTTAATTCCTAATGAAAACGCTCAAATTACAAATAAATCATTAGATGAACAATACACTACTGGTTATTTCTTTTATTATAATAATGACGATAAAAAATGGACATATTATGATTCGAAAAACACATCAAAAGGGGAAACTTATAATACTAGATTTTCTTTTGGGAATTTTACATCTAATTCATGGTCGGTCACAAATACCAGAAATCAAACAAAAACACCTGGTCAAAATGATAAAACATATTCTATTTCAGAAGTTGTATTAAGAATTGATAATGAAGTTTTTACTTGTCGAGATATTAATGTCGAAGATGATTCAAATAACCCTAATCCATGGACATATAGTTATAATTTTGATACCACAACTAATACTTTTTCAATTTCAATTAGCGATTTTGATTATCCTGGATTATTAACAGGTACTCATAAAATTTCTCTTGACGTTATTTTTAGTTGGGATTATCTAGATTATTTTTTATATGTTTTTGAAATTAACAGCACCACTTATTCAATGTGTTCTTTTGGAGATTTTAATTCTGATACAAATGTATTAAATCCGAATAGAGTTAGAATCCCTGAAGATTGCAACAAAATAGTTGAAAATGGCGAAGATGTTTACGTATATAATATCCAATTAAATAATAATGGAACAAATAGCAATTATAATACAGCTACTTTCAATGCTGGAGATTTTGAACCATATGTTAATTATAGTCCAGAATCAAAATCATATGAATTAAAAGGAACTTTATTAGGTCAAGATAATTATGTTGATTTAACATACCGCACAACAAATTTCTATTATCAATTTGATAAATGGTATGCAAAAGAGACAATAAGAAAAGTTATTAAAGAAGAAAGTGGACCAGTATATATTGGTGATGATCCGGATATTACTTCATCAGGATATAATTCTGAAAACATTGATATAGTTGGTGGAGGCATTACTTTTAATAGTGGAAATATTACTATATACGCCGAATCTAAAAACAATGCTTTAACGACTACTCCGGCACTTGGTAAAACATTTTATTCAACTCAATATTGTCCAAATTCGATAGTGTTATACCTTAAAAATGTCGGTGGGTCTGCAATGGGTTCAATATCCGTTAATTACACAACTATTGGAGCGCTTTTTGGAATTTCATTAAAAGCTCCTGGATTTAAAAAAGGCGGTAGCACATATCTTCAATTTAGCGATATTTTTGATACTAATGCCGATAGATATACACATACTGATTCTGGAGTTGATAGAACAATTGCAATTAAAGACATTACTCCATTAGAAGCTAGAAAAGCATCTTTCTGCGGAATAGATAAAGATAGAAAAGTTGTTGCTCTTTATAATTCTAGTGGTGCTTTAATAGAAGGAAACGAAGGAAAAGTAACGCATTTTGTATTATGTTTAGGAATTAATCATACCACTTCTGGTGGGATACTCGGTTTTTTAGGAGGCTTATTCTCCGCGACAAGCATTACTAAAATTGATTTCTCATTCAAAGCGGATGAAGGCTATGGAGGAACTTTCGGTACAGTTGGTTATCGAACCGCTCCAGACCGCTTTAACGATATAACGGATGCTGAAGGAAATCCCGGTAGAGAAAGTACTATCTTAAATTTCTATTACATTATGCCATCAGGTGATTATCATTATTCAATATCGGTTAATTATGTTAATACTGAAAAGAAATATTATGTAACCATTAAAGCCAATAAAGAAATAACGGTACTGCTATTCTTGTATAATTCCACTGATTATAGTTTAAATATTAATGATAAGGATCAACCTAGACAAGAACAACATTCATACACTACTAGTGGTGTTAGTGGTAACGCTGATTATTATTCTTACCCCGGTGGG
>JAQYER010000040.1 GCA_028723545.1 Caryophanales bacterium
GGAAGAAGTTCCCGTAGGCCTCCAGCTTGGCGAACTTTATCCCGTTGTGCGACTCGAAGCAGTGCCTGAGGTACGAGCGGCAGTTGCTCATGAGCTTCATCTTCCTCTCGTATTCGCCGTCGCCGGCGACGAACTTGACCCGGTCGTCGGAAAGGGAGAGTTCCTTCGCGATTCCGTTACGGGAACTAGCCCCGTCGTGCCTGTGGCCGTCGGCCATCAGGGAACCCTGCATCCCGGGCATCGAGAGTCCTCTTGCTCCTTTTCTACAGCCGGGCCTTCTCGAACCTCGACCTTTCCCTCCTCGCCGATTCCGCGGAAAGCAGGGAAAGCGCGGCGGCGATCTCATCGTCCGACATGGACGAAAGGGCGGCTTTGTCGAACACAAAAAAATCCCCTCCGACCGTTGGGAGGCGTCTCGGGGGAAGGGTTATCGCCAAACAACCAGGCCCGGGCCGCCTCCCAACCGTCTCTGATTGTTTGGCGGGAAGATTATCCACCATTTGCTGGTGTATCTAGATTTTTGGTATTTAGGGTTTTTATCTTATCAAATTAATTGAGAAATGATAAGATAAATGATAAGATAAATGTGGTAAAAGGAGTCCTGTTTATGTATAAAGAAAATGAATTTATAGAATTGAAAAAATCTTTGTCTCAATTAAAAGAGGGCGTCATTTCCATGAGTTCAATGCTTAATAAAGGTGGAAAAGGAATTATCTACTTTGGCATTAATGATGATGGCAGAATTTATGGATTGACATCGGGCAAAAAAACGAAATCTGAAATAGCTAATGAAATTAACAATAACCTAAAACCCCGTCCTATAAATATCTCTATTGAGGATAGCGAAGTAGATGGAAAAACAATCATCATAGTTCGCGTAGAAGGCAATGACACTCCTTATTCTGCATATGGTAGATATTATATTCGTTTGGATGATGCGGATATTCAAATGCAACAACATGAACTTCAACATTTTTTCGAGAGAAAAGAAGAGAATTATTCCTCTTGGGAAAACGAAGAAACTTCACTTACTGTTGAAGATGTCAATGAAGAACTTTTGATAGATTGCATAAGAACAGCAAATGAAAAAGGACGATTGAATTATGTGTATAGGAATTCTTTTGAGGCATTAACCAAATTGGGATTACTTTCCGACAATGGCCACTTAAACAAAGCCGGGGAATTTTTATTTGGAAATAACAAACCATTGAAAATTAAAGAAGCCAATTTTCCTACTGACACTAGAACGGATTTTGGAGAAATAAAAGAATTCAAAGGAAACATTATTGAATGCATTAAGGAAGCTATCTCTTATTTGCAAAACCATATTTCCTATAAATCAAATATCGTTGGAATTCAAAGAGAAGAAACACCAGAAATTCCTCTTCTTGCAATAAGAGAAATTGTAATTAATTCATTTGCGCATTGCTCATACGCAAGAACCGGTGATAACATCTCTTTTACAGTTTTCAAATCTCAGATAAAAATATATAATCCAGGTTCTATCTATAACGATATAGATCCTGTTAGATTTGCTTCAGGTAGTGTTGGAAGCAAAATTAGAAACCTATTAATTTCTCAAACATTATTTTATTACGGATATATCGATGCCTTTGGAACAGGCTTTGACAGAACTTTTACAGTTTGTGCTAATAACGGAGTTGAGTACAAATATAACAACGATGAATTGGGATTTACATTCATTTTCAAAAGAAAACAAAATTTCTTGAACGATAAGATAAATGATAAGATAAATGATAAGATAGATTCAATCGATAGATCTATTATGGAGATTATATTAGAAAACAAATATATAACAATTCCAGAATTAGCTTCATCAATAAAAAAATCAGAACCAACAATTCATAGACACCTTGACCATTTATCTGAATTAAACATGATACGTAGGGTTGGTTCTAGAAAAACAGGATATTGGGAAGTAATTAAATGATTGAATGGTTTAACTATTATGGTCTCATAATTATGGTTTTGGCGCTGTTCCAAAGGAACTAAATAAAAAACTTTATGAATGTAAAGAACTTATTCATGATTTCAACATGTCTCGTCCATCTGAGGTTGAATATCGTGATAAAATAATTCGCAAAGTATTCGCGGAAGTAGGGAACAATTGTTATATTGAGCCACCATTCCATGCAAATTGGGGATGCAATATGCATGTTGGAAATAATTTTTATTCTAATTTCAATCTTACTGTTGTGGATGATGCTGATATTTACATTGGAGATAGTGTAATGATTGCCCCAAATGTAGTAATCGCAACAGGAACTCATCCTATTTGTCCAAAACTTCGTGAAAAATGGTATCAATATAACCTCCCTGTGCATATTGGAAATAGAGTGTGGATTGGCGCAGGAACGATTATTCTTCCTGGAGTTACCATTGGTGACGATTCAGTTATTGGAGTAGGAAGCGTTGTTACAAAAAATATCCCTTCTGGCGTAGTTGCTGTTGGTAATCCTTGTCGTGTTTTAAGAGAAATTAATGAACATGATTACGAATATTATCATAAAGATAGAAAAATCGGATTCCCGGTTGATAAATAATGCTTTAATTACATTTAAGAAAGATGCAGGAGAAGGATATCCTGCAATGATGTCGTTTGTTGAAAAGTGCTCAAAAAAAGGTTTTGTGTTAAATAATGTGGATAAAATTGTTTTAATTAATGTTAAAATGGATGGTAATATTGGCGACTATTATGTCACCAATAATCCAAATTTGGAATTAATTAGATAAGAGAGACAAATTATGATTATTGATATTAGAAAAATTTATGTTGAAATTAAGAATCGTATTATCGATTTAACTTATCCACCTAACACTCTTATTAAAGAAGAAGCTTTAGCGGAAGAATATAACATTTCAAGAACGCCAGTTAGAAGTGTTATTTCGCGTTTAGTGCAAAGAGGACTATTAGTTGTTAAACCTAAAAAAGGAACTTATGTTGCTCCAATATCAATCAAAATGATTGATAATGATACATATATTCGTATTGCAGTTGAATGTAAAATCATTGAAGATGCAGCAAAAAAGATTACTCCTGAAGATGTTGTAATTTTGAAAAATATTTTAAAAGAACAAGAAGAAATTACAAATATGGAACCAACAATTGAAAATTCCAAGTTGTTTAATAACACCGACAACGCTTTCCATATTGAGATTTTTAGAATCGCTGGGCATCAAAGCTTATGGCAAGATATGGTTAACTCAACAATTAATTTCGATAGAGTAAGAATTATGTCAAATCTTCGCAGTGTACCTGATGTAAAAAGAGTATTTTCTTATCACTGCGACATGGTGAAATATTTAGAACAAAAAGATGCTGAAAAAGCGAAAGACGCTTTCATTAAACACATTGGTCTTGCGTTATCAAAATTTGAAGAAGTAAAAAATAAATATAATGAATATTTTGTGGAGGAATAAAATATGAAACAATTTATGGACGAAAATTTCTTATTGCAAACAAAAACTGCTCAAATCTTATATCATGATTATGCTGAAAATATGCCAATATATGATTATCATTGTCATATTTCCGCTAAAGATATTTATGAAGATCGTAAATTTGATTCCATTACCGATTTATGGTTAGTGGAAGGACATTTTGGTGATCATTATAAATGGAGAGCAATGAGAAATAATGGGGTCGATGAAAAATATATTACTGGCGATGCATCAAAGAAAGATAAATTTTTAAAATGGGCTGAAACAATTCCATATACAATTGGAAATCCTTTATATCACTGGACACACCTTGAATTAAAAAAATATTTTGGAATTACTGAACCATTTTCACTTAAAAACGCTGAACAATGTTACGATAAAATGAATGAAATTTTAAAAACATTAACAGCAAGAAAAATTATTAAAAATAGTAATGTTGATACAATTTGCACAACCGACGATCCAGTTGATGATTTGAAATATCACAAATTATTAAAAGAAGATAAATCTTTTGATGTTCATGTATATCCATCATTTAGACCTGATAAAGTTATTAATATTGATTGGTCAAGTTATGTTCCATATATTAAACAATTAAGCCAAGTAGTGGGATATCAAATCGATGGAATTAAATCATTAGAAAAAGCATTAAAAGAAAGAATTGAATATTTCCACACTAATAATTGCCGTGTATCTGACCATGCTTTAGATGTTGTAATGTATGAAAATTCAACCGAAGAAGAAATCGATTTAATTATTAAAAAGGCACTTAATAATGAAAAATTAAATAATGAAGAAATTGCTAAATATCGCGGACATATTATTGTCTTTTTAGGCAAACAATATCATCGTTTAGGTTGGGTTCAACAATACCATATCAAGGCTTTAAGAAATAATTCTAATCGTATGATGTCTTTAATTGGACCTGATACTGGTTTTGATTCTATTAACGATGGACAAATTGCTAAACCTTTATCAAGAATTTTAGATGCGTTAGATTCTACAGATGAGCTTCCAAAAACAATTTTATATTCATTGAATCCTGGAGATAATGAATTATTAGCCACTTTAGCGTTCTGCTTTGCCGAAAGTGGAGTTCCTGGAAAAATGCAACTTGGAAGCGCGTGGTGGTTCCTTGATCAAAAAGATGGCATGGAAAAACAAATTCAAGCTTTATCTAATTTAGGATTATTATCTCGCTTTATTGGAATGTTAACTGATTCAAGAAGCTTCTTAAGTTATACAAGACATGAATATTTCCGTCGCGTTTTATGTAATAAATTAGGTGATTTAATTGAAAACGGTGAATATCCAAATGATATTGAATTTGTCGGAAATATCGTTAAAGATATTTGCTTTAACAATGCGAAAAAATATTTCGACAGTTCAAGATAATGAATAAAATATTTTTATTTGGTGATTCTACTTGCCAATATGATGATAAAACGACTTACCCACAAGTAGGATGGGACAATTTTTTAAAGCGTCATTAATCGATTTATAATCAAAATTTTGACCAACATGAATGCTTTTCATAACTAATTTCATTGTAATTACAAAATGTGTTGTATTCAAGAGAAAATTACATTTATAATAAATATAATAAATTAATATTTATTAAGGAGACTAACTATTCAAAGTAAAGAGAAAAATTAGTTTACCTATAAAACTGTTGTTTACTCCACGACGAAAATCACGCCTGTGCGAGATTCTATAAACAAATTGTTCTTTGAAAACTTAATTATTTAGACAAATCGAGATTATAATTCTCGTTAAGTGTCACAAGCTTGAATGCAACTCTCAAAAATTTCCTTACCACGTGATTGAGAGCGACCCTATAATGCTTGTTTTCTTCAACAAATTTCTTATGAAAATATGCTGAAAATGCTGGGCAATGATTCTTTAACGAAATAGCAGCATTCATCAAAACGTACCTTAAATATGATGAGCCGTGTTTAACCATGTGACCCTTAAAATCTGATTGACCGGATTGATTTTTTGAGCATTCTAATCCTGCAAAAGAAAGAAGTTTAGCTGGTGAAGAAAATCTTCTGAAATCTCCAAATTCTGCATGCAAAGCAGCAGCGGTCATCATTCCAATTCCTGGAATCGATAAAAGAGGAGATTTAATTTCCTTCATTATCTCTTTGATTTGAGATTCATAAATCTTGATGCTGTCGTTGATAACTCTAATCATCTTAATTGATTGTTTGATTACAAGTTCATCAGCAAGACTTGGATGACCAACGGTTTTTGATGCTAATTCTTTAAGCAAAGTTATTTTGTTTACAGAAATTCTTCTTCCAATATTATGGAGTTTCTGAATTTGTGTATTAGTTAACTTAAGAATTTTCTCTGGTGTTGTGTAATGTTCAAGCAGGTATAGTGCGAATTCACCCAAGTGATTGTCCAAGAATTTCTTCAATTCAGGAAAGATTCTATCGAGAGAATTTGTAATCTTAACAAGTTCATCACTTCTAGAGCGAATTAGCTTATCATGATTTCTTACTAATGTTCTTAATTCTAAAATGTTGTATGATAATGGTACGGTTGGTTTACTAGCCTCTGCTTGTATGAACTTTGCGATCATCTGAGCATCGACTTTGTCGGTCTTGGTTCTTCGAAGAGTTATCGATTGTATGAATTTCTTAACTAGGTAAGGATTAAGTTCGGAAAATTCATAACCAATGGATGTTAAGAACTGTTTTAAGTTCTTTCCATAATGACCAGTGGCTTCTAGACCAATTTTTATTTTTTGAGAATGGTCTAATTGATCTAAAGTCACTTTAAGTATTTGGAATCCTTCATCGTTATTAGGAAACGTGAATGAATTCCTTATGACTTCTCCATCGCCGGTCACGATAAAGCAGTCATGTTTGTTTTTGGCAATATCTATGCCTACAAAATACGACATCTCTGTCACCTCCATAAATGCTGTGCACCCACATCGCTTTTATTAAGTTGATTCTTGTGCGAAATGAAACGTCATGCGTTATCTAACTGATTACAACTCCAAAATAAAAGCTGTGGTAAGAGTCTTCCCGAAACAGTCAAAGCTGTACCTTTATAGGAACAAATCCACAGCAGATTCATTATAGAGCAGGAGACTCTAAAAACAAAACACATTCTCAAGAAAGGGAGTATTCAAATTCCAATTCCTAAGACAGAATTTAGAATACAAGGACTTTATGAAACTATTTTCCAAGATAGAAGAGGTAAGAATTGTCCCAGTTGTAGTTTTTAATAATGCAAGCGAAACGATTCCTACATTAAATGCGATGAAAGAAGGAGGACTTCCAGTCGCAGAAATCTGTTACCGCACTGAATGCGCACCTGAATGTTTAAAAATCGCTGTTAGTCATTTTAAAGATGATTTTGTTATTGGAGCAGGTACAGTAATTAATGAACAACAAGCTAAAGAAGCTATTTCTTTAGGCGCTCAATTCATTGTTTCTCCTGGTTTAAGTGTTTCAGTAGCTAAAGTATGCAAAGAAAATAATATTCCTTACTTCCCTGGCGTTGCTACTCCAACTGAAATTATGCAAGCAATTGAATTAGGAATTAAAATCGTTAAATTTTTCCCAGCATCAGTATATGGTGGTATTAAAGCTATTAATGCTCTTGGAGCGGCTTTCCCACAAATTAAATTTTTACCAACTGGTGGTGTTGGACCAGATAATTTACCTGAATTTTTATCAAATAAAAAGATTTATGCATGTGGAGGATCTTGGATGATGAAAGGCACTCCAGAAGATATAAAAAACAAATGTAAAGAAGCAATCGATATTGTTAAAGGAGCAAAATAATGGCAAAAATCGTTACAATGGGAGAAATAATGCTCAGATTGTCTTCTCCATTAAATTCACGCTTCGTCCAATCTCAAACATTTGATGTTTGCTATGGTGGTGGTGAAGCAAATGTGGCTGTTTCATTAGCAAATTATGGACATGATGCTTATTTTGTAAGTAAAGTTCCTACACATGAAATTGGTCAATGTGCAATCAATGCTTTAAGAAGATATGGCGTTCATACTGATTATGTCGCTCGTGGTGGTGATCGTTTAGGAATATATTTCTTAGAAACTGGTGCCTCTATGAGACCTTCTAAAGTTGTTTATGACCGCGCTAATTCATCAATCGCTTTAGCCAATCCTAGTGATTTTGATTTTGATAAAATCTTTGAAGGTGCTACTTGGTTCCACTGGTCTGGAATTACACCAGCTATTTCTGATAAAGCGGCAGAATGCTTAAAATATGCATGTATTGCTGCTAAAAAACACGGTGTCACTATTTCATGTGACTTAAATTTTAGAAAGAAATTATGGACTAGTGAAAAAGCAATATCAATTATGAGACCATTAATGGAATATGTTGATGTTTGTATCGGCAATGAAGAAGATGCTGAATTATGTTTAGGATTTAAGCCAAATAGTGATGTTAATAAAGGAAAAACTGATGCGGAAGGATATCATAAAATCTTTGAAGAAATGTTAAAAACATTTAATTTCAAATATGTTGTATCAACACTTCGTGAATCTTATAGCGCAACTCACAATGGTTGGAAAGCATTAATATATAATGGAAAAGATTTCTATGAATCAAAACATTATGATATTGAACCAATTATTGACCGTGTTGGTGGTGGAGATTCATTCGCTGGTGGTTTAATCCATGGATTATTAAAATATAATGATCAAGGAAAAGCATTGGAATTCGCTGTTGCTGCTAGTGCATTAAAACATACAATTCCTGGTGATTTCAATTTATGCAGCGAAAAAGAAGTTGAATCTTTAGCGGGCGGAGATGCTTCTGGTAGAGTTCAACGATAGGAGATTCAATATGAAAGAATTAGATGTTAGATACGCAAATCATCCAGATGATTCAAAAAATACACAACCGAAGAATTAAGAAAACATTATTTAATTGAAGAAGTTTTTGCTAAAGATGATATTTCATTAACATATTCACATCAAGACCGTATTATCGCTGGTGGAGCTTATCCAGTTATAAAGAATTAATTCTTGAAGCAGGTGATGCTTTAAGAGCTGATTATTTCTTACAAAGAAGAGAACTCGGAATTATTAATATATGTTCAATGATGTCTGAATTAGGAAGAGAAACAGTTTCTGCTTATGCAGCCGCAAAAGGCGGATTAAAAATGCTTACAAGAAATATTTGTTCTGAATATGGCGATCAAAATATTCAATGTAATGCGATTGGTCCTGGATATATTGCCACACCTCAAACCGCTCCATTAAGAGAAGTTCAACCTGATGGTTCTAAGTATCCATTTGACACATTTATTTGTTCTAGAACCCCAGCTGGTAGATGGCTTGAGCCATCAGAACTTGGTGGACCAGCTGTATTCTTAGCAAGTGATGCATCAAATGCAGTTAATGGTCACATTTTATATGTTGATGGTGGAATTTTAGCTTATATCGGAAAACAACCTAAATAATAATAAAAAACTTTATATTGAGATGACCCGAAATAATATTTCGGGTTTTCTTTATCAATATTGATATAATATCTAATAGGTGGAAAGAAAATTATGGAAGTTAAAGAAGCTTTATTAAAAAGAAGAAGTACAAGAAAAT
>JAQYER010000041.1 GCA_028723545.1 Caryophanales bacterium
GTTTGAATTATGAGTGGTGTATTAAATTGGATTTTAACAATTATATTATTTATTATTTCTTTAGGCTTATTAATTACCATTCATGAATTAGGCCATTTTACAATGGCAAAACTTTTCAATGTTTATTGTTTTGAATTCTCAATTGGATTTGGTCCAAAATTATTGCGAGTCAAAAGGAAAAAAGGAGAAACATATTTTGCGTTAAGAGCAATTCCATTAGGTGGATATGTTTCAATGTTTGGTGAAGACACTGATACTTCTTCTGGGCTTGAAATTCCTCAAGAAAGAAGCATTGAAGGAATTAAAAAATGGAAAAAAGCAATTATCTTATCAGCTGGTATTGTAATGAATATCGTTTTAGCGCTAATTATTTTTTCTATTTCTAATTTATGTTTTCAATCAACTGCATTTACTACAAAAATTGCCGTTACTAATAATCAAATAACTGAAACATATGGAATTAATGAAGATGATCGAATTGTTTTTAAAGGTCCAGATGCTTTAAAGGGAGATAAATATTCTCCATCATTATTAAGAAATGATGATGATACAGAAGCATATGGATATTTATTAGATGAAAACATTGTTATTGGTGATTTCCATTATGCTGCAATATATTATCCAACCACTAACCGTAAAGACACAGTTTTATCAGATGCGATATATTTATATTTGTCTTACACAAAAGAACAAATTGAAAATAATGATAAATTATCAATGCCAAAAATATTTAATTTATGGAATGAAAGAGGCATTGAATTAGAATATTATCCAGTTTTTTATAAAGCAAATGAAAATGGACAATTAGAATCAACAAAATTAAATTATAAAGATTCAACTGCCTTTGAATTAAAATTGAGTGTTCTTCCTAATGTTGAAGACGCTAGTATAGTTATTAAAACAATTCCAATGAGTGTGGTTAAAAGTGGTGATTCATATAAATTAAATGATGTTGGAATATCATTAAAATTAGTTAAATATTGGCTTCCTTTTAAAGAAAGATTAGCAAACGTATTTATTGATTTTGGCGAATCATCAATTGCGGTATTTAAAGGAATTGGCTCTTTATTTACTGGTGGACTAAAGAATATGTCAGGCGTTGTTGGAATGTTAAAAATCACCGCCTCATATGTTTCATATCGCACCGCCGCGGATTATTTATATTTATGGGGATTAATTTCCGTTAACTTAGCAATATTTAATTTATTGCCATTCCCTGGATTAGACGGATGGCAATTATTAGTAACAATCATTGAAGGAATAAGCAAAAAGAAGATTCCTTCTAAATTAAAATCAATTATGTCATTTGTCGGTATGGCGTTATTATTCGTTCTTATGATATCAATTGTTGTCTTAGATATTGTTAGATGGGTTGGTGGAGTATTATGAATAATTTAACTAAGATTCAGAGGTTTTTAAATAGTATTAATATTGAAAATCAAGAAGATTTTGATCTTGATTTTGATTATGTTTCAAGAAATAAAAATGATTACAATTTATTAGATATGGTCATTATTAAAGATGAACCATGGGAATATAAATATTTAGATCAATTTATTAATGCCTTAAGTTTAATTACTTATCGTTATACATTATCTTTTAAATATAAACGCACTCCAACGATAGACGATGTCATTTCTTTATTTGAAAGCTGGAAATATTCAAAAATATTTTTCTCAACAAAATTAACATATCAAAAAAATGATCAAACTTTATTATTTGTTTGTGAAAACGATGATGAAAAGCTTAAATACGTTCAAATAATCAATGAATTTAAAGAATTGTTATCTTTTATTAATTACAACATTAATGTTGATTTAGTTGTTTCTAAAAATGGCGAAATGATCGAAGAAGAAATTATTGAAGATGAAGATGACGATTCTTCTTTGGACATTGAAGAATTCGAAAAAAAGTTTATTGAAATCGAAGAAGAACAAAAAAGATTAAGCGAACAAGAAGAAAGAGACCGTTTAGCGTGGGTCAAAGGAAATTATCAAGTTATTGACGATTTATCATCGATTAATGCAAATACTGGTAATGTTGATATTTCTGGTGAAATATTTGGTGTTGAAGATGCAAGAAAAACCAAAAAAGGAAAAACATTCCGTTTATTTTCTATTTGGTCAAACAATCATGCGATTAGCTTAAGAGTATTTGAATCAGGTAAAACCCTTCCAAAAGAATCAATTGATGCATTAAAAAATGGAAAATTTATCCGTGTCCGTGGAGCGACAACAATGGATAGTTTTTCTAGAGAAATAAAAATTATGGTTCACTATATGGAATTTTTACCAAATCCTCCATTAAGAGAAGATCATAGTGAACTTAAACGTGTTGAATTACATTTACACACAAACATGTCTAATATGGACGGTATTGGCACGATGGACAAATATGCCACTTTAGCGAAAAATATGGGTCATAAAGCAATCGCGATTACCGACCATGGGGTATGTCAAGGATTTCCAAGCGCTCAAGCAGCTGGAAAATCAAGTGGATTAAAAATCTTATATGGTAGTGAACTTTATGTTGTTGATGATGAATTACCATTCGGATTAAACCCAAGTAAAAGAGAAATATTGAACGCAAAATACGTTTGTTTTGACTTAGAAACAACTGGATTAAGCGCTAGATATGATCGAATTACCGAATTTGGAGCAGTAAAAATTGAAAAAGGGTTAGAAATATCATCAGTTGATTATTTAATTAATCCAACCATTCCAATTCCTTTAAAAATTCAAAATAAAACACATATTACTGATTCAATGGTTAAAAATAAACCAACAATTGAACAAACAATTGACCAAATATTAGATTTCTTTGAAGATGCAATTATTGTTTCTCACAACATTAACTTCGATATTGGCTTTTTAAATGAAGCGTTGAAAAGAATGGGAAGAGAACCTATTAAAAATCCTTGTATTGATACATTGTCATTATCAAGATACATGTTCCCAGAATCAAATAGACACAATTTAGGAACGTTATCTCGTAACCTTGGATTAACTACTTATGATGAAGATGAGGCTCACCGTGCGGATTTTGACGCCCGTATTTTAAGTGAAGTTTGGATGGAAATGCTTCCAAGATTAACTCAAAACCACTTAAATATGACTCATGAAGAAGTATCTAATATCAAAGCTTCCGAAACTTTAATTAAACATATGCGTCCTTCTCATGCGACGGTGTTAGTTAAAAATAAAGAAGGATTAAAAGCGTTATATGAATTGATTTCTGAATCTCATATTACTTATTTAGCGGATGTTCCAAAAACACCAAAAAGAGAATTACAACGATTAAGAAAAGATTTAATTATTGGTAGTGGTTGTGTTAATGGAGAAGTATTTGATACTGCTCAAACACGTTCAAAAGAAGTGTTAAAAGAAAAGATGA
>JAQYER010000042.1 GCA_028723545.1 Caryophanales bacterium
GATTTACTTCCAAAGGAAGTATCTGATGAACATATATTAGATTATGTGCGTCATCGTTTTTCGGTAGCTGGGATAAAATTAAAAGATGCATTTGTTACTTCTGATACTGAAATTGATAAAATCCATCAATTAGGACATATTATTGATAAATTCCGTCGCGGAAAAGATGTTATCATTATCGGCGCGAAATCAAGCGGTAAGAAAACATTAATGCTCAATTTCTTAAGAAGTTATCGAAATTTTTCAAGCACCAATATTATTACCGATAAATACCCGAATTCAAATATTGAATCATTAATAATCCCAATTTACGATGAAGCTAAAATTTATGTTACTCCTGGTTATAAATTAGATAATTCTTATGAGGCAAATATTGATTCAGCTTTAAGAAAACAAATTATTGTTAAGAAAACAGTTAATAAAAAAGAAACTACAATTTTAAAAGGACAATCATTAATGATTGGTGGTTTAGCGATGATTGAACTTGTCAATGGACCAAAAACTAATTTGGAATTGTATTTTCCAAACTGTGTTGAATATATCAAAAGACCATCTTCAGTTGGATTAAATAAATTTATTAAAAAAATCCATTTAGGTTTATTGAAACCAATTAATAAAAACATCAATAATCAAAAAGATTTAGATGTATATGAAATAAACGTTTCTGAAATTAATAAACGCGATATTGGAATTCAAGGATTAGGTTGGTTTTCATTTGAAGGAAATGAACAAATATTTAGAATTTATGTTCCACATAATGTTGCGATTTATAAAAGCCGCGCTAAAATATAAAATCTATGAATAAAATCATCTTCGGGGGAACATTTGACCCAATCCACAACGGACATTTAAGAATTGCAAAGGCAATCCAAATAAATTTTGATGGAGAGCTTATTTTTGTGCCTTCTAAGTCACCAAGATGGAAAACACCTTTAACTGATGCAAATCATCGTTTAAACATGCTTAAAATCGCTATTTCGGACTATCAAATCAAAGGAACGATTGAAAATTATGAATTAGAATCAGAAGCGGATATTAATTATTCGATCGATACAGTTAAATATTTAAAAAATAAATATCCGAATGACAAATTATTATTTGTTATAGGCGCTGATCAGGTTAACAAATTCCATTTATGGAAAGATGGCGATGTAATATCCAAATTAACTCAAATAATATTTGTTAATCGTCCTGGATTTGAATTAGATTTAGAAAATATTAATAAATTTAATATGATTAATTCGAATATTTATGATAGTGGAGATATATCTTCAAGTGAGATACGCGATTTACAATCAATTGATACGACAGATGGAGTATTAAAATATATTGAAACAAATCATCTTTATTACATAAAGAAGATGGAAAAATATATTGATCCAAAGCGTTTAATTCACTCGATAAGCGTTGAAAATCTCGCGATGGAAATTAATAAAGCTAATAATTATCCTTTGGATAAATATAAAGTGTATGTTGCGTCTTTACTTCATGATATTGGTAAATTATTAAAGACTGATATTGAGGATGAAGAAACTGTTAAACAATATATTGAAAAAGAATCGCATGAAGATATCAAATTATTACCAAAATTTGCTTATCATCAATTTATTGGAGCGAAAATCGCTAAAGAGGACTTCAAAATTAATGACGAGGAAATATTAGAAGCGATTAGATATCACGCGACTGGTAAAAAAGATATGTCTTTATTATCAATGCTTGTTTATGCATCGGATAAAATTGATCCATTAAGAGATTTTGATTCAACGTGGTTAATTAATTCGTGCAAAAAAGATATTTACCAAGGATTTATTGACACTTTAATTGACAATAAAAAATATTTAATTAATCATAAAAAAGATATTTATAATATATTTACTAAACAATGCTTTGATATGTATATAGAAGGAAATAAAAATGAGAAAAGATAAAACAATTAAAATTATTGAAAAGACATTAAGTGAACACAAAGCAAAAGATATTCAAATAATTGATGTGCATGAAAAAACTCCATTTGCTGATTTTTATATTATTTGTTCCGCAACAAACATTAGACAATTAGATGCATTAGCGAACGCAGTAATTGATGAATTAGAAAAGAATAAAATTAATGTCAATCATAAGGAAGGAAGACCTGAATCTGGATGGATATTAATTGATGCATACCATGTTATAGTTAACATCTTTAGTGAAGACGAAAGAAATCGTGTCAGTTTAGAAGAATTGCTAAATAAATAATTATTAATTATATAGATTTATTAAAAATAATGATTTATAGATCACATATTCACAAGATATGTGATTTTTTATATAAATCACTAACTTCGCATAATGAATATTATGTTAACCAAAATATAAAAAAGAAAGAATTAATCGAATATAATGATAAAATACACTATTAAATTAATGAGTGGTAGATATTCACATTTCCACAGTTTTCCACATTTATGATTGTTCAATTTTTATATTAAAAACTACTAAAAAACTACTAATAGATATTTTAAAAAGCGTTATTTGCTGCTTATTTAATTCAATGCCACCATCACAACTTGTTTTATTTTTTCTTTGTTCATTTCTTCTTGTGGCCACTATTATATAATTATCTGTACACAATTAATTTATTTTATAATTTTATAGTAAATATAATTTTATTGAATTTACATTTAATTTTAAATTGTCAATTAAAAACAAAAAAAAGCCACTATCATGTGGCTAACTTAAATATAAAGTTGAGTAATCTTTTTCTTCTGCATTAATTATATTTAAGAATGAATTCATGTATTGTTTTAAGTCTTCAATTTGATTTTCAACAACGTATCCTAATTTGTTTTGTTTGCTGCTTTGTAATTGTTCAAATGTTGTTGATGTCATTTCAAAAAACGATTTTTGTTGTTCGCCTTCTTTTGAATAAGCCGACATTATTGTTACTATTTTATCTTCGTGTAATAT
>JAQYER010000043.1 GCA_028723545.1 Caryophanales bacterium
CCTATACCTTAAATATAAAACAAATCATTAAAATCAACAAATAAAAATGAATAATTGTTGTATTTAACTGTTCAATTATCAATAAATTGAATAATGAAATATATTTCAAGAGTTAGTTGCATTTATAATTTCAAATAACAAAAAAAAGCGAATTCAATTTGAATTCACTTTAATTATCAATTAAATTCTTTTAAATTTGAGCAATAATAATCCGAATAGACACAATAATGAAATAATAATAGAAGTACCATATATTGAACCTTTACATCCCTTATTATCATTATTAGGCTCATCATCTTTTGGCTGTTCTTCATTTGGGTCATCTTCATTTGGGTCATCTTCATTTGGATCATCAATAGGCGGTTGAACTTCTTTAATTAAAACTTCAAAATCAAATGATCCAGTTACTTCTTCATAAGTTGCGTATATCGTTAATTGTCCAACATAATCATTTAAAGCAACTTCACCTTCATAAATTAATCCAGCATCAGGATTTGACAATGACCAAGATGCCTCTTTGGTTATATCAACAGTTGAATTATCTGAATAATTAGCGACTGCTTTCGCATTAAAATAATCATTGCTATAAATAGTGTTTTTATCTAAAGAAACAACGATTGAAACTAATTTGGTTTCATTTTCAGGAGTTGATGAACATAATCTTCTTGTTTCATCACTTAAATTTCCCCAAATTTTACAAGCATAAGATGGATTATCCACAAATGGATTGCGATTGCCTTGTAAAGTATATGCTTGGTTATTTCGATATATATCACGATCAGTTACTGGAAAATTAATATGCCATTTCAACGCTAATTCGACACTTTTAATTATTTGTGTCATTGAATATGAATACATAACTGTTCCATACATTACTGAACGAGCAACTTCACCTTTCGCGTCATCGCATGGTTCAAAATATGATGAAGTCCAATAGCAATCAACATCATGGCCAAAAACTTGTTTAGTATTTGCTGATGTATGTTCAACTTCGTTAAAAGGAAGGTTACCACGGTAATTATTAATTTGTCCTTCACACGCGAAAATATTGTGATTATCAGTTTTTGAATTAGGATATTTTGATTGAGTCCAAATATGCTCTCTATTCCATGTTGTCCAAGAATAATTTCCACAATGTGAAGATTTTTTAATATTGTGACGAGTATAAATAGATATGATAGAAGTTGAATCATCAATGGCTTCATCAAGTGTTTCATATCTAGACCAATCATAAGATGTTGATTTTGGTTTATTGATTTCTAATAATTTGCTTTGCAAAGCTGAACCAGATAAATCGTCGCATTGACTATAATAGTTTTCTGGACAGTTTGATATTTGTGGTTGGCTATAAGCATTAACAGGAACTGTTTCATATTTAATGCCAAAAGTAATGATATTTATTGAAAGAAAAGTTGTAATTAATAGACCAATCTTTCTAATTAATTTGTTTTGTTTCATAAGATGTTAGTGCAAAAATATTTTTAAATATTCCCTTCTAAATGCTATTTTGCAACAAAAAACGAACATAAACAAGAAGATATACAATCTAAATAAATTTTGTAGCATAAATGATATTAAAAATTTGATATAATCAAAACGAAAGCGAGTTACACAATGAAAAAATTCATCTTAGCTATTGACCAAGGAACAACTTCTTCACGTGCGATTTTGTTCGACCATCAAGGTAAATATACTTATAGTGCGCAAAGAGAAGTTCAATGTATTTATCCGAATGAAGGGTGGGTTGAAGAAGACCCAATTGAATTATGGGTTTCAGTTGTCGACGTTGTTAATGAAGTATTAATTAAAGCGGGAGCAACTTGGGACGATGTTGATTCAATTGGCATTACTAACCAAAGAGAGACAACAATTGTTTGGGATAAGAAAACCGGAAAACCAATATATAACGCGATTGTTTGGCAATCACGACAATCATTAGAAATCTGTGAAAAATTAATGGATAAAAAACCATTTATTCATGCGAAAACTGGATTATTAATTAACCCATATTTTTCAGCTAGTAAAATAAGATGGATTTTAGATAATGTTGGAGGCGCTCAAGAAAAAGCAAATAGAGGAGAATTATTATTTGGTACAGTTGATACTTGGTTAATTTATAAAATGACCAATGGTAAAACATTCGCCACTGATTCAACCAATGCCTCAAGAACAATGCTTTATAATATTTTTGATTTAAAATGGGATGACGAATTATTGAAATTGTTTAATATTCCAAAATCAATGCTCCCAGAAGTTAAATATTCAATTGATGATTATGGAATATCATCATATTTTAGTGACAAAGTTCATATTTACGGAGTTGCTGGTGACCAACAAGCATCATTATTTGGTCATACATGTTTTGAACCCGGTGAATCAAAAAATACTTATGGAACAGGTTGCTTTATGTTAATGAATATCGGTGATAAACCAATATTGTCATCAAAAGGATTATTGACCACTATCGCATGGTCTAGTCCTAAAGGCGTTAAATATGCTTTTGAAGGAAGTGTATTTATTGGTGGATCCGCTATTCAATGGTTAAGAGATGGATTAAAAATAATTAAAGACGCTCCAGATAGTGAAGTAGTAGCTAGCAAATGTGAAGATAGTGGAGGAGTTTACCTTGTTCCAGCTTTTGTTGGATTAGGTACACCATATTGGGATGATGAAGTTCGTGGTTCAGTATTTGGAATTACTCGAGCAACAACTAAATATCAATTAGTTAGGGCCACACTTGAAGGAATTGCTTTCCAAGTTAAAGATGTTTTTGATGTTATGAAACAAGAATCTAATATTAAAATCAAATCTTTACAAGTTGATGGAGGAGCGACAGCAAATTCAATATTAATGCAATTCCAAAGCGATATTTGTCGTATTGAAATTAAAAAACCAGAAGTGGTGGAAACAACCGCTCTTGGAGTAGCGTTCCTCGCTGGATTAAAATCAGGATATTTTAAAAATGTCGATGAAGTATATGAAGCTCATAAATATCAAGCCCATTATAAACCTAAAATGTTGGCGAGAGTAGCGAGTGACAAATGTCGAGGATGGTCAAAAGCAGTTGCAGCAGCAAGAACATTTAGAAATGATTAATAATTATGGAAAATAAAACACCTACAATTAACAAAGAACAATTTGAAGCAATCCTTAATACGATTGGATGCTCTTCTAAGATTAATCGAGATCTTCTTTTTGTGATGTTTGAAAACGCCATAATGGGAGCTGAAGCATTATCAAATTCCAATGCATTAGGAAAATATATACCAGTAAACCCAGTTATTTTGATTATTTATTTGCATAATGAATATTTGTTTTATTTAGACGTTAATAACGAAACTAATGAACGAATTGAAAATGATGAAAATATATTAGGAAAGATTATTTCTTTAGCGTTAGATAAATATATTACTAATGAACATTTAAATTTCTCAAATGAAAATCGAATATCAAAATACGCTCCACAAATATCTTCACTTAATACATATATTAATTTTTTGTTAGGTGTTTTAAAGAAATATAAAGAAAATCATCCATATAATGACATTATTCCAGATATATTAAATAAAGCCATTAAGATGGAAAAAGCAATATTGGAATTAATTGTTGATGGATTTGATACTGAAGCTTTTTCAACATGGAGAACGCTTCATGAAACCGAATGTATTTTGTCTTTATTATTAAAAAACGGAAAGAAAACAATTGAAAGCTATCTTGTCCACATGAAATACGCGATGGCGTTCCGTGGAGTTATTCCAAATAAAGAAGAAGTAGATGCGATATTTGTTGAAATTAAATCCAAAATGCAGCAA
>JAQYER010000044.1 GCA_028723545.1 Caryophanales bacterium
AAGAAACATTAATTAAAAATCCAGATAACCCAATTATGGAATTAGAAGATGGATCAATTAAATTCAATAATGTTAATTTCAAATCTAAAGACAGCGCTAAAAAGAACACATTAAGTGATATTAATATCGATATTAAATCAGGTCAATTTGTTGGAATTATTGGTTCAACAGGTTCAGGAAAAACAACAATTGCCAACCTTATTTCTCGTTTATATGACGTTAGCGATGGTGAAGTTATTGTTGGTGGTCATAATGTCAAAGAATATGATTTAGTCACATTAAGAGATAATGTCGCTGTCGTTTTGCAAAAGAATGTTTTGTTCAGCGGAACAATCGCTACTAATTTACGTTGGGGTGATATCAACGCTAGCGATGAAGAATTAGTTCGTGCTTGCCAAATTGCGCAAGCAGATGAATTTATTCAATCATTCAAAGATAAATATGACACTCGTATTGAACAAGGTGGAACAAACGTCTCTGGTGGACAAAAACAAAGATTATGTATCGCAAGAGCGATTCTTAAAAAACCAAAAATCTTAATCCTTGATGACTCTACTTCAGCAGTAGATACAAAAACTGATTTATTAATTAGAAAAGGATTAAAAGAAGATATTCCTGAAACAACAAAAATTGTAATTGCTCAACGTATTTCATCAATCGAAGATGCTGATCAAATTATCGTTCTTGATGATGGAAAGATTAACGATATCGGAAATCATGAACAATTATTAAAGAGAAATAAAATCTATCAAGAAGTTTATTACACTCAAAATAGAAAAGGAGGTAACGAATAATGCCACCAATGAGAATGAAAGAGCACGCTCGTGCGAAAAAAGGCACTTTAAAACGTCTTATTAAAGAATTCGTCACTAGATATCCTGGACAATTAGTTTTAGTTTTCTTCTGTATTGTCATAAACGTTTTCTCTAATTTATGTTCATCTATTTTTGCTAAACAAATTAGTTTAACTATTTTAAATGGAACAACTCTAGGTTGGGATTTCGAAGCATTTAGCAAAGAAATTACTAAATATTTATTAATGATGGGCGGTATTTATCTTATCGGTATGGTTTGTTCATATTTATGGACCCGCACTATGGCGGTCGTTACCCAAAAATATATGAACGAATTAAGAAAGATGATATTTGATCATATGGAAAGCTTGCCAATTAAATATTTTGATACGCATCCTCACGGGGATATTATGTCAATTTACACTAATGACACTGATACGATTCGTCAATTTGTTAGCCAAGCTATACCACAAACTATTTCTTCTGTCGCAGCTATTTTAGGTTGTTTAGTTTATATGCTTCTCCAAAGCCTTTGGTTAACCCTTGTCGTTGTGTTAGGCGCAATCGGAATGATAATGGTTACAAAAGTTATTGGAGGAAAATCTTCTAGATATTTCGTTAAACAACAAAAATCTTTAGGAAAAGTTGAAGGAAATATCGAAGAATCAATGCACGGATTAAAAGTAATCAAAGTATTCTCTCATGAAGATAAATCTCAAGAAGAATTTGATGCTCTAAATAATGAACTTTGCAAAAATATGACAATCGCCAATGTTCAAGGAAATATTATGGGTCCAATTATGATGAATATTGGAAACTTCATCTATGTATTAAGCGCAACATTAGGATGTATCTTAATTGTTGCTGGAGGCACAAATGTTTCATTAACCGGTGTATCAGTTGTTGATGTAACTTTCATTGCCACTATCGTATCATTCTTAATGATGTGCCGTATGTTCACCAATAACGTCAACCAACTTGCTCAAAATATTACATTCATTATTATGGGTATGGCGGGTGCTTCTCGTATCTTTGATTTAATCGATGAAGAAAGTGAAACTGATAATGGTTATGTTACATTAGTGAAAGCCCATTATGATGAAAATGGAAATATTGTTGAATTAAATAATGATGATCCGCTCGTAAAAGAAAGCCATGGATTAAATAAAAAACAATATTTCTATGCATGGAAACATCCTCATCAAGAAGATGGCACGATTACATACACTAAACACGAAGGAGATATTTTATTACAAGATGTTGACTTTGGTTATGTTAGTGACAAAATTGTTCTCCACGATATTAATATTTACGCTCACCCAGGACAAAAGATTGCTTTTGTTGGAGCAACTGGGGCTGGTAAAACAACAATTACTAATTTAATTAATCGTTTCTATGACATTGCTGATGGTAAAATCCGTTATGATGGAATTAATATTAACAAAATTAAAAAAGCGGATTTGAGAAGATCTCTTGGAATCGTATTACAAGATACAAATCTCTTCACTGGCACAGTTATGGATAATATCCGATATGGAAGATTAGATGCGAGCGATGAAGAAGTTTATGAAGCCGCTAAAATCGCTAACGCATATGACTTCATTATGCGTTTACCTGAAGGATTTAATACGATGTTAAGTGGAGATGGCTCTAATTTATCTCAAGGTCAAAGACAATTATTATCAATTGCAAGAGCCGCTGTCGCCGATGCACCAGTAATGATTTTAGATGAAGCTACTTCATCAATCGATACTAGAACTGAAAAATTAGTTCAAGCTGGTACAGATCGATTAATGGAAGGAAGAACAGTCTTTGTTATCGCTCACCGTTTATCTACCATTCATAATTCCGACGCTATTATGGTATTAGATCACGGAAGAATTATTGAAAGAGGTAATCATGATGATTTAATTAAACTCCATGGTGTATATTATCAACTTTACACTGGAGCGTTCGAATTAGAATAATTCATAAAGGCCTTATGCTCAGCATAAGGTTTTTTATTTTTGTTGCAAAAGAATTCAAAATATAAGATACTAATCCCGTTTGGAATAAACTATGGATAATTTAATATTTACATGGACTAGCTTCTCTTCATGGGAAACATTAGATTGGATCGCTCAAGCCTTTGGCTTATTAGCGGTTATTTCATATGTTATTTCATATCTACAAAAAGATTCGCAAAAAACATTATATTTCCAATTGTCTGGTTCGATTTTTTGGTGCTTAAATTTCTTATTTTTAGGCGCGGTTGCGGGACTTGTATTAAACATTATTGGAACATTGAGAGTTATTGTTTATTTATTTAGAAAAAAATATGCCTGGGCGAGACATTATGTTTGGTATATCGTCTTTATTACTTTATTCGTTTTAGGAGGAATATTATCAATGTTCCTCACTGAAGATCCAACACTAAAATGGACGGCAATTCTACCAATATGTGCTTTTATATTAACCACTATTCAATTATCTTTAACTTCGACATTTAAAATTCGATTATTTGTGTTATTAAGCACTCCATTTTGGATTGCCTACGATATTATTTTCCAAAATATTGCTGGATTATTAAATGATAGTATCTCGATCGTGTCCGCTATCGTGGGTATTATCGTGATTGATATTATTCAAAAAAGAAAAATGATGAAACAAAATTAAATTTCATCATATTTTTTATTTAAGCCTTTAATTTTTTCAACTGGATATTTATTTTCATTTTCATCCATCTTTTGATTAACAATTTCGTCTTCATCCAAATTTAATTTATCTAAAAGATTTTGACAATTGATTAAGACATCCGCTAATTCGGCTTTGACTTTATCAATTTTATAATTATCATCGTCCCATTGGAAACACTCTACTAATTCACAAGCTTCAACCGCAATTGTTTTTGCAAGATTAGCGGGATTATGATATTTATCCCAATCGCGATCAATTGAAAATTGTTTAATTCTTTGTTTGGTCTTTTCTTTCATATGCGTTTCCTCTATTTATGATATGTTTCATTATTATTTATTTTAAATGCTCGATATATTTGTTCTAATAACAATAATCTAGTCATTTGGTGAGTAAAAGTCATTTTGCTAATAGAAATTGATTCTTTCGCGTTATTTTTAACTTTCATAGACAAACCATAAGAGCCACCGATAACAAACACTAAATGGTTCGAATAAGTATCAATTCTTTTTTGAAGAAATGAAGCGAATTCAATTGAATCATATTCTTTTTTATTTAAATCAAGATTAATGACATAACTATTGCTTGGAAGATGAGATAATATTTTCTCTCCTTCTTTATCAATAGCTTTTTCAATTTCTTTCTTGCTTGGATTATCAACAATAGGTTCATCCATGACTTCAATAATATTAATTTTGGAATAAGGAGATAGCCTTTTAATATATTCATTAATTGCTTCTTTTAGATATTGTTCTTTGATTTTTCCAACAGTGACTAATGTGATTTGCATACAAATATATTTTACACGTTTATTTAATTAGATGTTATAATTCATCCATGAAAATTTTATTAATATATTATACTGGAACATTTAATACTAGATATATTTGCAATATGGTCAAAAATAAATTTCTTGAACAAAGCCATCAAGTTGATGTTTTTGAATGGAGTTATGATGGACCACAAACAATATCGATGGAAGGATATGATATTATTGGATTTGGTTACCCTATTTACGGATTTAATATTCCATCAATGTTTATTAAATTTTTAAAGAAGCAAAAATATCCATCACAAGCTCGTTATTTTGTTTTTAAAAATTCTGGGGAAACATATTCCGCAAATGATTCAAGTTCTCATCAATTAGATAATGTATTAAAAAAATATAAATGTCATATCGATAACGAATATCATTTTATGATGCCATATAATATTCATTTCCGTTATGAAGATGAATTAGTTCATGAAATATTAAAAATGGATGATTTACTCGCAGACATTTTAGTGTACGAAATTATTAATAAAATCAATCATAATAAAAAATATAAATTAATTAATGATTTGATCGCTATTACGGTTCGCCTTCAATATCTTGGAGGGCCAGTTAATTCATTATTTATGAAAGTAGATAATAAAAAATGTGTTGGATGTAAAAAATGCATTTTAGATTGTCCAGTCCACAATATATATGTTGATAAAAAAGGTAAAATCAAATTCCATCACCACTGTGTCATGTGCATGAGATGTACTTTATTTTGCCCAAAAGACGCGGTTATATTCGGTTTATTTGCTTCTTGGAAAGTTAATGGAAGATATGATTTAGAAAAAATAAAATCAATGGATGTAGACCATAAAATCATTACAAAAGACACTGAAGGATTTTTCAAATGCTATATAAAAACTTATAATTATATTAATGATCGTCACGACGAATTATTTAATAAAAATATAAGTGATTAACTTTTTTATATCGAAATAAAAATAAGAACAATAAATATAATCCAACAATCATCGCTACAACGATATTACAAACATAATAAGCGATTAACATTTCGGAATTAAACAAGGCGATTGAATCAAATAATGTGCCATTCACACTGTTAAATAAGAAGTGAAATAATATCGAAAGAGGCAATGAATTAGAAAATTCATATATAAACCCTAATATAATTCCTAATCCAAATGTATAAATAACTGTTATTAATGTTGTTGGATCAAATGTTGAAACAAAATTTAATAAATGGAATGCTGCGAATATTCCCGCTGAAGCAATAATTCTAACTAATCGATTAGAAATGCGAAGCATGTTATGGAAATAAAATCTAAAAACAATTTCTTCTAAAATAGCCGTTAATAAATCAATGATAAATTCAAAATAAATATATTTATTCATTTCAAAAGAAGTAAAAGAAATATTGTTTGGATATATTAAAAATAAACTAAAATTAGAAAAAGTAATTAAAAAGCAAGGGATCATAAATAACATCTCTTTTTTAATTCCCACACCAATTATTTTTCTATTCGTTCTTCTAATCGCAAAATAATAATATAAAAGCAATATTAATCTTAAACCAATTGTTATTAAATAATATGAAAGGACATCAGTTATTAATAATTCAAGTGGAAAAGAAATAATAAATATTAACAATAAAGATAATAAGAATGAATCAAGAATTTGTTTTTTCATTTTTATTTGTTTCCTTAAATATGACTTTCTTCAATAAAATAAACACTGCTGGAGCGAGTAAAAATAATATAACGCACCAGATTTGAGATGGAGACATCCCTAATATAATTTTACCACGATAATCTCCTCTAAAATATTCAATAATAAACCTAAATGTTGAGTAACTAATCATATAAATCGGAAATGTTTGATAAGTTACATTTTTGAAAATTAATATCAATAAAACAATGCTTAAAATTAATAAGAAAATTGATTCAATTAATTGAGTAGGTATCCTTTTAATTCCATCATTTAAAACTGGAAAAACAATTCCTATCCAAGAATTAGTTTCTTTTCCATAACAACATCCATCTAAGAAACATCCAATTCTTCCAACACTGTGGGCTAAAGTAATACATCCAGGAGCGACTATCAATAAATGTTTAATTGCTGAATTATGGAATCTTAAATAATACAAATTATACATTAAAACAAATCCTGCAATTCCACCGAAAACACCACCATAGAAAGTCATTCCCCATGTCCATTTATAGTTTTCGCCATAATAAATTAAATCATAGGCATTTTGGAACAAGATTGCGAATATTATTCCAAAAGCAATTGCAACAATACCGCATATTAAAATATCAATAATTTCATTTCTCGATAATTTTTGTTTTCTTAAATAAATAAATAAAACAGTTAACGCTAAAATAAAACCGACAACTAACATTACTGAATATGAATCTAATATTCCAAATATTAACGGGTACATAATATTAACCTCATTATATTAATTTGAAATGCTTTAACGCATGTTTCACTCCATGATGATGGATTTTATAAGTTATATATGTTGCCGCGTCTTTCGCACATTGTTCAGCATTTCCCATCGCGACAGAAGTTCCAACTTCTTTAAACATTGAAACATCATCTTTTGAATCGCCAAACGCGATTGCATCTTCTTTTTTAAATCCAAAATAATCTAAAACAATTTTAATTCCATCTCCTTTATAAAAAGGCTCATATGTCACATCGACTGCGGTTTCAAAAAATCTTACATGTGCATATGGAAAATCTTTATCAAATAATATTCCATCATATTGTTCAGGTGCGTACACTAAAGCGGAAAAACATTGATCAACATTTTTATCAAATTTTTTAACAATCGAATATTTTTCATCCCAAAATTTATGATAGCGGTCAACATATTCATTTGGTTCAAGAGTAGAAAACGCTCCAAAATCAGTAAATATTTCAACTGATATACCTAATGAATCGGTTTTCTTAATGAATTTTTCTAAAAAATCACCATCTAAAGAACTTGATCTAATTTTTTTATTATCAATATAAATAAAACCACCGTTATGAGAAATAATTCCATCGACTGATAAATGCTCAAGAGTGTGGATATCAAGCATTGACGCGAACGCTCTTGCAGTGCATAAAACTACCTTAATTCCATTTTTTCTTAATTTTTCAATGGCTTTAATTGATGATTTAGTAAATGCTTTTGGGTTTTTACCATGATCATATAAAGTCCAATCGATATCGAAGAAAGCAATTTTAATTTTATTATTCTTTTTCATAACTACAATTATCATTCATTTTATTATTAAAGTCCACAATGAAAGTTTTATAAAAACTTAGCTTTATATTATATAGATAATTGCGACTAAAAAATGCCTCGTTTTATTGAGGCATAATTTAGAGATTTTAGTTGTTTTAAGTTGCTTAATATAAATGATAATTACGCTAAGTTGAGCATTACATCATCGATGTCGCCCCAACAATTGGCTTCTTTGATTTCAACATGAATACCAATTGTTAATTTCTTACCTTTGGTGTAATTAATATTTTCTCCTAATAACACTGTTTTATATCCGTCAGCGTATTTTGTAATCGTGTGTTTAGTTTGAGAAACAATAACGTCATCAATTTTCGCATATATATAAACATTTTCTAAGCTTGCTGTAATTGCATCAGAACCACTTCCTCCACCTAAAACCGCTAATTGGAGTTTATAAGTTCCGGAATTTAAATTAGTAAAGTCTTGTGATAAATCAAAATTTACTCCGCCAGCATTAGAAGTCCAGAAATGGAAAGCGTATTTTCCGGATTGAGGGTTTTCATTTGTAACTTTTACTTTATGTGTGTCAGAAAGAGTTCCTGAATTAACATTGACATTCCATGAAGTAGAATCACCAGTTTCAAATGAATAATTTTCTACGAAGTTAAATTCCATAATGATTAATGTACAATAAACATCATATCCATCAGCTACACCATGGATTTTATATCTGGCATTACCGTTCTTTTTCGCTGCTTCGATATCGAAGTTATCCCATTTAACACTAATTTCAGCTTTTGCGTTGTTATTGTAAACCGCATTTACTGTTTTTGGTAAAGTGAAATCATCAGTGTTGTAATGAGTAATTTCAATATCTTCTACACCATCAACAAAAACTTCTGTTTCATTTCCAAATCTCATTAAATTAAACATTTTTAATGATTCTAATGGATGGCCAGTGCTATCGAATAATGCTTGGTTGTCAACCGCACATCCTCCATACCATAAGCCAGCATCATTTGGGTCATATTCAACTGAATAACTTGTTGCCCAACCTGATCCATATTGTTCCCATATTGGTAAGTTGGCGTCTTTATTGTTGCTACCAACACTAATCCAAGTTCCTTCCCAATAACACACTCCAATACCATTTGTAGTGTGATTTACAATTGTGTCAACAATATCAACAATACAGTTAGTTTGTCCATGTAATGTCATTGGATATGATTTGATATCATAACCACTGTTATCGCCAATTGTGTTGCTCCATCCATCGCTATCTTCGGTTGTGAAAGCATACGAAGTTTCCATTACCATTGTGTATTTATTATATTTTTTCGCAATTGTGGATAATATTTCGCTTAAATTATCTAAAGTTCCGTGCCACCAAGGATAATAAGATGTACCAAAAACATCATAATCTAATGTTGAAATTCTTGAAGCATAATTAAGCATGTTTTCATTTTTTTCTGGATTAGTAAAGTGAACGGCAACTAGGGCATTAGGGCATACTTCACGAACCGCTTTAGAGCCAGCTTTCATTAATTTTAAAGTTGAATTCCAAACATATTCGCCCGCCATTAATCCACCATTGGTTTCATTTCCTAATTGAACCATACCAACTTTAACACCTTCATCAATTAATGAAGTTAAAGATTGTTTAGTGTATTCATATAATGCTTCACTTTTTGTTGTAATATCCATATCTTCCCAAGCTTTTGGACACATTTGTTTTGATGGGTCAGCCCAGAAATCACTATAATGGAAATCAACTAATAATGACATATTATATTGAGTGGCTCTTTTACCAATTTTAATCGCGGTTTCTAAATCGTTATTTCCGCCACCATATCCTTTTCCATCTTTATCATAAGGGTCATTCCATATACGAACACGGATATAATTAATTCCTGAATCGCTTAATACTTTAAAGACATCTGTTTCGTTGCCTTCATAGTCATAATATTTGACTCCACTATTTTCTTCAGCAATAACACTAGATGCATCCATGCCCATAATAAAGTTTTGATCAGAAAGATTTTCGACTTTATTAACATATAAAGAATTGGAGTCCATTTTGACATATGTTCGATCAAAAGAGTCAACATCTTTTGCAGGAAGTGGAACATAATCATCTACTGAAGTAGTTGGTGAAGAATCCGTATTTACATCGCTGGAAGAACTGTTTGAATTATTACATCCAGCTAGAAGCGATGCTAAAAAGAGAAATGGGATGATTTTTTTAATTAATTTCATATTTTATTTATCCTCCGAATATGTTTGTTTATTAAACTTATCAAAAGATGGTAAGGCTTGTCTTTCATAATCAAATAAGCATTTGCCCATTCATTATGAGTTGATTTTCCTTCTTCGTGGATATATTTTTGAGCAGCTTTTGATGTCCAACAAATATTTTTTCCAGGAATCCATAAAGGTTCCCAATAATATATTCCTTCAATTCCTTCTTCTTTGTTTTTGATTAATGTTTCTTTTGTGTATTCATACACTAAATCATTAATTTGTTCAAAAGAAAGATTTTGCCATTTTTATGAGGGGCTTCTTGTTGAAATTTAAATATTGCTAATGATTCATCTTGAACTGAATTTTTTTCACCTGCTTTTTCAGCATATTCAGGAGATAATTCAGGACGATGAATAATGTTTACAATAAAATCATTTTTCACGAATTATGCCTTTGCTTTATAAGCAATTATTGTTTGGTATTTATTAGGAGTAACATTTTCTAATTCTGTATCTTTTTCAATTGTGCCTAATGTATCTAAATATAGTTTATAACCTGATAAATCAATTGACGATTTTGTTCCAACATCATTTGAATGGATGACAATATATTGTTTATCATCACTATTTAATGAATATTTAAGGACACTACCACCATCTAATTCTTCAACATTTACAATACTTGTCGAAGAATGTAAATCAGTAACAGTTTGTTTAAATTCAATTAAAGCTTGATAATTTTTAAACACATCTAAATATGTAATTTTGTTGTTGTAATTATATTGGTTGACTGAATCAGGAGCATTATATGAATTTGAGTTTCTATTTTTAGTGCGAAGCATTTCTTCACCACCAAGCATAAATGATGTTCCTTGAGAAGTGAATACAACTGCGTTCGCTAAAGTAGCAGCTCTTTTAAGTTCTGATTTTGCAAATTGTAATGTTACATAGCATCGATCATATAAAGTGTAATTGTCGTGGCAAGTAACATAATTTACAGTCTTATTAGGATCGTTAATATCGCCATTAGAATTATATGTAATACCAGCAATGCCTTTTTTAATTAAGTTAACATCGTTTTGATCAACAGTATCACGATTAGTAATCCATCCAAGCGATGTATCAGAATTTAATCCACCCTTAATTAAAGCATCTCTCATTTGATCATTAAATTGACCATATCCTTTATAATAATTAGCGTTGCTTTGTTTAGCGGATTGTAAATCAAAGCTTTCCATTGCGCTTGTTCCACCAGTCCATGGTTCACCATAAATAACAATATTTTCATTAACCTTTTTGCATTCTGCAGTTAATTTGTTCATTGTTGTTAAATCATGTAATCCCATGAGGTCGAATCTAAATCCGCCTAATTTATATTCACTAGCCAAGAATGAAGTGGAATCAACAATGAATTTTCTCATCATTGGCATTTCTGACGCTGTTTCATTTCCGCATCCTGAACCATTTGATAATGATCCATCTTGATTATAACGATAATAATATCCTGGCATTAATACATCGAAATTAGAATTAACCGCTCCATTAACGTGGTTATATACAACGTCCATGATAATATTAATTCCTTTTTCGTTATATTTTTGAACTAAAGTTTTAAATTCTTTAATTCGTGCATATCCGTCGTGTGGGTTTGAAGAATAAAGTCCTTCTAAAACGTTATAATTTAATGGATTGTATCCCCAGTTAAATGCATAATTTAATTCATCGTTAGCTTGGTCGAAAATTGGAAGGATTTGAACAGCGTTAACACCTAATTCAACAATGTGGTCGAATCCAGTTTTAACAGTAACATCGTTTTTAGTATATGTAGTTCCTTCTTCACACATTCCTAAATATTTACGTTTATTAGCTTCTGTTCCACCCCAGCTATCATGAGAAGTTACATCTGAAACATGGGTTTCCCAAACAGTTAATTCATTACGACTATATGGATGAGGAACAATTTCATCCCAACCAGTTGGGTTAGTTTTTTCGAAATCAACAATCATTCCTCTTAAACCGTTTACACCAGCGCTTTTAGCATATGGGTCCACTATTTCTTTATCAATAAATGAAGAATTAGTAACAACATATGTATAATATTTTCCTTCTAAATCACCAGAGGCAGTATATGAGAACACACCTTTTTCACCTTTGGTCATTGTGTA
This sequence comes from Caryophanales bacterium, assembly GCA_028723545.1. Lineage (GTDB taxonomy): Bacteria > Bacillota_I > Bacilli_A > RFN20 > CAG-826 > Fiminaster. The sequence goes on from JAQYER010000044.1 coordinate 11,889, forward strand.
TTCTTGATATTGATTACTTCCAATTGTTGAATCTACTTCTGTTGGAGTGCCATTATCATAAATACGAACTTTAATTGATTTTGATACTGGTGACCAAACTTTGAATTCTGTACTTGTTTTTGAATATATCGCACCTAATTCACCATCATATGTAAATCCTTTGTTAAAATTATCGGATTTAAATAAATTTGAAACAGAAACAATACCTCCTAAACGCGCACCTGAAGCATAGAAAACAACATCAATGCGATATGTTTTTGTAATATCAGCAGTTGGGTGATCGCTTGGCATATCAATGCTAAATTGTTTATATTTAAGTCCTGTTCCTGAAGCAATAATCTTTCCGTCTTCATATAAATAATATTCATACGCAGAATTGGAACATTTTACTGAAATCTTGTTATCAGATGTAAATGATGCAGATAAAATTTGATCAGCAAATGTTTTATTTGGAGATGCATAAATATTTGAATCATTTGAATAAATATAAACATGATAAACACCGTTTTTATCCTTGATAACTGAATTAAAATCAATAAAACGATCTGAACCTGTATCTTTAGTCCAATCAGCGATTTTACGAATAATAAATCCTAATCTTTTTCCAGAGCAATCTCCGAATTTAGATAATGGATAACTAGCAGTAACACCAAAATCATCCATGTAATTAAATACGTCGACTTCACTATCATCCGCTCCATCAGGATCCCAAAGCCATAGTCCCCAATCTTTATATTTATTATCATTACGGTGATAATGAATTTGAATTGAGTC
>JAQYER010000045.1 GCA_028723545.1 Caryophanales bacterium
AAGGCACGAATGTCACTCCATTCTTTATGGGAATAATTGTTTCTGTATTAATGGGTATGGCGTTAACTGCTCCTATTTCAAGTGCGGCAATCGGGGCGATGATCTTTGTTATTCCTGGCGATATTAGCATTACTCAAGCTCTTGCTGATCCTCAATATATGGGATTATGTATCGCTTCTGGAGCGGCCATTGTCGGATGCTGCACTCAAATGGTTGGATTCGCTGTTCAATCAAGAAAAGACAATCCAATTGGAATGATTATCTCAATTGGTATTGGAACATCAATGCTCCAATTTAAAAATATTTTAAAGAAACCAATTATTTGGCTACCAACAATTATCGCAAGTGCGATATTAGGGCCAATATCAACATGTGTTTTAAAACTTGTTTGTATGGGTTCTAGTGCCGGTATGGGAACAGCGGGATTAGTTGGTGTTATTGGAACAATTTCATCAATGGGAGTTAATTCTTGGACTTGTTGGTTAGGAATTGCTTTGCTTGAAATTATTGGACCAATTGTACTAGTGTTCCTTATCGATTTATTGTTTAGAAAATTAGGCTGGATTAAAGAAGGCGACTTAAAAATCTAATGACAAATGAAAAGCATATCCGACGAAGATATGCTTTTTATATTGAATGTTAGAATTTAATTTCTTTTAATAATTGATCATTTAATAAATCAAATAATTTAATTCCTTCATCATTTAATATGATGTATGAATGATGTTCATCTTTAGGAAGTGAAACTGAACCTGGATTTACTAATATTAAATTATCTTTCTTTTCTAAGACTGATTTATGAGTGTGACCTTGAATAAAAATATCCCCTGGATGAACAGGTAAATTATCAAAACTATATTTATGTCCATGGCTTAAGACAATTTCTTTATTAAATGCAAAAATAGTGACTAGTGGTGATAAATTGAAGTGGCACACCATTTGATCTACTTCTGAATCACAATTACCTTGAACACATATTATTTTATCAGCGTATTTATTTAATAATTCTACTAAGTCTTTTGGTGAATATTCTAATGGGGGATTATTTCTCGCTCCATTATAAAATAAATCACCTAATAAGATAATTTTATCAATTTGATATTTATTCATTTTATCAATGAACATTTTTCCATATTTGTAACTACCGTGTAAATCGCTTCCAATTAAGAAATTCATAATCCAATTCCTTCCTTTTTAAAATTATTATAATTTTACCACGAAATTTCAATAGTTGTTTGTTAATAATAAAGTCGGAGGCAAAATTATGAGTTATATTACCCAAACAAATTATCCTGGAGTGTTCCATTTAGAACATTTTATTTTTTTAGCGATTGTTATTTTATTAATTGCTTTAGGATTAATTTTGAACTTTAAAGTTGTTAAACAAGATAAAACCCGTGAATTAATATTAAAAATATCAGGTATTGTTTTATTAATTATGATTATCGCTAATCGATTTAGCATCGTATTAGTTAATCGAATTGTTTTCGAAAACAAATCTTATTCATGGATAAATTTAATTCCTAATACTTTTTGTGGATTTACTTCACTTTTCTTAGGATTAACTATTGTTATTGGTAAAAAAGATAATCCATTTTTAAATGCATGTTATCCAGTTGCCTTTATTGGAGGATTATTATCAACTATTTATCCAGATTATTTAGATCATCAAATGTTTTTTGATCCTCGCACAATTACTGGATTAATTCATCATGCGATTGATATTTGGATTGTTATATATGCATTAGCAATTAAATATATAAATCCATCATTTAAGAAATTACCTTATTTCTTCTTATATATTACTTCAACGATGACTTTCGGTGTCTTTTTAATGGATGCATTAGGATTTTCTTCAGCGATGCAAATTGGAAAACCATTAATCTCATCTTTACCAATTTTTACTTCTTGGTATATGGTTGGATTTATGCTTACTTGTTTATATGTGGGCTTCTTATTTTTGTATCCAATCATCATGAAAAAGCTTAAAAAAGCTTAAATAACAATAACTTGGATTGGTCCATCATATATTGATGGACTTTTTTATCGTTTTTCTTGTAAATATATATGATGTATATATAATGTTAAACGTTATATATAAAAGGAGAAAAGATATGCCACAAATATTATTATGCTTAATCATTCCATTTATCGGCACAACATTAGGTGCAGCATGTGTTTTCTTTTTAAAAGATAAAATTAATCCAAAATTAGAAAAAACTTTATTAGGTTTTGCTGGTGGAGTTATGATGGCGGCTTCAATTTGGTCTTTAATTATTCCATCAATTGAAACTTCAAAAGAACAATATGGTAAATTAAGTTGGTTACCAGCATTAATCGGTTTTGCGATTGGAATTATCTTTTTATTAATAATTGACTCTATTGTTCCTCATTTACACGCGAGATCAAATAAGCCAGAAGGAATTAAATCAAAATTATCTAAATCAACTACTTTAGTATTAGCAGTAACAATTCATAATATTCCAGAAGGATTAACTGTTGGGGTTATGATTGCTGGCGCAATGGCAAATAACGCTCAAATATCAATTATGTCAGCTTTAGTTTTAGCAATTGGTATTGCTATTCAAAACTTCCCTGAAGGAGCAATTATTTCCCTTCCTTTAAAAGCTGAAGGTAATTCTAAATTCAAATCATTTTTATATGGAATGGTTTCTGCTGCTGCGGAATTAATAAGTGCAGTTATTGCCTTATTTATCACTTCATTTATTACACCGATTCTTCCATATATATTATCT
>JAQYER010000046.1 GCA_028723545.1 Caryophanales bacterium
AGAAGAACAACCAATTACCGATGTTATTACTTCATATCACGTTGATTATACATATGAATATGGACTTAAAGCTTCAGTTCACGATTATCAAGTAATCAATCAAAGTGAAATTGAAACATATAGTCTTACATATGTTCAAGAAGAAAATGGAGTGTTCTTAGATATGTCTATGACCCACTCTTACAAAGAAAATGATTATTATTTTGGAACTCAAACAGTTCACGCAATATACCAAGATGATGTCTTGTATGTTACTGCATCAATTGATAATGGTGGATATTACAAATCAGAATACAAAGAATCATTTGAGATTCGTAGAGGAAGAGTGTACAAAGAATTCGGTGATTTCTTTAGATACACATATCTTGATTTATTATTTGTTAGTGGTTCAAAACAAGATAGTTATTCATTATTAGATACATTATTAGAAGCAGAAAATGTTGAAATTGTCGATGTTGACGAAACAACAGTAACAATGAATTTCGATTATGAAGGAATTGATGCCTCAATTAAATTCAATACCGAATTAAGCACAGTAGTGTCCGCGACATTTGATGAATCTGCGATTTTGTTAGAATCATTAAATAATAAAAATCATGGTGAATTACAAATTGATGAAGCGATTTTAAAAGTCACAGCGAATTATTCATATAATGATCAAGTTTCTAATCGCTTAACTGATGAAGAAATTGAAACTTACACAAATCGTCATGGATACGATGACTATGGACATAAAAATGATCATAGCTACTACGGAGATGACAAACGTAATGGTAATCACGACCACGATGATTGGGGAGATTATCCAGGACAACCTGAAGACAATCCAGGTAAAGAACATAATTGGTAATCAAAAATACACTTCCAAAATCAAAAAAATAATCTATAGTTAATGCTATAGGTAAAGAAAATGGTAGTCACAGCTAGAGTAATTGAGAAATTAAAAAACAAAGATGAACAAACATTTGATCAAATTTATTTCGAATATAACGATTTAATTTATTATATCTGCTATTCGTTCACTCATGATAAATCAGTTAGTGAAGATTTAATGCAAGAAACATTTATAAAAATGTTATCGTCATTAGATAATTACAAAGAAAATGGGAAATTCAAACAGTTTATTACCGAAATTGCCCGCAATTTATCGAAAAATTATGTCACAAGAGTGATGAATAAAGAAATATCTTCAAAAGAAGAATTGCCATTAGAAGATATAGTTAGTTCAAACGATTCGGATTCATCAAAAATGATCCTTGAACTACAGGGTATTTTAAGTGCCGAAGAAAGCGATATTGTTATCTTAAAAATAGTATATGACTATAAATTCAAAGAAATAGCGGATTACAAAAATCAAACAATTGGTGAAATCCAAGCTAAATACTATAAAGCCATTAATAAAGTTAAAGAAAATTATAAGAAAGGAGGAATCAGTTTATGAAAGATATCGAAAAGAAATTAAAAAAGCATTATCAAAATAATCTTCAACACGAATCAAGATTGCTTTCGATTAAAGAAAAAATATCTTTTAATAAACCAGTAAGTACCCCTTGGTATAAGAAAAAATTATTTGTTATACCAGCTTCTATTTCTTTATGTGGAGCGTCTTCACTTTTAGTGGTTCTTGGTATTGTTGTATCTAACAATAATCAACCAAACGATATCAAAGATATCGCGAATGTGAAAAACGCAATTATTAAAATGGATGTTAATCCAAACGATCGACCTGGCATTAACCCTGAAGTAGTCATTTCAGTCGATGAAAATGGCCAAGTATGTTCATATTATGGAACAAACGATGATGGAAAATTAATTACAAATAATGAATCATTCATTGGTGAAAATTATTGGGACGTCATGAAGAAAATTTACACAACTGAAATCAATACTGGATTCTTGTTAAAAGGAGATGTTAAGCTTCCATATAACAAAATTAATCTCAATATTTATTCAGATAATGGTGATTATGGTGAAAATATTAAACAACAAGTAATTGAATATTTATCGTCAAATGATGTTAATGTTAATGATGAAGATGTTACAAGTAATGATTCTAGTAATTATTCTGAACTTGATGATTCTGATTATATTGAAATTAATGATGAAGAATCATTTGATGATGTTCAAGATAAAATCGATGAATATTATCAACAAGTATCATCATATTCCGCCACAATAATTAAAGAATTTTATGAATTATGCAATTATTTCCAAAGCAAATTA
>JAQYER010000047.1 GCA_028723545.1 Caryophanales bacterium
CAACCTTATGAAATATAACTTGTTTTTCGTTTCGTGATATAGGCCTAAATCAGAACGAATAGAATCATGAAGTTTGGTGGGGGGGGGGTGATAAACAAGCAATAATAAAAGGAGATTAGCTCATTATGAAAACAGCCTCAAAGGTGTTTATTATTATAGATTTAGTTTGTTCTATTGTTCTCTTTTTTCTAGCAATTTGTTGTCCTGATATATTAGGGGAAATTGGCTTTCCTAGTTTTAAAAACATAAATATATTGTATATTTGCTATGGAATATATTCTTTTATTGTAAGCATCGCATCGTTATTTACGGTTAATGGAGATTCAAAATCTGTTTGTGTAGTGTGTGGTATTTTCAATATTCCTATTTCTTTACTCACTGCAATTTTCATGTTTTGTATTCCAGAACAAGATTTGTTTTAAAAAATATAAAAAAGGATTCTTTAAAATTAATTTTTATTTACAAATATCAAAATATTTACCATTAATAAATCTAATTAAATCATCTGGATTAATTTTAATTTGGTATCCGATTTTTCCAGCCGAGACATAAATGTAATCAAATATTTGAGCAGTTTCATCAATAATTGTCTCAAATTTCTTTTTCATTCCGATCGGAGAACATCCTCCATGAATATAACCAGTTAATGGTAATAATTGTTTTTGAGGGATCATTTCAATTGATTTTGAATTAGTTGCTTTTGAAGCTTTCTTTAAATCTAGTGTTTTGTTAACTGGCACAACAAAAACAAAATATTCTTTATTATTGGAAATAGTCACTAGTGTTTTAAATACTTGTTCAGCATTTTCATTTAATGTTTTAGCGACGCTTAAACCATCAACGATATTTTTATCGTATTCTTTCATTTCGTAATTAATATTTTCGACATCTAATAGTCTTGAAACATTTGTTTTTTCCATATTGTAATTATTCTAGCGTCTTAATCAAAAATATGTAAAAAAAGTTAGAAAATATAGGTAAAATATAAAAAAGCAACCGAAAGTTGACAAATTTCAAACTAGAATTGGTAGATGCAACCGACATGAATTTTCTACAATTTACTCGTCAATAAGGAGGACAGGCAAATGAATATCGAAACAGCCAACCGTTTAGCGGAATTAAGAAAGAAAAGTGGATTATCGCAAGAAGAACTCGCTGATAAATTAGGATTATCAAGACAAGCAGTGAGTAAATGGGAAAGAGCAGAATCTTCACCAGATACTGATAACCTTATATTATTAGCTAAAATCTATGGAGTGTCTTTAGATGAATTATTAAAAACTGATAAACCAGTTGATGAAATTATTAAAGATAATCAAGATAGAACAAAAGAAGAAAATACAAGCAAAGAAGAACAATCAAAAGAAGACCAACCAAAAGACGAACAACAAAAAAGAAAAGATCGCGTTTCTATTTCAAGTGATGGAATTCATGTTGAAAGCGAAGATGGAGACTCAGTTCATATTGGAACACATGGTATCCATATTAATGATAGTAATTATAAATATAAATTCGATGATTCATCAGAAAAAAGACACAAAGTTGTCGGTTTATTAAACGGTATATTCTTCGCTCTCGCATGCTTAGCCTACATTCTTATCGGTGTATTTTGTAAAGGTCCATCATTTGCTAGTGGAAGCACTAATAATGGATGGGCAGTAGGTTGGATTGTTTTCTTACTTGCTCCAATTATTCCAAGTATTGTTGATGCTATTTGGAAAAGAAGACTTAGCAAAGTAAATTTCTTCTTTATGGGTTTAAGCGCTTTCCTTTATCTTGGTATGATGTATGGATTATGGCATCCATGGTGGTGCTTAATCGTTGCCTCTATTGTCATTCATATTGTCATTAGTTCAATTGAAGGAGCAATATTCGATGATGAGAAAAAATTTGTCATACACGGAAATCATGATAAAGACGAAGATGAAGATGATGAGGATGATGATTCAAAGAAAGATAAAGTAGTTATTACAATCGATTCAAGTGATAAAGAATAATGGTGCGAATGCACCATTTTCTTTTTATAAAAAGAAATACGATATATAATATTTATATACATTAAGGAGGTAAGAAAAATGTGCACCGCAATTAACAAAAACACATCTTCTTCACATTTCTTTGGAAGAAATTTGGATTTTAATTTCAATTATGATGAATCAATTGTTATCGTTCCAAATAATTATCCAATTAAATTTAAACACCTACCTACAATGAATTATCATTATCCAATCATGGGTATTGGTATTATTCAAGATGATTACCCATTCTTTTTTGATTGCATCAATGATCAAGGTTTAGCTTTTGCGGGATTAAATTTTCCTAATAACGCGAAATTTTTTGATGTTGATGAATCAAAAATTAATGTCGCTCCTTATGAGCTTCCGTTATATTTTTTATCTCAATTTAAAAATGTTAAACAAGTTAAAGAACAATTAAAAAAGATCAATATCGCAAACACTCCATTTTCTAATAAACTCCCTTTAGCAACTCTTCATTATATTATTGCTGATAAAAATGAATGCATTGTTATTGAACAAACTAAAGATGGATTATTTGTTTATGATAATCCTTATGGAGTGTTAACCAATAACCCACCTTTTACATACCATATTGCAAATTTATCAAATTATATGAACATCACAAACAAGGAAGTTATTAATCGATTCGCTCCTAATCTAGAATTAGATATCTACGGAAAAGCATTAGGTGCGATTGGATTACCTGGTGATTCATCTCCAACTTCTCGTTTTGTAAAAGCAACCTTTTTATTAAATAATATTCGATTCAATAATGACGATGACTTCAACGTTAATCAAATGCTTCATATATTAAATAATGTATCAACTTTAAAAGGAGAGACTTTATTAAGCGATAATAGTGAAGAAGTTACGATTTATTCATCAATGTATAATTTAGATCAAAAACAATTATTTATTAGAACATATGAAAATAATCAAATTTCAAAATTTAGTTTAGATTCTATTGATTTTTCTAAAAATAAATTAATTCAAATTAGCATTCCAAGAAAAGAAAACTACTATATTATTCAAGCGGATTAGATTTATTATAATTTTTCTTAAAACATTTTGATTTATTAGATAATTTATATATAATTATATTCGCTTGATGGGCCTGTAGCTCACTTGGGAGAGCGCTTCCATGGCATGGAAGAGGTAGCCGGTTCGATCCCGGTCAGGTCCACCA
>JAQYER010000048.1 GCA_028723545.1 Caryophanales bacterium
CCACCTTGTTCAATACGAGTGTCATATTTATCTTTGAATGATTGAATAAATTCATCTGCTTGCGCAATTTGGCATGCACGAACTAATTCTTCGTCGCTAGCATTGATATCACCCCAACGTAAATTGGTAGCGATTGTTCCGCTGAATAAAACATTCTTTTGCAAAACAACAGCAACGTTATCTCTTAATGTAACTAAGTCATATTCTTTGACATTGTGACCACCAACAATAACTTCACCTGAACTAACGTCATATAAGCGAGAAATAAGGTTAGCAATTGTTGTTTTTCCTGAACCTGTTGAACCAATAATTCCAACAAATTGGCCTGATTTAATATCGATATTAATATCGCTTAATGTATTCTTTTTAGCGCTTTCTTTATATTTGAAATTAACATTATTAAATTTGATTGATCCATCTTCTAATTCCATGATTGGGTTATCTGGATTTTTAATTAATGTTTCTTCTTGCAATACTTCTCCGACACGGCGAATACCTTCAAGAGACATTGAGAACATAACTAAAATCATCGCTACCATCATTAATGAAGATAAGATTTGAATTCCATATGTTAATAAAGCAGACATATCTCCAACTCCAAGAGTTTTGCCACTTATTGAAACTGGAATATTTTTGAATATTAAATATGAACATAATCCAACAACAACTAAATTTGATAAATGAATAGATGTGTTCATAATTGGGTTACTTAAAGCAGTAATCTTTTCAACTCTAATGAAGTCTTTCGCCAAATTATTTGAAGCAGTATTGAATTTTTCTCTTTCATAATCTTCTCTAACAAATGATTTAACAACACGAATTCCATTAATATTTTCTTGAACAGATTCGTTTAAAGCATCATAACGTTTGAAAATTAATTTAAATGTCTTTAATCCAACTTTAACAATGATTAAGAAACCAAGAGCAACGATTGGTAAAAGAACAACGAAAATCCAAGCGACATTACCACCGGTGATAAACGCCATAACCGCGGCAAATATTAATACCATCGGTGCTCTAAAGACAATTCGAATTGACATTTGGAATGATTGTTGAACATTTTGAATATCAGTTGTTAATCTAGTAATTAAACTAGATGCATGGAATTTATCAATATTTCCAAATGAAAAACTTTGAATTTTTTTGTATAAATCACTTCTTAAATTTTTAGCTAAACCAGCTGAGGCAGTGCACGCTAAAACGCCACCTAAAATACCTCCAGTAAGAGATAAACACGCCATGACAATTAATGAAATAATAAGTGGCCATAGTGGTGTCATTGAAAATCCTTCTACGCTATTTTGCATATCTTGGAGACGATTAATAAACATTGACATATGGAATGGAATAACGCATTCCATCAACGCTTCAAGAATCATTGCAAAAGGAGAAGCAACCGCATACCATTTATATTCGCGAACGCTTTTCAAAATTAATTTAATTTTTGGCATTAATTTATCATTAGACTTTTTTTCTTGCTTTATAGTTGCGTCCATTTATTCTTCCTCCTTCATATTTTCAATCATTCTACTAATGAAGTTATTAATTAAGCTCTTCTCTTCATTTGAGAACCCGGTTAACAATTTCTCATTAATTTTATTTCTAACTTCATCCATCTTTTCGACTAATTTCTTTCCTTTTTCAGTCGCACATATACTGACATATGGGTAATCTGATTGTTTGGAAATAATTTCTTTTTTAACCATTCTTTTGATTATTCCAGAGACAGTAGATTTTGATAAACCGAACGTTTGTTCAATATCGTTTTGATGAACTTTTTCATTATGGGAAACATAAATTAAAAATATTCCTTGTTGACCAGTAATTCCTAAATGTTCGAATTGCTTATCAAATTCTTTTCTAATGTTTTGATTAAGAGTTTTTATTTTGTGTGTCGTGTAGTTATTACAATTCATTTTATTGCCCCCTTATCTAAAGATATAATTATAGGTTCGCATGCGAACTTGTCAACAACAAACAACATCAATTGTGTTGCTAAATTAAAAATTATTTGACATAAAATTTATTTAATTATCATTAATAAAAATATTTGTTTCATTATTGTCTTATTTAATTAATTTCATTAAAATAATTTTGCTATGAAAAACCACGCTTTTTTATTATCAATAATTGCTTCAATGCTCTTAACTGGATGCCAATTATCTTCATCTAGTGTTATTTCATCGTCTTCAAATTCAAATAATAGTGGAATATCTTCATCTTCAACTATAGAAATTGATAAAACTCAAAAATATCAAATAGGTGATGCGACATCGTCTATTTCTATCAAAGAAGTTGAAAATTATTATCATGATGTTGATGAATATTTTGATGGCAATGATTTTCTAACTCAATTAAGAATGTTAAATGAAAATAAATTAAAAAATCGTGTCGGTTATAATTCTATGTGGTCATATTATGGAAAAACCGATTATTATTCGACCCCTTTTAGTGGAACTTCTGGTAAATTTATTGCGTATTATAATGGTGGAGCATCTTCAAAAACTGGCATGAATAGAGAACATGTTTGGCCTGCTTCTAGAACCGTATTAGGAAGAGGAGAAGATCCATTAGAAGATGATATTCACATGGTTAGACCGACATTATCAAGTGATAATTCATCAAGAGGTAACGCACTTTTTGCTGAACAAGGCGCTTGGGATCCAGGTTCACTTGGTCAAAAGCAATATCGTGGTGATGTAGCAAGAATTGTCTTTTATTGTGTAATCACTAATGAACAATATGGTTTATTAGATGTCGCTGTAACTTCTAGTGCGAATCATATGATGGGAAAACTATCTGATTTATTAAAATGGAATTTAGAATATCCAGTTAGTCAAAGCGAAATGAATCGAAATGATGGGATATTTTTAGAAACTCCTCAAAATAATCGCAACCCATTTATTGACCATCCATCATATGCTTGTAAAATATGGGGTAACACAAACGAATCAACAAGATCAATATGTGGTATTAACTAAATGAACGGTTTAATTATTATTAATGGATATACCAAATATCTTTCTTCAATCAATCAAGCAAATCGATTAGTTGAAGAATTTAAGTTATTAAATGTCGATGTTGAAATTAAAAAATCAACCGACATTATTTATTATTATTCAAATAATGAATATATTGTTGATTTACCTAAATATGATTTTGTTATTTATTTAGATAAGGATAAATATTTAAGTAGGATTTTATTTGATAATGGGTATAGATTATTTAATTCCCCTCAATCAATCGAAGATTGCGACGATAAAATGATTACTCATATTAAATTATCAAAACATCATATTCCAATGCCTAACACCATTGGAGCGCCTTTATGCTACTGTGAATCCAATGATTATTCTTTTTTAGATAAAGTCATTGAACAAATTAATTTCCCAATTGTTGTTAAAGAATGTTATGGATCAAAAGGTGAACAAATATATTTAGCTAAAAATAAAGAACAATTAATCAATATTGAAAATAAATTAAGATATAAACCTCATTTATATCAACAATTCATCTCTCCAGGTGGAGAAGATTATCGATTAATATTAATTAACCATCAAGTAGTGGCGATGATGAAAAGAAAAAACGATAATGATTTCCGCAGTAATATCGCTCTTGGAGGGGAAGGAATAATTGTTGATTTACCTAAATCCTTTACCGATTTAGCAATTCAAGTATCATACATTCTTGATCTTGATTATTGCGGAATTGATTTATTAAAAGATGAATCCAATAATCCTTTAGTGTGTGAAGTGAATTCCAACGCCTTCTTTGAAGGAATTGAAAAAGCCACTAAAGTGAATGTTGCTAAAAAATATTGTGAATTTATTATTTCAAAGATTAATAATATATAAGATTATTATGATAAGTAATTGAAGAGGAAAAAAAGATGAAAAGCTACACAAAACAATCATTACAACAATCATTTAAAGAAACATTCAATGAAGATAGTTCCAATGTCTTTGAATGTGGAGGACGTTTTGAAGTATTAGGAAATCATACTGACCATAACCATGGATTATGTCTTGTTGCTGCTTGCGATTTAACTTTAGGAGCGGCAATTAAAGCTAGAAAAGATAAAACAATCGCGATTTATTCAAAAGGATATGGATTATTTGAAGTCGATATTAATAACCTTGAATTAGATAAAAAAGATGAAGGTTCTAGTAAGGCAATGGTTCAAGGAATATGTTCATATTTTAAACAAAACAAATATAAAATAGGCGGATTTAATGCATATATCGTTAGTGATATCGCTCCAGGAGCAGGTGTCTCTTCTTCAGCGGCTTTTGAAATGATGATTTGTCATATTTTGAATTTTTTATATAACAAAAACAAAATCGATAAAATCTTTTTAGCTAAAGCTGGACAATATGCTGAAAACAAATATTGCGGAAAAGCATCTGGTTTATTAGACCAAATCGGTGTTGTTTTCGGAGGCTTCAATTACCTTGATTTTGGTGATATCAATAACCCAGTAGTTAAAAATATTCCTTTTAGTTTTAATAATCTTCATTTAGTTATTATTAACACTGGTGGAAGTCATGCGGAATTAAGCGATTTATATAGTTCAATTCCTTCTGATATGAAAGAAGTTGCATACCATTTTGGTAAAAAAGTATTAAGAGATGTTGATGAAGATGAATTTGAGAAATTTATTGCAGAAAATAAAGATCATTTTGCTCCACTCACTACTAAAAGAGCTAAACATTTTTATTCAGAAAATCAACGCGTTTTAGATGGAGCGGAAGCTTTACTTAAAAATGATTTACAAGGATTTTTTGATGCGGTTAATGGATCTCAAAAATCATCACAAAATAATTTGTGCAATACCCAAGTAGAAGATCAATATCGAAATTCCCCACAAGAAGCTATTGATTACGCGAATTCATTAATGGTTAATGGAGCAGCAAAGATCAATGGTGGAGGATTTGCTGGAACAATTATTTGTTATGTTATGGATGAAGATTATGAATTCTTTATGAAAAAGATGATCGCGAGATATGGAACATTAAATGTTCATGAAATAAATGTTAATCCAGACGGACCACACGAGATTTAATAAATTTAGCGATAAATAATTAACTTATTTAATGAAAGTACCTCCCAGTTCCAGTTGAAAAAGAGGTACTTTTTTGTTGAAATCATTCTATTAAATGACATAGAGAACATATTATCTCTATTTTAAAAAATATAATATTGCAAAAGTGTCGGTTAACCGATATAATTTAAACATGACATTCTTAGATTTACTTGCAGAAAAGAAAACTACAGTTTATTCATTATCAATTAAGAGTGGGATTCCTCGATCAACATTAACAGATATTGCTTCTGGTAAAGCTGATATTTTAGAATGTTCTGGAAAAACATTATTAGCCATTTCTAAAAGCTTAAATGTTTCTATAGAAGATTTACTTTCATTAGAAAGAGAAGAAGCAAAATCATTGTTACCTGGTTTCCTTCTTGATTCAATTAATGATTATCGTAAAGCAATTAGAAAAGATAGCACCCTTATTGATTGTTATAGCGATCAATTAAATAGCTCTATTAATGTTGCGGAAGTAGAGAACCTTATTTCAAAGGAACAAGCTAATAGGTTGCGTTTAAGATATTTTGGGAGGTAAGATTGATGTTAGATTTTACAAATTTACAAACTAAGAAAAAAGCCTATGGAGGCGCTAACGGGAACAAACTTTCTGTTATTTATAATGATGAATTATATATGTTAAAGCTTCCTGTGCGCGCTTTAAAAAATCCTAATCTTTCTTATACAAATAGTTGCACATCAGAGTACCTTGGGTGTCATATTTTTAATATGCTCGGAATAAAAGCACAAGAAACGTTATTAGGAACATATAAGTATCACGATAATGTGAAAACAGTTGTGGCTTGCAAAGATTTTACATCTCCAGGAATTGTCATTTTAGATTTTGCTTCAATAAAAAACCAAATCATAGATTCTGCATCCAATGGCTATGGCACTGAACTATCGGATATTTTAGATACAATTGAGAAACAGACAGTAATTGATAGCAAAGTATTAAAAGAACATTTTTGGAATATGTTTGTGGTTGATGCTTTTATTGGAAACTGGGATCGACATAATGGCAACTGGGGGTTTTTGTATAACCAAGAAACAGATATGCTAGAAATCGCTCCTATATATGATTGTGGATCGGCTCTTTTTCCACAAATAGACGATGCATTTATTAAAAAAATAGTTTCTTCTAAAGCAGAAATGAATGCTCGAGTTTATGATGTTCCAACTTCTGCAATATTGATTGATGGTAAACGAGCTAATTATCATAAGGTGATTACTTCTTTAAAATATGAAGATTGTAATGAAGCAATTAAAAGAATAGTGCCAAAAATACAATTAGATGATATTAATAAATTAATTGATAGTGTTGAAGAAATGAGTGACTATCAAAAGGATTTTCTCAAAAAAATATTAAAGTTAAGAAAAGAATTAATATTAGATATTGCATTCAAGAAGTTATAAATCATTGCAAGAATTTGAATATTCAAATGAAGAGATGTAAAAAACGCAATTGGTATATAAAAATTTCCTTTTACCAAATCAATTTTATTTATGATAAAATTTTAAATACTAAGGATGAAAATTATGAACAAGGTTTTTGTTAAATTAAATTCTATTTTGTCTATCTCTTTACTACTTTGCTCTTGTGCGGAGCGTTATAAATATGAAGTAGATAAAT
>JAQYER010000049.1 GCA_028723545.1 Caryophanales bacterium
CCTAAATATAAATAATAAATAGTTAATGTTTCTTTTTGATTAAAAATAAATATAACAATCTTAATAATAGTATACGTCAAAAAATAACACCATCCCAAAAATAAATGAAGAGATACATAAAATCCCTTCATTTTTTATTTATCCGCTATTTTCCACCATATCGGAATTTAACCGACGCCATCCCATGTGTCGGTTTTTAAATGTCTAGGTGTTATTTAACGACGTTTACTATTTACAGTTCGCTAGTTCGAACTTTTATGGAAATACAATTTTTTGAAAGAAAAAACGCGACAATCAATATCGCGTTTATGTTCTAAAGTGGTGCCGACTATCGGAATCGAACCAACAACCTACTGATTACAAATCAGTTGCTCTGCCAGTTGAGCTAAGTCGGCATGATTGGTGGGCGCTACAGGGATTGAACCTGCGACCTCTTCCGTGTGAAGGAAGCGCTCTCCCAACTGAGCTAAGCTCCCATAGGGGTTAACTCTATATTACCTTACGGATAATAAATTAAATGGTGGACCTTAATAGACTTGAACTATCGACCTCGTCCTTATCAGGGACGCGCTCTAACCAACTGAGCTAAAGGTCCATTTACACGAGTTTTTAACGTGCTTTAATAATATACAATTAATCAAATTCTTTTGCAATAAAATTTTAGATGATTTTATTAAGGAAAGCCCAGTATAAACCAGGCTTTCCAATTTTCCAATCAAACAAACGATTAACGTTTTGAGAATTGTGGAGCGCGTCTAGCAGCTTTAAGACCGTATTTCTTACGTTCTTTAGCACGAGCATCACGGGTGAGAAGTCTAGCGACTTTGAGAGTCTTACGTTCTACACCAGCATTTAATAATGCTCTTGCAAGTCCTAAACGGATTGCACCTGCTTGGCCAGTGAATCCACCACCTTTAACAGTTGCTTCAACATCGAATTTATCAGCTGTATTTGAAACTGTTAATGGTTGAGTTAAATCCATAACTAATGTTGCGTATGGCATATAAGCATTAACATCTTGTCCGTTGACAATGATTTTGCCTGTGCCTTCTTTAACATATACGCGAGCAATTGATGATTTTCTACGACCTGTGCCATAGAATACTTCTAATTTCTTTGCCATATGGTTCAATTCTCCTATCTCTTCCACTCAAGAACTTCTGGTTTTTGAGCTTCGTGATTGTGATTTTCGCCTTTGTAAACGAATAATTTCTTGGCGATTTTGCGTCCTAATGGACCTTTTGGAAGCATTCCCCAAACTGATCTTTCAACCATTTCTTCTGGGAATTTTTCAACCATTTCTCCGGCTGTTCTTGTGCGAAGACCGCCATTATAGCCTGAAACGTTGTAATACTTCTTATTTGTTTTCTTGTTAGCTCCGCTGAGCGAAACTTTTTCAGCATTGATGATAATTACATAATCTCCACAGTCGACATTAGGTGTCCAAGTAGGTTTATCCTTACCCATTAACTTAATAGCGACGAATGAAGCTAAACGACCAAGAGGTACATCTTTAGCATCGATGACATACCACTTACGTGTAATTTCAGCTGGCTTTGCAATTGTTGTTTGACGTTGCATATTTTTTCTCCTTACTTAAGCAATAATCTTACCGGGACTATTGATCTCTTTCATTTTTGTGCCGTTTAAGATTATATATGTAATATATATCTAAGTCAAACATTTTTTTAATTGTTTTATTCACTTAAAAATAATTTGACGATAAAAATTTTATATCTCTTAGAGATAAATTATAAAAAATTAATCAATCTTATATTTCCAACAACCTGAAATTTGAGTAAGAATATATTCTGATGAATTTGATGTAAAGGCAGTATATAAAATTTGAAGCAATGTAAAGAATGTATCTAATTGATCTTTTTTGCTTAATTTTAAAAATTGTTCTGTTTCTATTTCTGATTCAATGACTGGTTCATTTTTATGCATTTTTGTATCTGCGACATATCCATGGAACGCAACATTTTCTAAATATACTAAATATTGCAATCTTCGATATGTGTTTTTATCTTTTAATTGAGGAATTTCTTTTAAAAATTCATCATTAATTTCAATTTTTTTATTAAGACAATCATATAAGATCGAATTAAGATTTCTTGTCATTTTTCCAGACAATACTTGCATTGTTTTTTCTAATAAACAAATAAGAGTGTCTCGAAAAGTATGAGTATAACAATCTCTAATTGTTAATGTTCTTTTTTTAGCAAT
>JAQYER010000050.1 GCA_028723545.1 Caryophanales bacterium
CATTAACTAAAATTCCAGCTTATAGTGGAGCGAAAGCCGCTGTTTCGAATTTAACTCAATGGTTGGCTGTTCATTTTTCAAAAGTTGGAATTAGAGTAAACGCCATTGCTCCTGGATTTTTTTCAACCAATCAAAATAAAGCTTTATTATGGAATAAAGATGGCACTCCAACGGCTAGAACAAATAAAATTATTAACGCTACCCCAATGGAAAGATTTGGAGAAATTGATGAATTAATTGGAGCAACATTATTTTTAATTTCTGATAATGCAGCCAGTTTTATCACCGGTGTTGTTTTACCTATTGATGGTGGATTCTCTAGCTATTCAGGTGTCTAGACTAAATTCAAATAATTAATTTAAATAACAAAATATCTTTGAAATAGAAAAAAATAAATATTTCAGAATATTTTGTTTTTTATTGTTCATTATTATTAAAAGTTGAATATTATTATATAAATTATATAATTAAATCGTTTATGAAGAAGCTTTTAAAACATTTATCTAAATATAAAAAAGAATGTGTTCTCGGGCCATTATTTAAACTTTTAGAAGCTTGTTTTGATTTGCTTGTTCCAGTTATCATGATTTATTTAATTGATAATGGCATTAAGCAAAATAATCCAACAATTATCCTCCAAACAGGTGGAATATTAGTTTTATTAGCAATTGTTGGGTTTGTTTGCTGTGTCATTGCTCAATATTTTGCTGCGAAAGCCGCGACTGGATTTGCTAGTTCAGTCCGTGAAGAATTATATGAAAAAATGTCTAAATTATCATTTTCTAGTCTTGATAAATTAGGCCAATCAACTTTAATGACTAGATTAACTAGTGACATTCAAACAATGCAAAACGGAATCAATCTCTTTTTAAGATTGTTTCTTCGTTCTCCTTTTATTATTTTAGGCGCAAGCGTGATGGCGAGCATCGTATCGAAAAGCTATATTATTGCTTTAATATTCGCTGGCGTTGTTATTTTAGCGTTTGCTTTAGTGTTTTTTATTATGCTTTGGACAATTCCTAAATATAAAAAAGTTCAAAGTGAAGTTGATGAAGTAGTGAAGTCAACAAGAGAAAACTTAACTGGTGTTCGTGTCATAAGAGCGTTTTCAAAAGAACAAAAAGAAATTGGAAAATATGATTTCAAGACAGATCATTTGGCTAAAACCCAAAATAAAGTCGCTATTATATCGAATGCTTTAAATCCAATCGCTTATGTTATCGTTAATTTATCAATCGCTGGTTTATTATATTTTGGAGCAAAATACATTGATGAAGGAATATTACTCCAAGGAGTAATTATTTCAATTGTCAATTATATGACCCAAATCGTTGTTGAATTAATTAAATTAGCGAATTTCATCATTCAAGTTACAAAAGCAATTGCCAGTGGTGATAGAATCCAAGCAATGATTAATCTAACAGATGATCCAATGCTATTAAATAATAATGTTGATGAGCATATTGATAGTCCATATATTTGTTATAAAAATGTCAATTTTTCATATTTTAAAAATGGTGATAATGCCTTAAATGATATCAATTTAGCAATTAACAAAGGCGAAATTATCGGTGTTATTGGAGGAACTGGTTCTGGTAAATCTACTTTAGTAAATTTATTATCAGGCTTTTATCTTCCAACAAGTGGAGAATTAATTATCGATGGAAAACATATTGAAAATTATTCCCGTAAAGAAATAAGAAATAAAACAACAATTATTCTTCAAAAAGCTCAATTGTTTAAAGGAACAATTCGCGACAATATGAAAGTTGGTAATGAACAAGCGAGTGATGAACAAATTTTTGAAGCATTAAGAAAATCTCAATCCGAAGAATTTGTATTAACTAAAAAAGGTCAACTCGATTATCAAATTGAACAAGGAGCAAGAAATCTTTCTGGTGGACAACGTCAACGTTTATCGATTGCCAGAGGTTTATTATCAAATGGAGATATTTTAGTATTTGATGATTCTTCAAGTGCGTTAGATTATGCGACTGAAGCTAAATTAAGAAAAGAGATATTCTCTTTAAAAGATAAGACTATATTTATTGTTTCCCAACGTTCTTCAACAGTGAGAAACGCGCATAAAATAATTGTTATTGATCATGGAATGATTGTGGGATTTGATAATCACGATAATTTAATGAAAAATTGTCCAATTTATCAAGAAATTGTTTTATCACAAAACAAAGAGGTAAATGAAAATGGAAAAGAAGAATAATTTTAAAAAGCTTCTCCCTTTTGTTAAGCCTTATATTGGGTTAATTATTTTATCAATCTTTTTTGCGATTTTATCTACTTTTGGAACGATTTATTTACCAATCGTTATTAAAGATGTTATTAATAATGCTTTAGGTCAAAATAATGTATTTTGGGACAATATATATCCAAAATTATTATTAATAATAATAATTAATATTGTTATCGCGTTATCATCTTGGTTATTAGGAATTATTAATTCACGCATTAGTTTTAATATTTCTCGTGACTTACGTAAATCGACATTTAAATATATTCAAAATATTCCTCTTTCATATTTAGATGTTCATTCCAGTGGTGATATTTTATCTCGATTAATTCAAGATGTTGAAACAATATCTGATGGTTTGCTATTAGGATTAACGAATTTATTTACTGGATTAATGACAATTATTGGAACATTAATAATCATGTTGATTCTTAATGTCTATGTCGCATTATTAGTCGTTATATTGACTCCATTATCATTATTTATCGCGAATTTTATTTCAAAAAGAACATATCGATTGTTTAAACAGCAGGCGGATAAAAAAGGTGAACAAACTTCTTTAATTGAAGAAGCAATTACTAATCAAAAAGTTATTCAAGCATATAACTACGAATCGCGATTAATCGATAATTTCAAAATCCAAAATGAACAATTACGCAAAATATCATTGAATGCTTTGTTTTATTCTTCTTTAGTTAATCCATCGACAAGATTTATTAACAATCTAATTTATGCTTCTGTTGGAGTGCTCTGTGGTTTATTAGCGACAAAATGGAATCAAATTGCCATTATTGATGTTGGTTTAATAAGCGCCTTCTTATCTTATGCATCAAGTTTTGGAAAACCATTTAATGATTTATCAATAACGATTACTGAATTACAAAACGCAAATGCTTCTTTAGAACGATTATTTGAAATATATGACGCTGAACAAGAAGAGGAATGCTTAAACCCAACATTAATTAACGATGATGAAATTGAAAATATTAAAATTGATGATGTTTATTTTTCATATGTTCCTGAACAACATTTAATTGAAGGATTTTCATTGGATGTTAAAAAAGGTCAAACAATCGCGATTGTCGGACCAACTGGCTGTGGTAAAACAACGTTCATTAATTTACTAATGAGATTTTATGTTGTTAATAAAGGATTAATCTCAATTAATAATATCGATATTAGAAATACAACAAGAAAAGATTTAAGAAAACAATTTGGAATGGTTTTACAAGATACATGGCTATTTTCTGGAACAATTAAAGACAATATCCGATATGGAAAAGAAGATGCAAGCGATGAAGAAATTATTAATGCTTGTAAAATATCTCATTGCCATTCATTTATTATGCAATTAGAAAATGGTTATGACACAATCATTGGTGAAGAAGGCGGTTCATTATCGCAAGGACAAAAGCAATTACTATGTATTGCCAGAGTAATGCTATCTAAACCACCAATATTAATTTTAGATGAGGCGACATCATCAATTGATACTCGTACTGAAATTAAAGTCCAAGATGCCTTTTTAAAATTAATGGAAGGAAGAACAACATTTATTGTCGCTCACCGATTATCAACTATTCAAAAAGCTGATGTCATTCTCGTATTAAAAGACGGACACATTATTGAAATCGGTAATCATCAAACATTATTAAAACAAGGCGGTTTTTATAAAAAATTATACGAATCGCAATTCCAAAAATAATAAAAATGTGGTGAATGAATGTAAAAATTCAAAAAGTCACATTTTTTTATTAAAAAAGATGTAATTATCGGATAGAAATGTGATATTATGTAGTCGATTTTTGATTAAGTAGCAAAAATCAACAAGTCTATTAATAAAAAATAGACAAATATCAATATTAAATAGAGGTAATACATGAAAACTATTGATTTAACAAAATATGGTATTGTTGGCACAACAGAAATTGTTTACAATCCATCATACGAAACTCTCTTCGAAGAAGAAACTCGTAAAGACTTAACAGGTTATGAAGTCGGAAAAGAATCTGAATTAGGCGCTGTTAATGTTATGACTGGTATTTATACTGGTCGTTCTCCAAAAGACAAATTTATTGTTGATGATGAAAATTCACACGACACAATTTGGTGGACAAGCGAAGAATACAAAAACGATAACCACCGCGCAACAAAAGAAGCATGGAATGCTTGTATGGAAATTGCTCGCAAAGAATTATCTAACAAGAGATTATTCGTTGTTGATGCTTATTGTGGTGCAAACAAAGATACAAGAATGGCTGTTCGTTTTATTGTTGAAGTTGCATGGCAAGCTCACTTTATTCGTAACATGTTCATTAAACCAACTGATGAAGAATTAGCAAATTTCGAACCAGATTTTGTTGTATATAATGCTTCAAAAGCCAAAGTCGAAAATTATAAAGAATTAGGATTAAATAGTGAAACTGCTGTTATGTTTAACATCACTTCACATGAACAAATCATCATTAATACATGGTATGGTGGTGAAATGAAAAAAGGTATGTTCTCAATGATGAACTATTACCTCCCACTTAAAGGTATCGCTTCAATGCACTGTTCAGCAAATACCGATATGAACGGTGAAAATACTGCTATTTTCTTCGGATTATCAGGAACAGGAAAAACAACTCTTTCAACTGATCCAAAGAGATTACTAATTGGTGATGATGAACATGGTTGGGATGATAATGGTGTATTCAACCTTGAAGGTGGTTGCTATGCAAAAGTCATTAATCTTGATAAAGAATCTGAACCAGATATTTATAATGCAATTGTCCGTAATGCTTTATTAGAAAACGTTACATTAGATAAAGATGGCAAAATTGATTTTGCTGATAAGACAGTTACTGAAAATACACGTGTTTCTTATCCAATTGATCATATCGAAAAGCGTGTTGCACCTATTTCACATGGTCCAGCTGCTAAAAATGTTATTTTCCTTTCAGCTGATGCCTTTGGTGTTCTCCCTCCAGTATCAATTCTTACTCCAGAACAAACACAATATTATTTCCTTTCAGGATTTACTGCTAAACTTGCTGGTACAGAACGCGGAATTAAAGAACCTACTCCAACATTCTCTGCTTGTTTTGGTCAAGCATTCCTTGAACTTCACCCAACAAAATATGCTTATGAATTAGTTCGTAAGATGGAAAAATCAGGCGCTAAAGCATATTTAGTCAATACTGGTTGGAATGGAACAGGAAAACGTATTTCTATTAAAGATACACGTGGAATTATTGATGCAATCTTAGATGGCTCAATTAACAATGCTCCAACAAAGAAAATCCCATATTTTGATTTTGAAGTACCAACTCAATTACCAGGTGTTGATCCAAAAATCTTAGATCCAAGAGATACATATGCTGATCCATCAATTTGGGAAGGCAAAGCTCAAGATTTAGCGTCTCGTTTCATTAAAAACTTTGTTAAATATGAAACAAATGATGCTGGTAAAGCTTTAGTTAAAGCTGGACCTAGATTAGATAAATAATCTAACACGCAAATTCAAATTAAGAGGTATATTTTATACCTCTTTTTTTATAAAAAATTATATTGTAATTGTTTAATGGATATTACATAATTAACGATATGAGTATTTATAAGCCTGACGTTCATGAACAATATCCTGATTTTGAGCATGGTCATATGTTTCCTAGCAAAATCAAACAAGAATTTGTTTATGATGATAAATTCGAATATCGAGTTACTTCTAAGATAAGAAAAATTAAAAGATTTTTTGTCGAATTAATTTTAAATTTTATCGCTCCTATTTTAGTGTTTTTTAGATTTAATCCACATATTAAAAATAAAAAAGTATTTAAAGAGCACAAAGACGAAATTAAAAATGGTTTAATGACAATTTCTAATCATGTCTTTCCTTGGGACAATGTTGTTTTAAGAACGCTTCGTCCTTTTAAAAGAATGGAAATGCCTATTTGGAAAGAAGGAGCTGAATCAACTTCAGGAGAAATGTATCGATTAGCTGGTGGAATACCAGTTCCGTTTACAATGCGCGGATTATATCATTTAATGAACGCCATGGATGAAGTAATTAAAGATAAAGGCTGGTTACATGTATATCCTGAAGCAGCGTGTTGGGAATATTATTGTCCAATTAGAGATTTTAAAGAAGGTTCATTTAAAATAGCCGTTGATAACAAAATACCAGTTTTCCCAATTGCTTTCTCTTTTCGCAAAGCTACTGGAATATTTAAATTATGGAAAAAGAACCATCCATTAATTAATATTTCCATTGGTGAACCATTATATGCAAATGAAAAATTAGAAGAAAAAGAAGCGATAAAAGATTTGTGTTCAAGAGTCAAAGAACAAGTTATCCTTTTAGCGGGCTTTTCTTCAGTAGAAGAAAATGAGCAATTTAAAAAACAATATAAATATTATAAATATACAAATCCTTATAACGAACAATATAATGCTTTAAGAAATAAAACTTCAAACGAAATATTATATTGATATTATTTAAAGCATTTAGTTTTACGATAAATAAATTATATTCTATAATTAGTTAAAAAGAGGTGAAGTAGAAAATGAATAAAACAATAACCAAAGACATTCATTATGTTGGAGTTAATGACCATAAAGTTGATTTATTTGAAGGCCAATATAAAGTTCCAAATGGAATGTCATATAACTCATATTTAATTATCGATGATAAAGTCGCTGTTATGGATACAGTTGATAAAAACTTTTTAAATGAATGGATTGATAATATCAAATCAATTTTAAAAGATCGTCCAGTTGATTATTTAATTGTTCAACACATGGAACCAGATCATTCAGCAAATATTATTAATTTCTTAAAACATTATCCAAATGCGACAATTATTTCTAATAAAAAAGCTTTTAAAATGATGGAACAATTTTTCCATGTTGAAATTAAAAACAAATTAGAAGTTGAAAACATGGATTCAATTAATTTAGGACACCATGCTTTAACATTTGTTTTTGCTCCAATGGTTCACTGGCCAGAAGTAATGTTTACATATGATTCTGAAGAAAAATTATTATTTTCTGCGGATGCATTTGGTAAATTCGGTGCATTAGATGTTGAAGATGATTGGGATGATGAAGCAAGAAGATATTACATTGGCATCGTTGGAAAATATGGCCAACAAGTTCAAAATGTTTTAAAGAAAGCATCTTCATTAGATATTAAAATTATTTGTCCTCTTCACGGACCAGTATTAACTGATTTAATTCCACACGCATTAGAAAAATATAATATTTGGTCATCATATGAAAAAGAAAAAGATGGCATCGCCATATTTTATACGTCAGTTTATGGAAATACCGCTAAAGCGGTACGCGGTTTAGTTGCGAAGTTAAGACTTAAAGGATATGACAATGTAATCGTTAAAGATTTAGCGAGAACTGATATGTCAAAAAATGTCGAATTAGCATTTACTTATGGAAAGATTGTTTTAGCTACAACAACTTATAATGCCGGAATTTTCCCATTCATGGATGAATTTATTAATCATTTAACTGAACGCAATTTCCAAAATAAGAAAATTGCTATTATTGAAAATGGTTCATGGTCTCCTGTTGCAGCGCAAATAATTAAAGAAAAATTATCAAAATGTAAAAATTTAACATTTATTGAACCAATTGTTAAAATTTTATCATCCATTGATAAAGATAATATTGTTCAATTAGATCGCGTCGCGAATGAATTAATTAAAAAAGATCTTCAACCAGGTGAAGTAGAAGATAAATCTAAACTCCATCATTATGTATGCACAGTTTGTGGATATACATATGAAGGAGAATATTTACCAGAAGATTTTGTTTGTCCACTTTGTCGACGTCCAGCTTCTGAATTTGAACAAATAGACTAGAAAGGAAAATTTATGAAATCATTAATTATTTATTTTTCTCGCGAAGGCGAAAATATTGTCGATTACAAAATTGTCAATCTTGAAGTAGGTAATACCGAAGTCATTGCCAAAAAGATTGCTTCATTAACTAATGGCCACATTTTTAAAATTGAACCATTAGAAAAATATCCATCAACATATGATGAATGCAATAAAATTGCTGAAGAAGAAAGTTTACATGGCACAAATAGAAAATGGAAAACACCTGTTCCATCATTAGATGAATATGATGTTATTTATGTTGGATTCCCTATTTGGTTTAGAAGCTATCCACGTATTGTTGGTGAATTTTTAAAACAATATGATTTCTCTAATAAGAAAGTTAAATTATTTTGCACAAATGACGAAGGATCATTTGGAACTGCTGAACTTGAACTTCGTTCTATTTTAAAAGGAGCGTTCATTAAATCTGGTTTAGCAATTAGAGGTGTCGATATTTATAATAGCGATGATAAATTAAGTCGTTGGGTAAATAAATAATTATTTCTAAATTAGATTAATATGCCAGCTTTGCTGGCATTTTTTATTACGAAAAGCATAAATAAAAACGATACCGAAATTTTGTTAAAGTTATTATTGTGAATTAATAAACAAATTATTGATTTATAAACATAAAAATATATAATAAACACAGTGTTTATTATTTAAGGAGGAATTATTTATGGATCAAAGAATTAAATTAACAAAAAAATTATTAAAAAACGCTTTAGTGGAAATATTGTTAATTAAGCCTATTCAAAAAGTAACAATTAAAGAAATTTGTGAAACTGCCGATGTGAATCGTACGACTTTTTATAAATATTATTCTAACGAATATACATTGTTGAAAGAAATTGAACAAGACTTTATCGAAAAAACAACAAGAGCATTGGAAAACAAAAATGCTTATCAAGGATTGTTAGATATATTAAAAATGCTTAAAGACGAAGGAAACGCTGCAAAAGTGATTGCAATTAACTCTGTTGATAATTCTTTTCCTTCAAAAATATTTAATAATAAATTAATCTCTGAATTAGCGAAAGAATCATATTATCGAAACAAAAATAAAAGCAAAGAACAATTTGATAACATCGCAACATTTATTGCTTTTGGCTCATTTGCAGTCGTTGGTAAATGGATGAAAGAAGATTATCAAAATACTCCTGAAGAAATCGCTAAAACAATTTATGAATTAGTGAACGCTTGTTTTTCAGTCTAAACTATCAATTATATTGATAAATGTTTCATAACTTGTATCGCTTGGCATTCTAAAATCGCCTCTAGGAGATAAACTTACTTCTGATATTTTACTTCCATCAGGTGTGCAACTTCTTTTAAATTGGCTATTAAAGAATCTTTTAATAAAGACTTTTAGCCATTTTTTAATTGTTTCTTTTGAATATTTATTTTCAAAAGATTTAATAGCGATTAAATATATTTTCTTTAAGTTTAAATGTTCATGAATGAAATGGAATAAAAAGAAATCGTGTAATTCGTATGGGCCAATGATATCTTCGGTTTTTGACTAATTTCATCTTCTTTGACTTCGATTAATTCAGGAGATATTGGAGTATCTAAAATATCTAAGATAATATCTTTAACACTTTCAAAACATTTTTCGTTTGCTAAATAAAACGCCATTTCTTTTAAAAATGTTTTTGGTAATGTGTTATTGACAGCATACATTGACATATGATCGCCATTATATGTTGACCAGCCTAAGGCAATTTCAGATAAATCGCCAGTGCCAATAACAATTCCATTAACAGAATTACAATAATCCATTAATATTTGAGTTCTTTCACGAGCTTGAGCATTTTCAAAAGTAAGGTCATTAGCGATTTCATGACCAATATCATGAAGATGAACACTAACAGATTGTTTAATATCGATTTCTTTAACCGAAACTCCTAATCTTTCGCATAAAATAGTTGCGTTACTTTTTGTGCGATTAGTCGTTCCAAAACAAGGCATTGTAATTGCATGAATATGTTTGTAATCTAAAGATAATATATCCATCGCTTTAATACACGCTAATAAAGCGATTGTGGAATCAAGACCACCAGAAATACCAATTACAACATCTTTGATTCCAATATGTTCTAAACGTCTAGCAATTGATCTAGCTTGCATATAATTAGCTTTTAAACAAGTAAGTTTTGATTTATCTTTATCTTCATCAATAAATGGTAATTGATTATAATATCGATTAATTTTTGTAAACGAAACATTACTTTCAAAAAAGATTGTTTGATATTTTGAATGATCAAAAACATAATTTGATGAAGTTGTTCTTATTCTTTCTGAATCAATATAATCCAAATCAATTGTTGAATAAAGTATACCTTCGCTAAATAAATCATTTTCAGCAATAATTCCACTTGGATCAGCAATTGCCATTTTTCCAGACATTATTACATCAGCCGTCGATTCATTTGCACTTGAAGAACAATATAAATAAGCTACTTTTTCTTTATTTGCGGTCGTTGTAATTAATGAACGACGATATTCGTCTTTCCTTAACGTTTCATTCGAGGCTGATAGATTACAAATAATTCTCGCACCAGCTTCGGAGTGATATGTTGATGGAGCGATATTCATCCAAAAATCTTCACATATTTCAATTGCAACAATTTCGTTAATATATCTTGAATTACGGAATAACAAATGAATCCCAAATGGATATAAATTACCATTTATACGAATTTTTCCATTCTCAACTGGAGCTTTTTCGAAATATCTTTTTTCATAAAATTCATTGTAATCAGGAATATTAGATTTTGGAACAACGCCTAAAATTTCACCATTGCACATGACAACCGCACAGTTAAATAATTTATTTCCGTTTTTTAAAGGCGCTCCAAAAATAATTAATGAATCATTCCCTTTTGTGTAATCTTTCAATTTAATAATATATTCATTGACAGTATCTAATAAATCATCATTAAGAATAATGTCTCCCAATGTATATGAACATAAACATAATTCTGGAAACAAAATAATTTTGCTTTGATTGTTACTAGCTTCATCAATCAATTTTATCATTTGTTCATAGTTTGATTTAACTCCAGAAATTTTGCCTTTAAAATTGCAAGTTGCAACATTAATAAAACCATAATTTATATCTTGTTGATCAATCTTAAATTTTGATTTTTCAACAAAAGTAGGTTTTGTTAATTTATTCATGCTATTATAGACATCGATTGACATAATCGCTAAATCAGCAAATCCATTTTTTGTAACAAAAATTGGTTCATTAATTCGATGTGCTTCTTTAGAAATTTCATTAGTGTTTCTTAATTCGGTAATTGGGATAATTCTTGTCATATAACTTCACTCCGACATTATAATAGCATAATAATGTACATTTTCAATTAGATAATATATTATTATCATTAATTCGGGCTAAAATTAGCGTATTGATATTTTTAATAAAGGTGATTAAAATAAAAAAGATTAGAAAAATTCTAATTATTTAAATAAATAAAATGAATAAGAAAAGATTAATCTTATTGTTATTACCATTTCTAAGTATCGCTGGATGTAAATCTAATTCTTTTATTAATGGAGAAATGAGTGATGATTTAAAATCTTGTTTGATAAAAGCTCCAATGATTATCGAGCATGAAAAACCAGAACAATTCGATAATTTTTATAATAGAATGAATAATTTTTCTTCAAAAATTTCTTATTCAATTTTATCAAATTCTCATCTTGAAGATAATGTTGCCATTTCTCCTATGTCATTATATTTTTCAATCGCTATGCTTGGAGAATGTGCGACTTCATCAACAAGAGACGAATTATTAAAATCAATCAATGTAAACCATCAAGAATTAATTGACAATATTCCATATTTAAGCAATTTACTAAATACAACATTTTATTATGACACTCTTTCGTCTCAAAAACCTTATGGATCAATTAAATTAACTAATTCAGTTTGGTTCCAAGAAGATATTGATATAAATCAAGAATTAATAAATTCATTATCTTCTTCATTTGATTCATATCTTTTTAAAACTGATTTCTATAATGAGAAATATAGCCAAAATGTTATTCAAGAATTTATTCGAATCCAAACTAATGGAATCATTGATAATCCAGTCGATATTGATCCAACTTCATTAATGCTATTAATTAATAATTTATATTTCAAAGATTGTTGGGATTTAAATAATGGTTATTTAAATAACAATCATCAATTATTCATCAATGAAGATAAAACAACTAAATACGTTGATTTATTAGAAGGGCTTTATTATCCTGGAAAAGTTTATGTTGGCGATAAATTCAAAACTTTTTACACCAAAACAAGCGCCGATTATCAGTTATCATTTTTAGTTCCTGATATTGATGTTCCTATTTTTGATGTATTTACAGAACAAAATATTTTAGAAATGGCAAACAGGGAATATGAAAGATTAAATGTTGAAGAAAAGAAGAGTTATATGACTAATGTTCTGTTTCCAGAATTTAATGCGACTTTCGATGCTTCAGTAAAAACAAATTTCTATAACGATTTAGGAATTAGAAAAGTTTTCGTTCCAAATATTGCTGATTTTTCCAATATTAATGAAAATATCCCATTATTCGTTTCTGATATAAATCAAAAAACCTCATTTAGCGTTAATAAAACTGGAATTGAAGGTGCAAGTGTTTCCGGAGTTACTGTTGCCCCTATATCCCCGGTACCTGAATATGAAATAATAAATGACACATTTATTGTTAATCGTTCATTTGGATTTGTATTAACAAAAGATAAAAATATATTGTTCTCTGGTGTTGTTCAAAAAATATAATATTCATTAATAATTTCTTAGCCAATCAAATTGATTGGCTTTTTTTATGAAAAAAATAATTGTATAATATCACCCAATGAGTGATAATGTAAACGTGGAAGGATTATCTAATTTAAAGCTAGCTAGAAAAAGAAGCGGATTAAGTCAAAAAGAGCTTAGTCTTCTTTTAGGCGTTCCGAAAAGAACAATTGAAAATTATGAATCAGGCGTCAGAGTGCCACCAGATTATGTTATGGATTTGTTAATTGAACAAATAAACAAAATGGCAAATAAAAATGATAAATTCTATGATAAAACTCATGGAGTGTATTCGCTTTTAGAAATTCACAATATGTCTAATTTATATTTTTCAAAACTTGATTTAAATCAAGTAATTTTAATCGATGATTACGCATTAGGAATAGCAAAGGTTAATTCGCCGATCAATTTTCTTCTCATCGGAAAAAACTACATTAATGAGCAAAAAATTAAAGATGATTTAGAAAAGATTTTCCATAAAAATATAAATATTGAATGGAAAAATAATTCGGTAAATAAATTAGAAATCAATACACAAATAGAAAGGAGAGGTCTAATAATTTACTCAAAATAACGTTTGATTACAAAAAATTATTAGAAAAACAATTATGAATAATAACATTAAAGAAATTATTATCACCTTTGGAAATCATTTAACTAAAGCAAAAATCACGATGTATCAAGATCAACTAAAAATACATCAAAATGGAATTCATTATTCTCATTTATCTTTAGGAACAGAAAACATCTACGATTCAATGAGCAGCGATATCGCCCGCGAAACAAAAAACATTGTTTTGGATTACAATGTTTCTCAGTTAGGATTTGCAAATAAAGAATATGATTGGTATTTTTTAAGGCTTTGTAAGCATATTAAAGATTTAGGAAATGAACCTTCAAAAACTTATGATGCAGGTGAACCTACAAAGATTAAAATTATTTTTAGTGATGGTGGAGAAAATAATTTTTTAGTTGCCATTAATTTGTTATCAAAAGACGCCTATCCAATCCAAAGAAAAGTGGGAAAATATTTACGCAAATTAGTGTCAAATGTTGTCGTAATTGATAACCTTCTTACAGATGATGAATTAAAGGTTGAAGAAAGAAAATATAAGCCTCTCCCAGCTAGCGAATTAGCGGATATTGACATCTTCGAACCATATCCTGATAATTAAAAATATGGAAAATAATAATATCGAAGAAAAAATTGAATTGTTGTTATCAAAACAAAGAAATGAAAAGCTAGAATCATTATA
>JAQYER010000051.1 GCA_028723545.1 Caryophanales bacterium
AATATTGCTTCCTAAAGTTCTTTCTCCTCCAGCTTCCCATTTAACATTTGGAAGAAGCCAAACTTTAAAATCAGTGCCTTTCTTATTGGTGTAATGAAGATAATCTAATTTTAATGAATTTAAATAATTAGTTCTTTTAGCTAAATTAGCATTATGTTTTTCCCACGCTTTTATCGGATCTTCATCACATCTTGATGTCTTTAAGATAGCATCCCATAAAGCATTAACAGCCTTCTTTGGAGATAATTCTGGGAAAACTTTCTTAGCCCACGCAACTGAAGGTGCGCCTGCGATACACCATTGATATTTGTTTTCTCTTTGATCGCGATATGGTTTAAGTATTGGATATTGATTTTGTCTTATTTTAGCAATCTTGCCTTGGTCTACACCTTTGAACGCATCAGGGTCACTACTTTCAAGATAAATCATGACTGGTAATTCCTTAGTCAAATACTCTTGTCTTTTAATAGCGACTTCACTAACTCTAGATAAACTCTTAAGAGACTCTTTTTTGTATTGAACTTTTGCAACCGGATCATGTTCCCACATTACTTCAACATGTCTTGCGCCTAACTTGTAACATTCTTCAACAATATATGTAACAAGTTCAGGTTGATCAAGTCCCGCTCTTACAATAACATCTTGTCCTTTTTGGACATTGCCGCCAACCTTAGCAATAAGGCGAGCATATTTCTTTAATACACTTTTCTTCATAAGGATTCTCCTATTTTGTTTATAGTAAAGCAATTTGCGGCAAATAACAATTGGCATTGTGTAAAATCACAATCTCCTTTACAAATTACAAATAGCCCTATGAAAAACAGTAAAATCTAACAATCTAATTTTGCCAGCATTTTAAATATCTTTTTTCGTTAAAAAGATTGTTTTTGTAATTACAATCTTTTCAAATTGGCACGATTATTAATACAATGCTTTTTATTTAAAAATTTGAATATGGTCTACTCCAAGAAAAGTAATTGGCGCTGTTAGTCCAAAACCTTCGGCAAATATAACAGCACGATCTCCGTACTCAATATCAGAAAATAAAATTGGATTATTGTTTTTATCAACAAATTTGTATGATTCCAATTGACTAGCATACGCTATCTCACCATCATTCATTTCAAATATATTTGCATTTAATTCGTTTGAATATTTATAAATCGCATGATATTGATTAAGTCTAGGAGCAATTGAACCATCAACAATTCTGTGATTACTAAAGAAAATAGCAATTGGTGTTGATACACCAACAAGAACTAATGAAGTTAAAACACTGGTTAATATAATGGCTTGTATTTTTTTATTTGGGTACCCTATTTTTCTTGGTTTTGTATCTAAAACCTCACATAGTTTTTTTAGATCTTCAACAGATGGTTTTGTTTCGCCACATTCCCACTTAGCAATTAATGAACGGCTAACATTTACTGCATTTGCCAAAGACTCTTGGGTGAAGCCTAGTTTCTTTCTTTTTATAATTAATTTAGTATTCATTCTATTATTCCTCCGCATATCTAAAAGAAACAATTGTGTTATATAACCGTGTATCAATTCTCACACCTTCATAAATATTTTACAAAAATGGAGAAAAAAATATTGTTAATTTTTGTTAATTAATTATTTTTGTTATAAACTTCCATTAAATTTTCAAGAAGTGCAAGTCTTGTTAATAAGCCAACACCACCTGGTACCGGCGTTTGAAGTCTAACTGGTAAGTTAGGTTCAATGTCACCATATAATTTACCATCCACTCTATTGATACCAACATCTACTAATACTGCTGAATTCTTTTGTGAACTTCATATAAACCCTCCTTTGGCTATTTTTGGTCCAAAGAAATGGGTTCGGTACAATATTGCAAAATTACACCATAAATTATGTCATTTTATTAATAAGTGATATAATTATTTTGTTATTTATAAACTAATAACAATTTGACTGGGAGGATAATATGAAAAGATTAATTACCGAATATAAAGTTTGGAAATTTATTGAAGCAGCTATAATTATCACAATTGGAGTTCTTGCAATTGTCAGCGCAATCAATGGAGAAACAAGTTTCGTTGGCTTAATAAGTGGCATTGCTTTAATTGTTGATGGAACTTTAAGAGCATCTATAAATATTATTGTCAAAGAAAATAAAAGCTTTACTAGATACGCTATATCGATTGGTGAATTATCTATTGGTATTTGGTTATGTATTGACCCTTCCCAATTAGCGGAATCTTTAACATTGATTTCTTCTTTAACTATTCTCGTAACTGGAACATTCTTATTAGTTGAAGCCATTATTGATTCAATTAGAAAAACAAAAGATGTTAAATCAAATGTTATGCAATATATTGTATCAATATTAACTATTGCAATCGGAGTTGTCGCTTTAGTGTTTTTCCCATTTAACGGATCAACATCAGGATTAAACACAATTACATTTATTTTAATTCTTCTTGGATCAGCATTATGTGTATTTGGAATATATGAAATAGTTACTACAATTATCGTTATTGTAAAAGCCAAAAAAGCTGAAAAA
Source organism: Caryophanales bacterium (assembly GCA_028723545.1). Taxonomy (GTDB): domain Bacteria; phylum Bacillota_I; class Bacilli_A; order RFN20; family CAG-826; genus Fiminaster. The sequence continues at coordinate 2,531 of JAQYER010000051.1, forward strand.
ACAATTATTGAAGCTACTGCTAAAAAACACGAAGAAAAAAGAATCGAAGAAAAACAATCTGAAAAATAAAAATTGAACCAATTTTTGATAAAAAGCCACACCACAATAAACAACAACATTGATAAAAACGTGCTAAATAACATTATTCTCTTGCTTTTGTTTCAGCATCATTTGTGTTATTTGCAACCCGAATGTAATATAACCTATTATCTCTTTTAACGTAGAAATCAATTTCATTTGTTTTTCTAATTGTTTTAGAGATTTTAGTCTTTTCAATGTCCACTTTTTTCTTATCAATGTTCACTTTTTTCATTCCATCACATCTTTTTTAGGCATAACAAAAGCACGCATCATGGCGAAATTCGGTCAGTAATTATGTCTGATATTACTCTTAATGAATCATCCATATTATCAACACCAATTACAGTCCTATTTTTATTAATACCAATGTAAATAGTTCCTCCATCAGTATTCAAGAAAGCAACGATTTCTTTTGGTAATGTATTATTAATTATTTCTTTTAATTCAATCTTATTATCTTCATCTATAAACATATTTTTCCGTCCTCCAATTTAAGCACAACCAGAAAACAACCAGAAAACAACCAGAAAACATATATTCACATTTATACAAAATGAGGGAATAAACGGTATGCCTAAAAGATATCCATCTTGACAATGTGCGAATATTTGGACAAGGTGTTCAAAAATTTGTACAGCTTAATTTATATACTGCTTTATAGATAATTCCTTAGGGAGTTTCTCTGACCATGGTAAGAGATCTTCAATAGGAATTTTATTTATATTTTCAAGTGCGTATTCTAAATATTTAGTAACAATTAACGCGTTCGCTTTCGCGGTCTGAACTATAGTAAATATTCTTCCGGATATAGAAGCGCCTTTTTCAGTTTTAGCGAATAATACGTTTCTTCTCATAATTGCAAAAGGCTTAATTGCTCTTTCACATATATTATTAGAAATAGGAATATGTCCATCTAAAAGGAAGGTTTTACTTTCTTTCTCAATATTTAAGAAATATTTAACTGCCGCGTCAAGCGGGGTTTCTTCTTCAGTTTTAATGCTGTGTAAATAGTCATATATATCATTAACTATTTTCATATATTCATCACTTTGACGGATTTCATATATTTCTAGTGGTGATTTCTTATTCCCCAATTGTAAAACTAAACGCAACTTTATAATCGAAAGTCGCATTTAGTTAGAACAAACCTCCTTTGAAGCATGATATTTATGGTTCTCTTAAGAACTAAACATCCATAAGCAAAGAAGGTATTTTTATTATGTGTTATTACTTCTTTTTAGCAACGATCATAAATCTGTGCTCTGTAGATTCAATATATCCATCTTTTTTTAATCTATTCTCTAAAATTTCAAATTTATCTATAGAGTCCTTTACAGAAAAATTTATAAATTCCCACTCTATTATCTTCGCAAAAAACGCTATTGCGCCCAAATCAAAAAATTTGATTTTTGGAAAGCACTCATTTTTATATAAAATTTCAAATCCTTCTTCTTCCAATCTTTTAACGGTTTGATTTAAAGTAATTTTAGGGAATTGTACCTTGTGGTTTTCATCAAAAAAAGAAGCTAAATCATTATTGTTAAATGCCCCTACCTGCTGAGTGATAAATAATCCATTTTTCTTTAATACTCTCTTCACTTCTGATTCAGAAAAAGATTCGTGATGATTTAAAACTATGTCAAATGATTCTGTTGGAACATTTATAAGTATACCATCTTGTTTAACAGGATATACCTTAATTCCAAGTGGTGATAAGACTTTTTGACAAAGCTTTATATTAGGCTCATACCCTTCAGTAACTGATGTCTTATCATATGGGTGATTAAAGCGAAGTAATAGTTCTCCACCACCAGTTCCCATGTCTAAAACATTAGCATTATCATTAAGATACATACAAACAAAATCATTATAATTCCAAGGCAACTTTTCATTTTCCCATCTGCCTTTTAAGTATGAAAAATCCCACCCTTTAAACGCGTGAGCTTCTTCACTTAATAAATATTTTATTGTTTCTTCTTTCATTTATATATACCCTCTTGTATATAAATTATATTATATAATTCTATAATATATTCGCTTATCAAGTTTAATTTCTATTATGTGTTTTTCACTAACTCCGGTTGAAAGTAAATATTCTTTGAATAAATGAAAAAGAAGTGTTGATTTTTCTCCTCGTCTAATTCCGGTAACAACTTTGATATTCCCATTCCACATTCTTTCAATTATTTGATTTAAATAAAAATTTCTTTTAATCACAATTTAACCCTCTAATTAGAATGTTGCGGCATTTGTGCCGTAAGTTTCGACGATTTTCGCTAATATAGTGTATACATCAAAAAATAACACCATCCCAAAAATAAACGAAAAGACAAATAAAATCCTTTCTTTTTTTGTATTTATCCGCTATTTTCCACCATATCGGAATTTAACCGACGCCATCCCATGTGTCGGTTTTTAAATGTCTAGGTATTATTTAACGACGTTTACAATTAATTTAAAGCTGTCTTTTACTGCCCTTGGGTAATGAGCCTGCCGCCTAACAATGTGGCATTTTATATATTAGGGTGTTAATTAACGACGTTTACAATATAGTGCGTTTTCCAATTAAAAAAGAAAAAGTGATACGCTAGGGTATCACTCTGTACATCTCATATTGGTGGAGTCGGCGGGAATCGCACCCGTGTCCAAGAAAGACCCTACAAAAGCTTCTACAGTTTATCTAATATTAATATTTAGCATAGGTATAAATATTAGCGATATATTACTATGCGAGACTATCGTTTTTTCGACTATAAGTAATTAGTCTGCTCCTATAGCTTATCCTTTTAATTTGACACAAATCCAAAATGATAAAGGCTAAACATTTGGTTGCGCGTCGCCCAATCAACGTAGATTGGAACCTTTAATTAGGTGCTAACTAAGCAGCGGCGTATGAAACACGTGTTGTGTTTCTCATATAACTGTTGTCAGTTATTGTTTTTTGATTATTACGTAATCACTCGACTGCATCTAATGCCAGGCAAACATTCCTGTCGAAACTATATCGACCCCATTTGTCTCTTCCTTAAAAGAAGTGAAACTAAATATAGATGATTTTTTTATAATTTTCAAGTATATTAATATAAGTGTTTGAAAAACACTAACAATTAATATAAACTTTATTCACTATGAAAAATAAGAAAAACACAAAAATTAGCGCAAAAACAAAAGAAAATGCAAAATTACTCTTCAAGAGTTTAATAAGTAACGACACTGCGATTATCGGTGCAAGAAAAAAAGGTTGGTGGTGGGCAGTATTAATGCTCTTCTTTTCAGCCGCAGTTGCAATCATTCCTTCAACCGTTAGTTCTGGTTCACGTGATGGATCAGATTTCCTAAATGTCACTAATGTATCTGGATATGATGTTTCATTTAGAAGAATGGTTGAAAACTTCAAAGAAAAAGGAATTGAATTAACCATTCGCGTTGATGCAGAAGATAAGAAAAATAATTATTTAGAAGCAACCGGAATAGAAAGTTCACAAGGACTTGAACCAATTTATAGACATTATAATAAAGACAGAAGATTAGACTTTGAAGCTTATTATCACAATGATGTAATTGACGAATTAACATTATCTACTTGTGTTAATAATATTCCAGTATTCGCTAGCGATGGTTCAACCACATATACTTCAAGAGCGTCTAGCATGGTTATATTTGGCAAATACCAAGTCGTTTCATATTTATATATGACTGGTTCAACAACTCCATCTGGATCAATTGTTGGTAATTATCAATCATTTAAATCTGATTATAAATTAACTAGCATTATTGATAACGGATTCGAAAAAGACAATGTAGAACAATATAACGATTATGTAAACGCGACATGGAATAACGTTAAAGCATTCTATTCAACTGCATATAAAACAACAGTCTTTGCTACAACATGGCAAACCGCATTAATTATTTTTGGTATTAATGTCGCTATTACATTGTTCATGGGATTAATGGTCTTTGTATTAACTAGAGGTAAACAAAATCCATTTAGAATTTATACTTTCTGGGAAGCACAAAAAATTGCTTACTGGGCCACTATCGCACCTGGATTATTATCAATTGCGTTAGGATTCTTAATGTCATCATTTGCTCAAGTCAGTTTCCCAATGTTACTTGGTATTAGAGTAATGTGGATGTCAATGAAGAGCCTCCGTCCAGAAACTGCTAACGAAGCATTATTGGAAGATGTTAAAAAAGACCGCGTTGTTAACGAAAAATAATTGATTAAAAAATAAATTAAAACGGTTCTAAGTTGAACCGTTTTATTTTTCTAATTTTCCAACTGTTTTTCTTCCAACAGAATGATATTCAACGCCCGGGAGAGCATCTAATTTAAATATATTTCTTCCATCAAACACTAATGGTCTTTTCATATTTTTAATAAAATCATCAGAAGTAAGTTTTTTGAATTCTTCAGAATCATTTAATATAAGACACATGCTCGCTCCTTTTAAAGCTTCATGCGCATATAAATAATAGGTTATATGTGTATGACGAGACATGGCTTTTTGATAATTATCCATTGCAAGAGGATCATATATTTTAATGTTCGCGTTCTTTTCTAACAAAGCTTTGATAATTGGAGTGGCTGGAGAATTTCTCACATCTTCAGTTCCGCCTTTAAATCCAACCCCTAACACCGCAATGTTCATATTATTAACAGATTTAACTCGACTAAAGATTTTGTTTAAGAAATAATCAGCTTGCGTTTCATTAACTTTAATTGTGGCTTTAACTAATTCAAGAGGCTCACTAGTGTTACCGCTTAACCAATATAATCCTTGAGTGTCTTTTGGAAGACAAGATCCACCATAGCCGATTCCAGGTTTTAAACATGATGAACCGATACGAGGATCTAAAGAAATTCCTAAAGCAACTTTTTCAACATCCGCTCCAACGACATCACATAAACGAGCAATGTTATTAATATATGATATTTTCATTGCTAAGAAATTATTTGAAGCATATTTAATCATCTCAGCATTTTCCAAACTAGTAATCATAACTGGGATTTTTCTTTGGGCAAATGGAGCAGCAAAACTTTTGATAAGCATTCTTGCTGCATCTGAGTCCGCTCCAAAAATTAATCTAGATGGAGAAATTATATCGTGGATAGCGGATCCTTGACGTAAAAATTCTGGCATAGAAATTACATCGAAATGGTGTTCGTTTCTTTCTTCTAAATATGCTTTAACTAATCGGCATGTTCCAAATTGAACAGTATATATCATAACAATATATGTGTCTTGAATAGCAAAACGAGCAATGTTATCTAATACTTCATATACGTGTTTTAAATTAGGAGATCCATCTTTGTTTTCCGGTGTATCAACTGCGATAACGATTATTCTTGATGGTCTAATCGCATCTTTTGGATTAGATAAAAAACGAATTCTTGAACGAGATTCGGTTAATAATTCTTGTATGTTAGGCTCTTCAATTGTTGCAACACCTTGCTTTAATAATGCGACTTTTTCTTTATCAACATCATAAGCGATGACATTATATAAATAAGAGGCCGCCACAACAGCGTTAGACAAACCAACATAGCCTAATCCAATAACTGTAATATCCATATAAATATTATCTTACTTTTCTTATTTTTATTCAATATGAGGAATTAATCTCCATAATCGCTTCCTCTAGATTTATCTTCAACATAAATTCCTAGTGGATCAGTAACATCTGTAATTTCTAAATACACATATCCATCAGCGTGAGTTAATGGAGATTCATAATCTAAAGTAAACACAACTTTTTTATTTTGAATAACTAGTTGTTTCATTTTTTCAATAATTTTGTCGTGATGCATTGGAAGAATGCTAACAAAATTAGTTAATTGAGTGTAGAAGGCTGGTTCAATATAAAATCTTTCTTTAGTGTCTAATTCAAATAAAGTTGAAAAAGGATTGTTTTTATCTTCGATTATTTTTAAATTTTGCCATTCTTTATATTCCATTATTTCTTTCCTCCTTTAACCATCTTTGTTTGAGATGTGCATATAATTTCAATATTATCTAAATTAATATGTTTCTTTTTAAATATTTTTTTATAAGTAGATAAGGCAATTTCAGGCGTATTTGCGTCTTGAGAAATATGCGCTAAAAAGATTTGTTTAGTTCTCTGTCCAACCAAAGAAGCCATATATGATGCTGAATCAACATTTGATAAATGGCCTTCATCAGATAAAATTCGATTAATTAATTGAGCAGGACGATTGCTATCAAGTTGCATATTTACATCATGATTTGATTCGATAATGTAATAGTCAGCATTATTCATGTAATCTAATGATAATTCAGGAATATATCCAGTATCGGTCATATACACTAATTTCTCATCTTGATTTTCAAACAAGAAACCACATGGATTAATCGCATCATGGGAAGTTAATAAAGGAGTGATTTTTAAACCAATTAATTCAAAAGGTTTAAAATAATCAATATAATTAACATTATCCCCATCATAAGTCCCCTCTTTTGTATATATTGGAAGAGGAGGTAAATATTTTATTCCTTTAGTGTGATCACTATGTTCATGGGTTATTAATAAAGCCTCAACATTCATTATGTTGAAATTTAGTGATTCTAAAGCACTTTTTATTGAAATATAAGATATTCCATCATCAATTAAAAGAAGGCGATTATTATGTTCTAAAATAGTCGCATTCCCTTTCGATCCAGATTGAATAATATAAAATTTCATTGTTAATTATTGATTATTCCCACCACGATAATTTTTGATCTGTTCAATAAATGCCGCGTCAGGTTCGATAAATGATCCAAAATCTTTTTTAAATAATAAATATACAGAACCAATTTGACCCGCTCTATTTTTAGCAACATCAATATTGACTAATTGGATATTTGGGCCAAGTTTAGATAATTCGGTTTGGAGAACTGATAATCTTGATTCTTCAGTTAATTCTCCATCTTTACTTCCGTAATTACTTTTTCCAGTGCGTTTTTGATTTAAACCTGACATTAATAATACAACGTCAGCGTCTTGTTCTAACGAACCAGATTCACGTAAGTCAGATAACATTGGATTGCCACCGCGTTGTTCAACATTACGATTTAATTGAGCAACACATATGATTGCAATTTGAAGCTCAAGCGCTAAACGTTTGAGTTCTTGTGATGTTTCTTGAATAATCATTTGGCGATTATCATTATTTGACATCTTGCCATCATATCTAACCAAACCAATATAATCGACAACAACTAACCCTAAATTAGGAACTTCATTTTTTAATTTACGAGTTTTCGCTACTAAATCAATAATGCGAATACCAGCCGTATCATCAATATATAAAGGGAGTCTAGCGATGCGGTCACAAGCTTGTTTAATGGCTAATCTTTCTTTTTCGTTTCCAGTTCCATATTTAATTTTTTCTTGATTTATTTGAGCATCAGTAGCGACAACACGAGTCATCAATTCTTCTGCAGTCATTTCTAAAGAGAAATATGCAACAGGGTATTCTTTTACTGCTGCGTTATAACAAACATTTAATCCGAAGGCTGTTTTACCAACACCTGGTCTAGCTGCCAAAATAATCAATTGTCCTGGTTGGAATCCATGAATTAATTTATTCAAATATGAATATCCAGTAGTAACCCCAATATTATTTGCTTGTGGAGAATCTTTTAATTTAGCTAAACGAGCTTGTAATGCATCAGTAACTGTTTGAGCATTTTTAAAATCAGCAATAGTTCTACGGCTTGAAATTTCTTCTAATTCTTTTTGTGAAGTTGAAATAAATGACGAAATAGAATCAATTTCGGTATTGTAATATCGATTGTTAATTTCTTCTATTTTCAATAAATAACGACGTAAAACGGCTTGATCATATACAAGGCCAATACAATGTCTTGCATTCTCATATCCAACAAAGTTATCAGCGAGTTCAAATAAATATTCTGGCCCACCAGCAATATCAATATTGTTAGTGTTAATCAATTCATCATTAACTGTTTGAATATCAATTGGTTTATTTTCTCGATAAAGCTTGTATATAGCATTAAAAATTAATTGATGGTTTCTATTTTCATCATAAAAATCATCCATAGTTAAGGATTCACACATTGAAGTGCACAATTCATAACTTGAAAGAGAAGCACCTAAAATAGCCTTTTCCGCGTTGGTGTCATGAGGAAGAGATTTTCTTCTTGAAGTCGTTTTATATGTCTTTGTTGATTTTGGCATAATATTATTTCTTTTCCGATACGTGAACAGTAATTGTTCCAATAACACCTTTGAATAATTCGATTTGTAATTTTGTATATCCAATACGATCTACTGGAATACGGTCAATAATTTTTCTTTTATCGATAGTAATATCAAATTTTTCTTTTAAGTGTTGTTCGATTTGTTTATAAGAAATTGTTCCAAACATTTTCCCGTCAGAACCAGTATTGGCTTCAAATTCACAAACAACAGATTCTAATCTTTTAGCAATTAAAGACGCTTCTTGGAAAGCACTTAATCTTGCAGCTTCTTTTGCAGCGTTTTGATTAGCTAAAATTTCTTTTGATTTTGGAGTTTCTTTAACAGCGAATCCTTTTGGAATTAAAAAATTCGCAGCATAACCATCTTTAACTTCGACAATTTGTCCTTTTTTACCGATGCCTTTAACATCACTAAGCATAATTACACGCATAACTATCCTCCTTAAATTTCTGTATTACAAGCGTCATCATAATATTGATCTAACACTTCAAGTAATCGATCTTTAGCAACTTGGGCTGATACTTCTGGCATTTTAACAGCCGCTGAAGCAAAGCTTCCACCACCACCAAGTTTTTCAGCAATAATTGATACATTAACAGTGCCATCTGAACGACATGAAATATGTGTGACGCCGTCACCTGTTTTTCCAATCGCAAATGACGCTCTAATGTCACTTGTTTGAACACATGCGTTTGCGGTCTTGGCTAAAATGCTTACTGCGATTGGTTGGTCTTCATCAAAGACACAACAAGCAACTCCTGTTTTTGGAAGTGTTGAATTAGCAATCATTTCTGAAATAATTTGATTTTCTTTATAATCTGCTTGTAAGAAGCGGTCCGCTTTCGCATTATCTGCTCCAAATGATTTCAAAATCATTGAAGCTTCAAATGTTCTAATACCACATGTTTTAGATTTGAAAAATTGAGTGTCTAAGAATATTCCAGAAAGCATTAATGTCGCATATTTTGGTGGAATATCAATTTTTGGGTTTTGTGAACAATAATGAATAAATTCAGTAATGATTTCAGCGGTTGAAGAAGCACTTGAATCAATGACAGATAAAACTGGTGATTCAATAAATTCTTCCCCACGACGGTGGTGGTCAATTACCACAATAGTGGATACTTTTTCAAGTAGTTCTTGGCAATTGGTCATACTTGGTTTATGACAATCAACAACAACTAATAATGTTTTTGGATCTATTTCATTCAATGCTTCAGAAGGAACATAAAATATTTTGTGTTTTTCTTCTCTAGAATTAAATGTATCTCTAATCGCATCAGCAGCTTTTGCTTCAATGCTTTTTGGATCATAAACAACATGGCAATCTTTATTTAAATGGTCACATATTGCTTTAATTCCTAAAGCCGCCCCAATTGAATCCATATCAGATTCTTTATGGCCCATAACAAAAACATTTGATGAACGATTAATTGTTTCAATAAGACTATTTGCAATACTTCGAACTTCAGCTTTGTTACGTGTTTCAATAGCCTCATTTTTACCACCATAAAAAGCGATATCATCTCCATATTTTGAAACAACAACTTGGTCTCCACCACGAGATAAAGCAATATCAATCGCGTTGCTTGCCATTTCATTCAATTTCATTACATCAGGGAAATTGTGAGCAATACCGATTGATAATGTTGGAGTAACTTCATCTTTTTCTTTTAATGCATGAACAGTTTCTAATAAAGAGAATTTATCCGATTCCATTTCTTCTAATGAAGCGTGATCACAAAGCATAAAATAAGCATCATTACGATATCTTCTAATTAAAACTTTGAATTTCTTTGTGTATTCAAATATCGCATTTCTTACTTTAGAAACTGTATCTGAAGCATCGTCATTAATACCAGAAATATCAGAATAGTTATCAATCATAATAATTCCAACAACTGTCGCTCGATCGTTTGAAAGTTTATATATTTGTTCATATTCGGTAGAATCTTTAAAAATAAATAATCCTGCATCAGGTAAATATTTAACATCATAATTTCTTGATGATATTTCTAATTGAATTGTTTCATCTAAACTCGCTGTTTCTAATTCTTTTAATTTTGGTTGCCATTCAAAAATGTTTTGATCAATGATGTCAAACCCTCTATCCTTGAACACTTCGTTTATCCATAAAATAGTGTTGTTCTCATCCACTACTACTAAGCCAATTTTTCCAAAATTATATGCTTCTTGAACATCACCACCAATTAAATCGGCAGCTTTCAAATCAGATGTTGTTCTCATTTTGTTAAATTTAATGTAAAACAACCAAATAATTAATAAATTAAAGATAATCAAAACTGACATTACACTTACAATCATTGGTAAGGTGAAATATTCATTGAAATTAAATAAAGGAACAAAATAAAAAATACAAAAAGTAGCGATAAGTAAAATTTCAACAAAGAATGTTATGCCAATGAAGTTTCTAAAATTCTTAAATGTCCTTTTCATAGTAATAGTTATTATACCAATCTATTAGAAAAAATAAATAAATGATTATTCATTTATTAACAAAATGGTATTTAAAAATTGTTTTATTTCTAAAAAACCTATATTTTATAATAATGCTTTTTTCTTTGAATAAAATAACAAAGATGATCAAATCCAACTTGTTTCGCTAATAATTTATATTCATCAAAACTAGATAAATATCTATCAATTGTGTGCGAATCACTACTAATTGTAATATCTCTTCCACCTAATGAATAATATAAAGATAATAAATATCTCGCGTGTTCTTTATTGTTAATAGTTTCTTGGACCTTTGTGTTAATTTCAAATGTTTTATTCATTGATATTAATTTTTCAAAAATAACTTTTAATTTTGCTTCATGAACAGAAAATTTTAAATCCGGTTGAACTTGAAGAGCGGTCTTATATGCATAATCAATATGTGATAAAACATCGAAATCAATGCCACTACATAACGCTTCATAATATAAATCTAAATACATAGAAATTACAGAATTAACACCTAATCTTTCAAAAGCATCTTTAAAATAAAAATCTATATCAGCGTAATCATGAATAGACATATTTATTACATCAAAATTCACGGAAGAAATAACTTCTTTTATATCTTTTATTCTATTTCTTTTATATCCAAATTCAATTCCTTGTAAAATATTAATCTTGCCTTGATATTTTTTATTTAATAATGCAATTTCTTCCTTTTGCTTTTGATAATCGGCAATCCAATCAAAATCATAAGAAGGTAAATCATAATCAAGATGATCGGTCATTACAAAATATGAACATCCTTTTTTAATCGCAACATCAAGATAATCTTCAATCAAAGCTTCAGAATCTACTGAATATAAAGTGTGAACGTGTTGGTCGTGTAATGTTTTAATTTCCATGGATATATTGTAGAACAATTAGAAAAAACAACAAGGACGAATAATTATAAAACAATTAAAGACCGCTAATTGCGGCCTAAAATTATTTACGTTTATAAAACTATGTTGTGATTATTTAACAACCATTAATCCTTTTTTTGTCAATTTCCATTTAGGGTTATTTGCCACTAAACACTCGTAAATGGCATTTGCTTTATTAAAACCAAGTGAGAACACTCTTTGAATGAGACTAATTGTTATTACTCCGTTTTTAATCGCATAATCTAAACACTTATCATATAATTCTTCATCAATGACACTATAGCCGTATTCTTTTATCCATCGATAGAATGTAGTTCCTGTAATATCAAATTCTTTTTGAATTGATGTGGCTGTTCTTTTACCTGCTTTCCATTCTTCGCACATGGTTTTGAATTTATTCTCATCAATTTCCATTGGAGCCCTTCCTTTATAGACTCCTTTTTCTTTGGCTATCGCAATTCCTTCCGCTTGCTTTTCTTTGATTGTCTCTTTTTCCAACTCTGCAAGACTTTCAAATAAAGATAAACAAAACTTTCCTGTTGGTGTATTTGTGTCTATGTTTTCTTTAACACTAATAAATTGAACTCTTTTTTCTTTTAGTGTATCCACTATAGAAAGAAGCTCTTTAACATTGCGAGCAAGTCTACTGATAGATTCAGCTAAAACAACATCACCTTCACGGAGAAAATCAAGCATTCTCTCTAACTCAGGCCTTTTATTATCTTTGTTAGTACAATTGTCAGTATACACTTTTTCAACCTTGTATTTTTCTTGCAACTCTTCTTGGCTAGCAAGACTTTGTTGAGGGTTTGAAATTCTTTGATACATTATAATCATAATAATACCTCCAGCAAATATTATAACATTAGGGTGGTTATTTTGAAAAGTTATAACTTAAAGATATAATTAAATTCTAAAACACATATTGGCAATCATTTTATTCCAATAAGAAAATAAAAAGATCTGCAAATTAATGCAAATCTATTTATAATTTTTCAAAATCTTAGCAAGAATAATATATTTTAAACGATTTAATCCAAACTCGCATCGTATCATTACTTCCTCCACCATTAGATGGATGGGTAACTTTAAAAGCGAATCCGTAATATGATGTAACATTTGAGATATTAATTGTTTTTGTGGTTTCAACAGTGTTACTGCTTGTATAAGTTGAGCAAATTGACCAAGAACCACCTAAAGAGCCATCGCTATTAAGTGTATATAGGCTACAATCAGTCCAAGAAGTATCAACTTTATATGAGATTTCTAATTTGCTGACATTAGAGATTTTGTATTCTCCTTTAATGCCAAAAGAAGGATTAGATTGAGTGTAACTCTCAGTATAAGAATTCCATGTCGCTTTTCCTTCTAAATATGCGAGCACTCCTGATTTATTAAAACCAGAGGCATTAACTTTACTTATCCAATATGAAGAAAATGTATTGCCCGCACTAGTTGTTACCGAAGTGTGGCTAGAATCAAAAGTCATCGTTTTATCGGTCGCTGTAGCATTAGCAAATTTTAAAAAATTATTGTTAGTATATCCAAATGCTGAAATACAACACGTTAAAAGAGGAGTTAACGAACAAGCAACCATTAACATTAATTTCTTTTTCATAAAACGTAGAACCCCCTATTTCGTCGTTTATTATATTGCCTTAGTTAATAATAAGGCAAGTTTTATATTTGATAAGCGGGCACTATATACTAATGCAGGATAATTAAGAGCAAAAAGATCTACCTTTCGATAGATCTCTTTATGTCTTATGCGTGTCCAAATCAGATGGAAGTTTTTAGCAAACTTCGAATAAGTGGCTTTGGACAACTACACAAATTGTAAAATTACTCGGTTTTTCCAATATTATTTTAACGCGTTTTATCGGTTTTTCCAAAATTCATAAGTTTGATTGTAATCGTATAATTTTTCTTTCTAAATGTAAAACAAGCATTTATATTAGTTGTGTTAGAAAGTGCGATATAGGATGAATTAATAGTTTTATTTTAGTGTGGAAGGCAAAATACATGTCGGCTTGGCATTTTTTAGTATGGCGGGCGGACAGGTAGAATTGTATTGTTTTATATTGAAATTGTATTTTTTCTATATATGGGCGGGAAAGAATTATTGGTATTTAAGATGGTATAGGTGTTTTGGGTATAAAAAAAGAACATTAGGTTTGAATTAATGTTCTAATTTTATTTGTTATTTAATTGATTATTGTAATATTACAATAACGTAATATTAGTCAGCAATATATGGAAGTAATCCCATGAAACGAGCATTTTTAATTGCTCTAGCGACTTCTCTTGGTGTTTTTGCACCGCGCAAGCATGCAAACACGTTCTCTTCTTAGAATATTGTTCTATTGATGATACTTCTTTTTCAATCTATAAAAAGTTGATTTGCTAATATTCAGTTTTTTTAAAGCATCATCAAGA
>JAQYER010000052.1 GCA_028723545.1 Caryophanales bacterium
GCATAAAGCCTTTTTTTATTCAACACCTACTAAGAAAGAATAGACAGGTTGATTTCCTCTAGAAACCGCGATATCGATTTCTGGGTAATCATTTTGTAATTTTTCTTCTAATTGACTGCATTGTTTTTCAGAAATATCTTCGCCTGTTAATACAGTATTAAGATATGATTCATCATTTACCATTGATGAGATGAGGGAATATAATGCCTCAAATTTATCATCAACACACACTTTAATTGCTTTTCCTTCAATTCCCATGAATTGATCTTTTTTAACTTCTACACCATCGATAACTGTATCTTTAATAGCGTATGTAACCGAGCCACTTTTAACTAATTTAATTGCTTTTTTCATTTCTTCATAATTGCTTGAACTATCTAAATCAGGATTAAATGCTTGGCAAGCAGACATTCCTTGAGGAATAGTTTTGGTTGGCACAACTAAAACATTAATTCCTTCGATAACATCCGCTGCTTGAGTAGCGGCCATAATAATATTTGAATTGTTTGGTAAGACAAAAACATTTTTCGCATGGCAAGATTTAATCGCTTTAATAATATCTTCAATAGATGGATTCATTGTTTGTCCACCAGAGACAATTTGATTAACGCCAAATGATTTGAATAAGTCTTCAATTCCGTTTCCAGCGCATACAGAAACGATTCCAAATTGTTCTAAAGGAGTATTATCTTCAGCTTTTTCTAATAAGAATTTTTCATTATTGTTTACAATTCGAATATTTGCAAATTCACCAAACATTTGTGAATAAGTCAATACTGCACCTGGATTTAATGTATCAATTTCTACTTCAATTAAGGCATTATCTCTTTTATTAATTTGAATATTATTTCCAAATCTCTTTAATGATCTTTCATAAATTGAATCAGTGAATGGCTTTTTAGCGTCAGAAGTACCGACACGAAGAATAAAATTAACTTTATAAATGAAATTATTTTGGTCGACATCTTTGTCTTTATTTACTTCATTTGATATATCTTCGTCTTTATTAATAAATTTTCCAATAATTGGAGAATATAATCCTTCAATAATTTTAATTAAACCTGCACCACCAGAATCAACAACACCTGCTTCTTTTAAAATTGGAAGAAGTTCTGGTGTTCTTTTTAATGAATTGCGAGCTTCTTTTAATAATAATTTAAAGACATCTTCGATTGAATGATTATCATCAATAGTGTTAACAACAACATCAGAACTTTCCCTAATTACAGTAAGAATTGTTCCTTCAACTGGTCTCATAACTGCCTTATAAGCTGTTTTAGAACCATTGTAAAAAGCATTGGCAACATCAACTGGGGTTAATTTTTCCTTGCCTTTAATAGCAGAAGCAAATCCGCGAAAAATTTGACTTGTAATAACTCCACTATTACCACGCGCTCCCATAAGCAAACCTTTTGAGAATGCAGAAGCGATTGAAGAAGCATCTTCTTCATTTCTATTAGCGATTTCTTTAACGCCACTTTGAAGTGTTAAATTCATGTTCATACCAGTATCACCATCAGGAACTGGGAAAACATTTAAGGCATCAATGCTTGGGTAATTGTTATATAAATTATTAGCAGAGCTAATAAGCATTTGTTTTAATAAACGACCATCAATAAATTTCATAATTAGTCTACCTTCTTTATACCTTGGCAGAATATATTAACTGAAGTAAAATTCACATTGAATTTTTGTTTTAAAACATATCGAACTCTTTTTTGGACTTCTGATAATATTTCTGTAATTTTACAATTAGCGGCAATAATGATTGATACATCGACGCGATAACCATTTTCTTCTTCAACGACTAAAATGCCTTCAACCATTTCATCTTTTTTTAAAATATCGTAAACAGCTTCTCTTAATGAATTTTTCTTAGTTAATCCGACAACACCATAGCATTCTAAAGCCGCATTACCTGCTACAGTCGCAATAACTTTGTGTGAAATTTTAATTGATCCAAATTTGGTTGTCTTAGAAACTGTCATATTTTTTGTCCTTTAAGATAAGTATAACTTATCTTTTGAAAATATATCATAACATTATAATAAATGCAAAAACATTAAATTAAGTGAATGTTAATGTAACAATTATATCTTTTCATTCGTTAATTCATTTACGAGGTTAATATCGCTTTTTGGATAATACATTATTAAATGATTTGCATATGGGTAATCTAATAATGAGGCGATTTCTTGCGTTGTTTTTATTCGTATTTGTGTACGACATAAACAATTTGAATGAAGATTTTCGATTATCGTTCCATTAATAAAGAAAAATTGTTTTAAATTAGGATGAATTTTAAATATGCAAATATTATTTAATGGCAATTCTCCTTTAATCGCATCTCCAATGCCTGATTCAAAATGAGTTGTTATTTTATAAGAATCAACCATATTTAAAGGTATTGTGCAATGCGCTAAAAAGAGCTCGTTATTATTAATATCAATGTAAGAAGGGTTAGCTTGAAATGATGATGAATGGTTAATTTGTTTGATAACCGCCATCGAAAGTAAAGAAGGAATATCCCCTTCACATGTAGCGATTATTCCTTCTTCATTTAATTTGGCTAAAGCGAAACAAGAAGTCGCACGATGTTTAGATAATAAATCAAAGCAACGAATTGTTAATCCATCTAATTTATATTTGGAAACAATATCTTTTAACGCCATTAAAATTAAATTAGACAATAAAGAAACATCATCTTTTTTATTCAATAAAATATGATATGAAGAAATAAATTTAGAAATTTCATCATCGTCAATATCAATTAATTTACACCCAAAAATATCTTGAACTTCTTGATAATTAACTTCGCTAGAAATTAGCCAATCTGAAGGCTTTCCAATTACTCCATATCTTTTATTCATTAAAATGTTATTAACGCCTAAAGAATGGGAAAAAGGGGCAATTTTCACAATATCATTCAAAGATTTTAAGGTTGATAAAATTGTTAAATTATCACCATGAATAATTTTGCCAATTTTATTTTTATTATGTAAAAAAGTTAATATTTCTAAAGAAGCAGGTAAAGAATTAGAATGATCAGTCGCTATAAAATAATATGGTTCTTTAAAATGATTATAAATTTGTTTAAATTTTTCTTCAGTTCCACCAGTTTCAATATAAAAAATTGGAGTTCCTAATTCATCAATAATAAATCCATTATTTATTAAAAAATTAATAAAACGTTCCTTTTCAATATCTAAATAATGATTATTTTCATTATTTAATGAACTTCTTAAAAAGATTAGATTGATATGTTCCATATATTATTAATTTTAATATATTTATATTTTTTGTAAATAAAAGAAAAAGCCCGGCGGCTCGCTATTCTCCCCAACGAATTGGATACCTTCGCCACTACGGTGCTTAACTTCTGTGTTCGGGATGGGAACAGGTGATCCACCGCGCCATCGTCACCGGACTTTTTCTAATATCAGAGAATTGTATCTCTGAAAACTAGATATTAACATATTTTCAACATGTTCTCAAGTTATTACGTTACCCATAATTTTACATATTTGTGATTCGTCTAAATCTTAAATTTTAAGAAATTAAGTCCTCGACCTATTAGTATCAGTCGACTGAATGCATCACTGCACTTACATCTCTGACCTATCAACCCGTTAACATTACGGGGGTCTTACTTCTTGCGAATGGGAAGTCTCATCTTGTGGCTGGCTTCACGCTT
>JAQYER010000053.1 GCA_028723545.1 Caryophanales bacterium
TTAGGGAGGGGGTGCAAATATCAAGACCCCCCCCTATCTATCTTGTAACAGTTTTATGTATCCTTTATTTCTCTTTTGACTTTTCTATAAACGTCCATGAAATCGTATTTAATTATTTCATCGATTGCTCTTTCAATCTCAGCATTGTTTTCAGGTTCGGTTAATGCATCTGAAGTATGAGCAATTCTTGCAAGGTAACCGCAACTGTTGTACCCATTTGTCACATCGAAGATGAACCAGGATGCGAACTGGTTAAACGGGTCATAAGGGTTATCTTTGGTTGTTAACATACATTCTGTAGCCATAACTCAGTTCACTCCTTTCATTTCAAGTAGTTTGACACAGATGAAGGTGAAATGCCTAAAGCATTTGCTATTTCTGCATTAGTTTTTCCTTGTTTGCTTAAAGACTTAATTCTATTAATCTTTGCTTGACTTAGTTCTTTAGTTGTTCGAGGCATTGCTTTCTCTCTAAGAACATCGATGTCAGCATTCTTAATAATAGAATTGAGTTTTGTAGCACTGATAGCGCCAGCTTGAATGGCTTCCCATTCTTTGTCAGTGACTTCGATTCTTTGTTTCTTAGCACCAACTTGTTCTCTTGCAGCGCTTAAAGCTCTTTGGCTTTCTTTCTTTATGTCGGCATTAGTCATGTCAGGGTTTGCTGACTTTTTAGCCTTTACTACGGAAGCCGCCATAAGCTGAGCCTGTCTCTCTCTTGGTGAATTCTTCTGTGCAACAAGAAGCTTCTCATTAAGGGATTTTACTTCTTTCTCATAAGCGGTCTTTGCAGATGGGCTATACTGGATGTCTTTAGTATTAACCATGGTCTTACGAGCTTCGTTAGCCATGGACTTCATTTTATTAGCAAAGTCGGCGTATGCAAGCTCCATGGGAGTACGCATCTCTGACACCAATGTATAGGCATCATCGGTCTCCATCATCTTTGTGCTATTCTGGGTACGGAGGACTTTCTTTGTAGTGACCTCTCCTGTCCGTTTATTCACGGTGGTCTTGGTGTATGTCTCTCCAGACTCCTTGTAGCTAACCTTTCCTGTCTCGGGGTCTATCTGAGGGCTGCCCTTCCTCTTCGGGATAACAAGTGGGGATTTAGCTCTCGAGATGATCGTCGAAGCACCTTCGCTAATCTTGTTTCCATTCTCATCTTCAACACGCTGATACTTCTTCTTGAGAGCAGGGATGTCATTGTCAATCTCGCTCTGCTTATAGTTAAGTTTATGCTTGGCGGCATCTATGACTACCATTGAATGCCTTACAGCACGGGCTAATTCATCTTGATCAGCACCCCTAAGAGTCATATCAGTGATGAGGTTGGACACCTTGCCCATTTCATTCTGTGTTGATGACTTGGTAAGCTTCTTCATACCAGGAACTTCAGGATACTCAAGCTTTGGGTCGAATCCCTCAAGACCTTTTAACGGAGGCGTGGAGGTTATTTTCACCTTTCCTCCGGTGGGTATAACCATTACAGTGTCGCCATCAAAGTCTGCTCCAGACAATCTTTCCGCAACCTTACTGTTTATGCAGACAGCATCCTTTGAGTTCGACCCAATCAGTTTCTTTGAACTGTCTACTTTGTTGTTAACAGTGAGGATAGGTATCTCAAACGTTCCGCCATGGGGGTATCTAACAAGAGCTACCTTCTCTCCGTCCTTATAGTTAGGTGCATACACTTCGGTTTCGCTAAGGTTGCTGTCAGGGAGTATTACATGATACTTCTGTCTTGGCAGAGCGGCTGCATAGAGATGTACAGCAGCAGAGTCGCAATCCTCGGCGAATGACTGGAGAAGATTCTTCTTAACAGTTGGATTAGTTAAGGAGCATATCTCGTCATACTCAGACACTTTGTCATCAATAGCAAGCTTGAGCTGCTGCTTAGCGAGGCTCAGACTCTGCTTAGATAGAAACTGTGCCGGAAGCTTATCTTTCCAGTCGCCCCAATCCCCCTCGTCAGATCTCTTGTTTATGAGAGAAAGCTTCTCATTACCATTCTCGTCTGTATACCATCGCTGACCACCTTTCTCCTTTATAGCAGAGCCAAAAGGATTATCGGGGTCGTCTTTGATCTCTTTGAGAACCTTCTCCATAGGCGTTCCGGTTTTCTTATTGGTATTAAATATGACATCGACGCCATCAGGCATGTCATCAGAGTATACTGCCATACCTTTTAAATAGTGCGTACCATCAACAAGAATACGGACCTGTGAATAGAGTGAATCTCCAAGAGAAATATCTTCTACTCCTCTTCTGAGCTCTATAACACCATCTTTCTGAAGACCACCTTCTTCTGCATACCTTATCTTAAGTCTCTTTGAATCGAGACTCTCAGGATATGTAAATGCTTTCTTAAACGATTCACCATCATCAAAAGACTTAAAGTCTTCTATTGAACTGATGTTCTCGTAGTTAAATATCTCTTTATGCTCAGTTCCGGGTGGACAAAGAACCTTAAGCGTGGTCTTCATTCCCGGGTTTGTAGCCTGAGGTACTCGACCGCCGTAAACCTTATATCCTTCTTGCTCCAAAATATAAAGAGCTTCATCGAGTTTAGTCTTGGATACGCCAAGATATAATTCGGAGTCTCCTCCGACATCAATCATTCCCTTTTCACTAATGAGCTTTTTAAGAGCGTCTGCTGTCTTCCTTGCCTGATTTGTACGAGCTTCTGACTCCTCATTAAGTAATGACCTAATTGTGGATTCATTAACACCCATCTCTTTGGCAATCTGACTCTTGTTCATACCTTCGGCAAGCATCTTTTTGATAGTAGCTCTGTCCTGAGTTTTTCTCATAGCTAAAGCAGTCGCATACTCGACTCTAAGCTGAGAGGTATTCTCAAGCCCAACAGCCTTCGCAATCTCTTTTTCAGTCTTGCCCATTGCTTTCAATTCTTTTACTCTTCCGATAAAGTCGCAGTTACGTTGATAAGGGTCTTTACCAGAACCCCAGGGATATCTTCCAGAACGTCTCGGCATTCCATAATGCATTAGAAAATCATATTCGTCATCTTCCAATATGGAACGAAGCTCATCTGCTACTTGATTCATGATATCAACCCTCCTCTGATTTAAGTTTTGTAATAAGTTTGTCGAATGTTACAATCTTGTCCATTATTGGGGCAACGTCTTCTGCGGTTGGAGTTGCTATGGTAATATCATCCGACTGGTAGAGTCGCAGTTCCATACCAATATTGCCAGGTCTCTTCTTATACTCCAGACAGAACAGAGCTGCATATATCAATAACTGTTCCATCTTTGCAGGTGTTACTCCAGATTTGTAGTCGTGTATTCTGAGAAAATCTTTGTTAAAAGCAATAGTGTCTGCTGTGCCAAAACAGTTCTCAGAATAGAACAGAACTTGTTCAGGAGTCATTCTAAACCCTATTGCGTCGTTCACATACATGTTCAATGTCTTCTGAGACTTAGGCAATTTCTGTCCAAGTCTTATACACTGAGCCGCGAACTCATGAAGTTCTGTTCCTCTTTGTGCAGCCATGTAATTTGAGTATGACTCCACAAGTTTACTCTCATCGTAGTTAATCCAATGGTATTTGCTCGCACCAAGAAAAGCATGCTGCCCTTCAAATAGTGAATGCTTGTTGAAGATCATTCAATACTTCCTCCTTATTCTCCGGATATATAAATTTTGAGAACGACATTTCGTTCATTTTCTCGACATAGTATTCTTGATTGGGTTGTTTCTTGGCGCTCCCATTTTTCTTACATTCAAGGACAGCCCATTTGTCTCGCCAGAGAACGAGCAAGTCTGGTATGCCTTGAATATAACTTGAGTCAAGTTTGGTTACTATGCAACCCGGGAAACGTTTTTCAAGCTCTTTCTTAAGGTCTGCTTGAAACTTGCTTTCTAACATACAAACGGGCCTCCTTTCATAAAATCTTCATAAAAATCATGAAAAATGAAAGAGAATGCATATTTTTACTCTCTTTCATTAAAGTCCTTGTTTTTTTCGCGAATTTTAAAGAAATTGGGAGCAAAAAGAAAAGACCATGTCTTAATGACAAGATCTTTCTTTATTTTTGTTAATGGAATTCTCAGTTTCTTAAAATTCTCCAAACTTGAATGAGATAATTTCTAATGCGTTCAACGCTAAATGTATCGCCCCATACTTTTAAATATTCTTTAAATGGTGTAGCGTCTTTGCCACTAATCATATTGTATATTTTCGCATATACGATAAGGACAAAGGATGCTACAGCCACAAATGTAGATACTATAGTATAACCTACTATAAGTGCGCAGAAATAGATCTTATCTTTCATTCTTCTCAATGTTCTCATTTTTATATCTCCTTAAATTCACTTCGAGTTTCCTCATAATATACCTTGTTTTTTTCGCGAATTTTAAAGAAATTGGGAGCAAAAAGAAGAAAAGACCATGCATATTTACACAGCCTTTCTTGTTAACTTAATAACAAGTAGTCAAAGTTTGACAAATATCCAGGTTCGAGATTTAGGACTTTCTCCATGGCTCTTACTGTATAGCTCGAAGGAATTGAGTGACCTTTAATGTAGTTACTAATGGTAGCTTGCCCAACTCCTATCCTGGCAGCGAGTTCTCCTTGGTTCATGTGACGTATGAGAAGTGTCCTCTTTAACTTTCTTGAGAACTCCTTCGTCCACACATTCATCGGAAGAATATCAATCGAACCTTCGAACATCGAGCTCATATAAGTAGTAAATACATCGTTGATTTCATCATAAATGATCTTATCTCCGTTTTGCATGACGTATAGTGTTTCGAGAGCGTCTATCTCAAACTCGGACACAACATCGTCCAAACTCTTTGCATAGAGTTCAAACTTCTTCTCTCTATTCTCCCTCATAAAAGGAGTTGCTTCATAACTCATAAATATCAATCTCCTTATACAATTCGTTCATCCAAGTTGATAAGCTCATCAGTCGTAAGGTCTAAAGCGTTTGCAATATTAACTATCGCTTTCATACTCGGAATCTTTTGGCCATGAA
>JAQYER010000054.1 GCA_028723545.1 Caryophanales bacterium
CATTTTGATATTTTATTAGCGACTTCAATTGATTCACTAGTAAATAATAAATTCATTTCATTATTCGCTACTAAATCAATAAAAACATTTAATATTTTGCTATAAACAAAACATAATCCAAAAGAAATAATTATTAATACAATTGATTGGATTAATATATGCTTCTTTAAATAATCTAATAATAATTTAACAGGATATATGAATATTAAAGCGATACCAATTTCTAAAATTGATACTAATATTGGATAATATAATGAAGTATAGAAATAAAATAATCTCTTGTTAAACATTTGCCCATAAGCAATGAATAAAGGGAATGAGAATATTAAATTTAAAACATACATCGTAATTATTAAGAAAAATAATTTGGATAATATTTTTTTCTCATTTGATATTGGAAGATGTGACAATTGATTATTATCTTCTTCATTAAAGAATAATTTTTGTCCACTAAAAATGCACACTATCGTTAAAAGAACAGTAATGACCGCTAAAAAGATAATGAAGAAAATTAGATTAGCGCCTGGATAAATAGAAATCTTCTTCATAATATTGATGAAGATAAATGTTTCAATTGCGACAAATAATAAAGAAATAACAATGTTAAAAATAAGTGATAATAATCTATTTAATCGATTACCACTTTTTGAAAACATTAATTTAAAGTCTTTAGCAATTAATGAAAGCATTATTCCTCTCCATATGTTTTTAAGAAAATTCTTGGAAGTTGTAATCTTCGATTTGGATCGCGTTTAAAATCTAATAATGTTGACACTACTCCATTATTAATAATCGCGCATCGATCGCATATACGCGCGACTAAATCAATATTGTGAGATGTAATAAAGACGGTATTTCCATGTCGAGCATATTCGACAAGCATCTTTTTTAATTCTTCAACGGCCATAACATCAAGACCAACAGTTGGTTCATCTAAAATCCAAACTTCTGGAGAATTTAATAATGAGGCAATTAAACATAATTTTTGTTTCATACCGTGTGAATATGATGAAACATATTGGTTCAATTGTTCTTCTTTTAAATCTAGACGCTTCGCTAAATATCGATAATTTTGAACAAATTCGCCTTCAGAAATTTTATATACACTGGCGACGAATTCTAAATATTCATAACCAGTCATGTTTTCATAACAAATTGGTTCACTAGCGACATATCCAAAATGTGATTTAGCGATAACAGCTTCTTTTGAAATATCATAATCTAATAAATTAATTGTTCCTTTTTCAAATCTTTTTACTCCAGTAATACAATCAATTGTTGTTGATTTACCAACACCGTTTTTACCAATAAAGCCGAATAATTCGCCTTTTTTCACTTCTAAATTAAGTCCTTTTAAGACTTCGTGATTACCATAAGATTTATGAACATCTTCTAATTTAATAGCGATTTCATCATTAACAATATTTTCGTTATTATTTTCGTTCATATTAATCTCTCCTTAAATATGAGATAGTAATTGTTGCGTTATCATCATTATTGTTTTGAACAATTTTGTATTTTGTTCCGCAATCAAAACAAACATATACATCATTATTCGAATTTAAATGACGAGATTTACAACATGGACAAATTGATGAATAAATATTTTCGCTTCCATAAATAACAATATGGAATGAATCTAATATCATATTCATCAAACTTGTTTTTGAAGCGTATTTAGGAGATTCAATAACGATTTGTTCGTTGAATAAATGACCTAAGTTACGAGGGGAAATATAAGTTACTGAAGCGTAATTATTTTCTTTTGGAATATATGAATTAACAAAATAATCATTTGAATCAGCAATAATTAAATAATCATTAGAAAAGTCTATTGATTTGTCGTAAATATGTAATTCAACTGAATTAATATCAATTCTTTTTTGAAGTGATATTTTTAATAATTTATTCTCAAATTCAATATTTAATTGATCATTATTAAATAAAGATTGATCATCATTATTAATTTTGAATTTACGGTTTTTAAATTCCTTTAATAATAAAAGGATATAATAATTTAATAAATATTTACGCGATTCTAAATCATCATTATTCAAGAAGAGGTCTTTGTAAAATTTATATACGCGATTATAAAATGGATTTTGAATTAAAATATTCGTTGGAGTAACTTCTTTAATACGTTTTTGATTTTTTGATACAACATTGTAAAATCTAGTCCTTTGGATTCTGGCAATTTTCCTAATTGATTTATCAATTAATAATAAAGACTGTTCAATGTTTTGGTTATCGATTGTTTCATTATTAGAATTTAAAGTAATTGAATGAACTAATGTCGAATAGAAAGTACGTGATTTATCTAAATATGACGCAATCATTTCGATAACCGAAATAACAAAAATATTTTCGTAAGTGTTTAAATCATCATAATATTGATGATAATAAACTTCTTCAGGAAGCATTTTCCCGCGATGTCTTTTCCATAATTTTGGATCTTTTAATGTTTTTTGGAATGCTTCAGTTGTTAAATTTGAAGCAAGTCCAGATTTAACGATGACTTCTTCTTGCTTATTATCCACGAATGGATGTTGACTAATGGAAATGATAACAGTCAATAATTCATTGATGTTTGAAAAAACCTCTAAATCATAATTAAAGAATATTTTTTGAAAGGAAGGGATATCGACAGTGTCGATAATTTTATAAAATTCTTTAAGTGATTTATTAGAATATTTATTATTAAAGTTATTTGTAGCATCAATGATTAGACTTGTTCTCGTTTTCATAATTAAAGTCTCTTAATAAGGTTATTGATGATATGGGTTGAGCGAGGTAATACCCCACTTCCATATGTTTGGTTGATTAATTCTAATAAACGTTTTAACGAAGCTTTAACATATTCTTCAAAACGTCCTTCGAGTTTCGCTAATAATTTACGAGATAAAAGGAAATCGAGAGCGCTTTCTTTTGTGCCACCACAGGCAACGAAAACTGGGACGATAATTTCGATTTGATTTAAAATACGGTTACCGAATGTAACATCGAATTCATCATAGATGAAATCGGTAATCTTCATTAATTTTTGATAATCAGCTTTCTTTAATAATGATTGTTTATTATTTAAAGCTTCTTGATATAAGCTTTGTAATTTAGAAGCTGATAATTTAATAGGTGCGACATCTTCTTTAACTTCAAATGGTTCATTACGGTTATCAAAGAACATCGTGATTGCACGGTCATATACTTTATCAGAAATAGAGAAAGTAGAATCATCTTTGTTAGCAGTACCAACAAAATATGAATTGGTTGGGATTTTTAAATATCCTTCGTCTAATTTTGATGGAGGTATGAAACCATATGGAAGTTGAAGTAAACGGATTTTCCATTGATCTGATGGATATTCTAATACTGAAAGGAAATCAGCAAAATAATATTCAACACGAGAAATGTTCATTTCATCAAGAACATAAATATTAATTACATCTGGATTGTATGATGCTTCATATAATGATAATAAGAAGTCAGTTTCATTATATGAACGAGCAAAGTCATTGAAATATCCTAATACAGATGATTTATCTCTCCATGTCGCTTGAACTGGCATGAATAAGACATTGGCAGATACATATTTAGCAAAATATCTTGGAAGTGATGATTTACCTGTACCTGATAAACCTTCTAATATTTCAAGTCGAGAGCTAGCAAAACCAGAAATGAACATTCTGATTGAGTCAATATCATAATAAAGTTTCTCTTCTTTCGCTAAATAATTGCGGAAACCTGACGCTAATTTGTCTAATGTAATATCGTCTGTTTCAATTTTATCATTCGCATAACCATTATATTTAGTATCGATAGATGATAATCCTGGGAATACTTTTTCGCGGTCATCTAATG
>JAQYER010000055.1 GCA_028723545.1 Caryophanales bacterium
GGTTGTTTATTGAGTAACATCACACAGGACTTATGTGATGAAATCTCATCAAATTTAAATTCTAGATATCTTAATTCTATTGATGGAACAACTCCATCAGAACTCTTTATCAAATATTTTGGTGAAGAAATCTTCAAGAAATTAAATCTCAAAGTTATCAAGCCAAACGATGTAAGAATCCTTAAATACAATAAGTACTAGAAGGTAAAATTAGGCAAGAGGTGTTGCGTTTAGTATTACAAGTTGCATTTGGGACTTGTTTTTAGCATGCTTTCAAAACTAATCTTTCTACCTAAATATTATAAAATTCTAATCAAAATGTGAATATAGAAAAACTAAATGCAACAATTACAAACAGCAAAGTCGCATTTAGTCTTACAATTTTGACTTTCGATTATAAAGTTGCGTTTAGTTTTACAATTAGGGAATATTAATTTTTTATAAATTTATCTTATCAAATACTGAATAATTATTGAAAAATAATTAAGAATATATAAAATTAATTTATACCATAAAAGGAGAATAAATATTATGAAAATTCTTCAACTTAAATATTTTGTCGCTACAGTGGATCTTGATTCAGTATCAAGAGCTAGCGAATTTTATCATGTATCTCAACCAGCTGTAACAACTGCTATAAAAAATTTAGAGGAAGAATTCTCTTTAAAATTATTTACTCGCCGCAACAACAAATTAGCGTTAACCGAACATGGAAAAAGATTTTATGAAGAAGCTTTAACCGTATTAAATGCTGTTGAAAAAATGGAAGAAAGAGTGCTTTTAATGTCTAAATCATTAAAGAAAATTTCAATTGGAATTCCTTCAATGATTGGAACATTTTTATTCCCTCGTTTAATTACTTTATACAAAAAGACTCACCCAGATATCGAATTATCAATTACCGATTCTGTTTCTTTACGTGCCTTTAGTCAAGTTCAAGATGAAAAACTCGATTTAGCGTTAGTTACATTATCTCCTGAATATTCAAAAGAAAATGTTAATTTCATTGATTTGATCGATGAAGAAATCGTTCTTGTCGTTGGTAAAAATCATAAATTCGCTAATAAATCATCTGTTGATATTAATGATTTAGATGGAGAACAAGTTATTTTATTCTCTCAAGGAAGTTTCCAAAACCAACACTTCAACCAAGAATTTGAAGCTAATAATATCCATCCACAAATCTTCTTATATTCTTCTAATTTAATGCTTATTCAAGAATGTTTAAGAAACAATGAAGTTGCAGCATTTATTTATAAGGACGTCGCTTCTCAATTAAATCAAGATTTAGTAGCTATTCCATTTGCTAAAAAAATGTTTGCCCGTATTGGACTTGTTTATAATAAATCTTCTTATTGCCGTGAAGATGTTAAAAAATTCATTACTTTTGCTGTAAAACAAACATCAAATTATAAGCAAGAAAAAAGCGCTAACAAGAATTATGTTAACGCTTAATTGAATTATAAATTATTAATTATTATTGTTTTTTCTCTTTAACAATTTCCGCAACCGATGTCGCTAATGAGGCGACATTTTGAATATCGCTTGGAATAATTATTTTTGTTGCTTGTCCATCAGCTACTTTAGTTAAAGCTTCATATGATTTTAAAGTTAATACTGCTGCGTCAGGTGCTGATTCTTTAATCATTCTTAATCCTTCTGCTTCCGCTTCTTTAATTTTTAAAATCGATGCAGCGCGACCTTCAGCTTGTAAAATAGCGGCTTGTTTTTCACCATCAGCATTAAGAATCATAGATTCTTTTTTACCTTGAGCAAGAAGAATAGCAGATTGCTTTTCCCCTTCGGCTAAAAGGATTTTTTCACGTTTTTCACGTTCTGCTCTCATTTGACGTTCCATTGATTCACGAATGTCTTTAGGAGGGAGAATATTTTTAACTTCAACACGATTGACTTTAATTCCCCATGCATCAGTAGCTTCATCTAAGATAGCTCTCATACGAGCGTTAATTAAGTCTCTTGAAGTAAGTGTTGAGTCAAGATCTAATTCACCAATGATATTACGTAATGTTGTTGCAGATAAATTTTCAATTGCCATCATTGGATTTTCAACTCCATATGCATAGAGTTTAGGGTCGGTTACTTGGTAGAAGACAACTGTGTCAATTTGCATTGTAACATTATCTTTAGTAATAACTGGTTGTGGAGCGAAGTCTTTAACTTGTTCTTTCATTGAGATTCTTTGTGCTAAAGAATCAACGAATGGAACAAGAACATGAATTCCAGTATTCCATGTTTTATTATATGCGCCTAAGCGTTCAACAATCCCTTTTTCGGTTTGTTTAATAATTCTAATTCTTGATACAAAAATTATAAGAAAGATGAATACGACAATACTAATAACTAATATTGCTATTTCCCATGATTCCATTATTGTTTACCTCCTTTAATAACTTGAACAATAACTTTATTACCAATGATTGATTTGACGGTGACTATTTCACCTTCCTCGATTGGTTCATTTTCATTTGTGTTTATCGCCGTCCAGATGACATCGTTGATTTTAACTTCGCCATGACTTAATTCGTCATATCTTTTAACCATTTTTCCTTTCTTTCCGACCATTTCATCAACGTTTGTGTCAACTTTATTGGTTTTCATATATTTACTAACAACTGGGCGAAGGGCAAATAAAGTCGCAACTGAAATAACTAAGAAAATTATTAATTGGACCCACCACGCAACATTTGGAATAAATGAAACAATTAATGATACAATTGCTGCTAAAGCAAACCAAATTGAAACGACACTAGTTGTAACCCCTTCAACAATAAGAGCTATCACAAATACTCCTAACCATATAGCCCACATATATTCAAACATATTAATCACACTCCTTATCCTTATAGATAATTAAAACATTTTCAGATTCGTCCCATCTTGTTTTAAATTTGACCGGAACTTTCTTATCGAGTTTAATACCTAGAATATTTGATATGTTTTTCATAAGATCGACAGATGAAATACGCGAATAACTTTTATTCATGCAAATTTTATATAAAGTATATTCGTCTATGTCCCCAGTCAAAACACGTTCTTTTTGTAATGGCTTAATAACTACATTATTGTTTTCGTCTATTCCAACTTGGACGCGATAAGCGTATTGGAATGGAACACTCGCCACCATATTAAGATCGATGTTTGTGAGGTAGAAGGACGCGACCCCTTCTTTTTCTTTCGCGCTTAACCATTTGATTTCCATGACTATATTAAAACACTATATTCATGAATAATCAATATAATTCGTAATAATACTTAAAAATATTTTTTTATATAATATTTGTATCTTAATTTAATCTTTTAAATATTATTCTTTATAAGAATAACCTCTATCATTTATCAATTGCTTAATTTTATTTTTGTCAAGTTCGTTTTTATATGTAATTGTTACTTTCTTTTTCATCATATCAATATCAACATTAACAATATTTTCAATTGTAGATAAAGATTCTCTTATTTTCTTTTCGCAATGACTGCACATCATATCTTCAACATAAAAAGAAAATGTTTTTAATTCTAATTTGTCTTCTTTATCTTCTTCTTTATTTGGCTTAAATAAATTGATTGTTAAAGCGTTTAATACAACAAAGACACTAGAAATAGACATTGCAATACTTGCAATCATTGGATTCATTTTAAATCCATTAATATAATACATAAATCCTGTCGCAAATAAGACACAGATAACGTTATAAATAAATGCCCAGAACAAGCCTAATTTAATAGTAAATAATGTTCTTTTTGATAATCGAATTGCGTTATTAACATCCATTAAATTGTTTTTTAATAAAATAATATCCGCACTTTGAAGAGCGACATCAGATCCTCCTCCAATCGCAATTCCTATATCAGCGCTTGATAATGCAACCGCATCATTCACTCCATCTCCCACCATTGCAACTAAATGTTTATTATCCTTTTTATAATTATTAATTATTTGGGATTTTTCAATTGGGAGAACTTCACTATAAATTTGATCAATTCCAACTTCTTTTCCAACTTTATTTGCCGCTAATTGATTATCACCAGTTAATAAAACAACATCGATATTTTGTTTTTTAAATTGTTTAATTGCTTCAATACTATATTGTTTAATTTGATCTTTAATTGTAATTATTCCTTTGATATTCCCTTGATTAACAACAATTAATGTTGTTTTTCCATCTTTTTCAAAATCATTAACGATATTTAGTATTTCATCGTCTTCAATATTTAAATAATCAAATATTTTTTTATTGCCAATAAAATATTTTTCATTATTTATTATTCCAACGATACCTATTCCATCTATTGTTGAAAAATCATTAACATCATAATTGTTTGCTTTATTGATTTTTCCATAATTAATTATTGAATATGATAATGGATGCGATGATTTTGATTCAATTGAATAAACAATTGATAACAAATCGATATCGTTATCATAAATAATAAAATCGATAACCGATGGCTTTCCTTCGGTAATAGTTCCTGTTTTATCTAAGACAATTGTTTTGATATTATGGGCGTTTTGTAATATTTCAGCATTTTTAATTAATAATCCCATTTGAGCGCCTTTTCCAGTCGATACCATAATTGATAAAGGAGTGGCTAATCCAAGTGCGCATGGACATGAAATAACAATTACTGTAATTGCGAAATTAAAAGATAATTCAAAATTTTTGGAAATAATTAAATTAACAATAAAAGTTAAAATAGCAATAACAAAAATAGTTGGAATAAATACAAGTGATA
>JAQYER010000056.1 GCA_028723545.1 Caryophanales bacterium
CTTCTTGTCCTGAATTAGCAGTATCTGCTTCTGATTCAATTTCATGTTTATTAAATGGAGGTCATGCGAATGTCGCAGTTGGAAATGTCATTGGTTCTAATATTTGCAATTTATTAATTGTATTAGGAATATCCGCGGCATTTACTCCAATTGTTGTAAAGAAAAGCGTATGTAAAAAAGAATTTCCAATATTAATATTTGTTTCAGTTTTATGCACAATATTTGCTTTACTTTTTGTTACCGATTTTGGTGGAGTAGATATTTCAAATGGTAATAAAGAAGTGTTAGGAATTACTCGTTGGGAAGGAATTATCTTTGTCTTATTAATTATTGCTTATGTTGTTTATTTAGTTGTAGACGCTAAAAAGCAAATTAAATTAGGATTAGTAGACGCCAACGATGGCGGAGAAGAAGTGTCAAAAACAATTCTTCCAACTTGGAAAGCAATTTTATTTACTGTTATCGGTTTAGTTGGCGTTGTTGTTGGCGGTGAAGGTGTCGTTTATAGCGCTCAACACATTGCACTTGATATTGGAACATCATTTGGTTTAGATTCAAATGTTGTTGGTTTAGTTGTTGGATTAACAGTTGTTGCTGTTGGAACTTCACTTCCTGAACTTGTCACTAGCGCAGTTGCTGCCAAAAAAGGCGAAAACGAAATTGCTTTAGGCAATGTTATTGGATCTAATATCTTTAATATCTTATTAATCTTAGGTGTATCAGGAGTAATTAATCCATTAACTGTTGGAAGCGATGTTTGGATTGATTTAAGCTTTATGATAATTTCTACAATTATGGTATTTGCTTTTGCATTAACTGGTAAAATCAAAAGAAGCCATGGATTAATTCTTATTTCAACATATGTAATTTATGTCACTATTTTGCTTTTAAGAGCGTTTAATGTTATCGTTTTATAATAAATATGAATAATATTTTCATCTTCATTTTTAATAGTGTTTTATTTGGTGTCGCTTTAGCGATGGATGCTTTTTCAGTTTCTTTAGCGACTGGTTTTAATGAGCCATCTATTAAAATTGGAAGAATTATATTAACTGCTGGTGTTTTTGCGTTTTTTCAATTTATTATGCCAGTAATTGGATATTTTTTAGTTCATTATCTCGCTCAACAATTTAATATATTTATTTATTTTATTCCTTGGATTGCTTTAATTCTTCTTACTTATATCGGTGGAAAAATGTTATTAGAATTTATCGATAATAAAGATGGAAATAATGAAAATAAAGAAGAGAATAAAAAGCATAATTTATTCATTACTTTATTAATTCAAGGTATTGCAACATCAATTGATGCTTTATCGGTTGGATTTGATATTTATGAATATAAAATTATTGAAGCATTAACATCTTCATTAATCATCGCGGTTGTAACTTTTATTATTTGTTTATTAGGTTTATATATTGGTAAGAAATTTGGAATGAAATTAGGAAAATTCGCTCCACTATTAGGAGGAATAATTTTGATTGGTATTGGAATTGAAATATTATGTTCATCATTATTTGAGACATATCATTTTAATTTATTTATGATTCTTTCCACTGTTCTTATTTATTTCTTAATTATCTTCATTATTGAACGATTAATTTATAAAAAAAGACTCCAATAATTTATGTATAATAAAAAGGTCTGATACCAAAACAAACTTATTTTGCTATTATATCAAACCCATGATTTCAATAATTGCACCTTTTTGCAAGTTTATTTAACTCATTAATTGCACCTTTTTGCAAGTTTTTACTCATCAATAATTGCACCTTTTTGCAACATGTCCAAATAAAACGAAATATAATAAAATGGCAATATTAGGAATCGAGTCTTGTACAAAAATCTATCCTACCCTGGCTTTTCGTGCCTCATTTTCGGCGTTTTGGGTTCGCAGATGACCTCAATAATACCAATTTGGGTCTAAAACGACGATGTTTATTATTTTGATAAGGTGATAAAAGTAAATTCCTAGTCAAATATAAAAGCGGCCTTGATTTGTGCATCAGGGCCGCTATTTCATTAATTGAGTATAATTAAACAGTGAATTTTGTTCCGTTATAGTCAGAATATAATCCGTTATTATAATAAAAATCTAAAGTAGATTCGCTTTGGACAAAATATTGAACATCATCTTCTCCAATTGCATAAATATAAGTAAATGTCACTATCGCGGCTCTTATTTTGCCATTTTCGATTGTAATACCATATTCATAATTGTATTGTTCACTGACATAATCGTTTAATGAAGAAGAATATGTCGCGACGCGATAAGCTTCTTGATATGTATATGTTTCTTTTGCGTTGATTAACTTGGTGTAATTTCCGTTAAATTCATAAATAAAATTATTCGCGTAATCTGGATTATCATAATAATTTAATATTTCATCTTCTGTCGCGCGATATAAATTTAAATAATCTATACTTAGGAAACGATTAATTTTGCTTTCATCAAGATTAGATTTATTAAAGGTGTTATATGAATCATCTTCAAAATCATGATAAATGGAATAGAAATAATTATCATCATAATAATATTGTTGTTGTCCATAATATGATTCAGTATTATCTTCTGATATTTGATAATAATCTTGAACAGTAATATCTTTATAACGATTATAAATATATTTATCATGGACTCCGAATATTCCTTCA
>JAQYER010000057.1 GCA_028723545.1 Caryophanales bacterium
GCTATAGCATTATGTCATAAAAATGGTGATTCTAATGTATTTATAGAATTTATGCTAAAAATGATTGATGAGACACTAGAAGAAGCATTAAATAATATGAAAAAAGAATCAAATAATATTTCTGATCAAGTTAATAAATTATTAGAAATTATGGAATATGATATTCCTTTAAGTGCAAATGAGATAATGACTAGATTAGGGATAAATTCAAAAGAAACATTACGTGCAAACTATTTAAATCCAGCATTAGAAAATGGTTTAATTAAGATGACTATTCCCAACAAGCCTAATAGCAAAAATCAAAAATATATAAAGTAGATAATAAGAGTAAATGTAAACAATCCTTTTAGGAATTGAAGATAACAATAAAAAAACGAAATAAAATTAAAATAAGCTGAAGATGAAAACCTTCAAAAGAAAGTAAGGAAAGAGAAACTGGAAGCTATCCTTCAGAAAATGATAGAAGCTAATGCAGTTTTACTCGAATGGTCTGATGAGTTATGGCTTACACTTATTGATGAATGCATAGCTCAAGAAGATAAAACAATAAACTTCAAATTTAAGAATGGCTATGAAATTATTAAATAACATCAAGAATCATCATAAGGCTTATTTTTTGTTGCTATTGCGTATACAAATCAATGATTTTAGAGTAAAATATTAGATAATTATTTAATAAAAAAATTGGCTTGAAGTGAAAATTATTTTTTTATCGGAGGAATTTATATGAAAAAAGCGCGGTCAATTCTTGCAGGAACTCTTATATCAATTCTTGTTTCCCTCACAAGTTGCGTGTATATAGGACTACCTCCTGAAAAAGTAAAACAGCATAATGAAGCTATCAAGCAACAGTTGCCCGAGTTCTCTTTAGATAACTTTTACGGAAGTTTTTATTACATACCCGAATGCGAGGGGAAGTCGATTACTTTTTCCTCTAAAGACGGGAAAAGAGAATATCTTATAAAGACGAATGAATCTCTATCTTATTTTGATGGAACTACTAAAAAAACCTATACTTTTTCTAAAAAATCCGAAGAAATCATAGTAGGATATTGGGAAGAATATCAATCGATAGATAATGATATTCAAGGAATCTTAGATGTGATTCATTCCTATGATGGAACATACGATAAAATAAAAAGTATATCGGGTTCTAAACAATACGGTAAAGAAATCTATGATGAGATAGAACATAATGTTTATTCTATGGAATGGAAATATTCCTCAATTGCGTTATTTTTATTTTATCTAAATGCAAAAACCTCTGTCCTTCATTCTATTTATTTAACGGATATTTCGGAAAATATGAATGAGAAAAAGCCTCATTTTGATTTATATCTTTACCCCAATGAGTCCTTTGTTTTAAGTTTGGAAGAGGAATATGCAGCATTAAAGAGCAATGATTAAATTTAAAAAAAGCTATAAATTCCAATTTAACTTGATGCATTCTATAACAAATCATGGTTTTTTAAAAACGAAAGGGTGTTTGCATTTTGTATTAAAATGGTTCATATTTGCAAAATAAGAAGCATGGGCTTAATACAATTATCAAGCCTTTTTTATACCTCGATATGAGGGTTGAAATCCCACGTTTGATAGTTGAAGGTAAATATGTGTGAATCTAAACCTTATGATGGTGCAAAACCTATGTATTTAGTTGACGACATAGATAATCGAGATATTTTAAAAGTAATAATAATTAACACATGCAACAGTTTATTAATTAAAAAGGAAAATAAATCAAAATTTATAAAAGGAAGTGATTAGATGAAACAATTAGTCATATATGTGCATGGTAAAGGAGGAAGCATAGAGGAAGCAGAACATTATCGGTCTTTATTTCCCACATTTGATGTTATTGGCTTTGATTATAAATCGCAAAATCCATGGCATGCCAAAAAAGAGTTTCCTATTTTCTATGATCAAGTTACAAAAGGATATGATTCTGTAATTTTGATAGCAAATAGTATAGGTGCTTTTTTCTCGATGATTGGTTTTTCAGATAAAAATATCACTAAAGCCTTATTTATTTCACCTATTGTTAATATGGAAAAACTAATAATAGATATGATGAATAGAAACATTATCTTGGGAATATCTTTGCTATGTCCGAAAACATCCGATTAAATGGAATATTCCTACATTTATTTTATATGGTGAAAATGACGATTTAACCTCTAAAGAAACCATATCCAAATTTTCAGAACAAGTCTGCGCTGCTATTACTATAATGAAGGATGGAGAGCACTGGTTTCATACAGATTCACAGATGAAATTTCTTGATGATTGGATTATCAAGTTAATTCGATAAATTCAAATTTAACTTGCTGCATTCTATAACAAATCAGGGTGTTTTCAAAGACGAAAGATGCTTCTAAAAAACGATAGGGTATTAAAAAACGAGGGTTGTATATGGCATTTTAAATTGTTATTTTCATGAAAGAATAATACAAATTTCTCAAGTTGTTAGGATGATAAGCGCTTAACGGTAAGCCTTTTCATCAAAAAAAGTTTATATTGCATTTATCATGCATTTATTATGCTTTATTTTAATTGAACTATTTTTTAAGCAAGAAAATAAGCAAGATTTAAGCAAGATGATTGAAAAAAGTCCTAATTATGTTATAATAGAATTGCCAATGAAAGGATTGATTATCATGTATAAACCACCATTTACAATAAGTAATTTTATGCTTTCTATGACCATTTCTATCGCTGAAAAACTTGGAAAGATTGAAACTTATAATTCCTTAAAGAGAATGCCTATCCTACGAAGAAATAATAAGATTAGGTCTATTCATTCTTCTTTGGCAATTGAAGCAAACTCATTATCACTTGATGAGGTTAGAGATGTAATATCAGGGAAATTTGTTATTGGCCCTCAAAAAGAAATTCAAGAAGTGAAAAATGCGTATAAAGCATATGATATGATAAAAGAATTTAATCCTTATCAAATTGATGATTTATTAAAGGCTCATAGAATTCTTACTAATCTTATAATAGAAGATAATGGAAAATATAGGAATCATGCTGAAGGTGTGTTTGATGGAAATAAAGTGATTTTTATTGCACCACCAGCTGATATGGTTCCACAACTAATGAATGATTTATTTTACTGGTTAAAAGCTGATAAAGACGTCCATATGCTAATAAAGTCATGTGTTTTTCATTATGAAATGGTTTTTATACATCCATTTTCTGATGGGAATGGTAGGACTGTAAGATTATGGCAAAATGTTCTATTAACGAAATGGAATTCAATATTCGAATACATTCCAATTGAATCTATGATTCAAAAATATCAAAACGAATACTATGATTCTATAGCTTTATGCCATAAAAATGGCAATTCCAATGTATTTATAGAATTTATGCTAAAAATGATTGATGAGACATTAGAAGAAGCATTAAATAATATAAAAAAAGAATCAAAAAATATCTCTGATCAAGTTAATAAATTATTAGAAATTATGGAATATGATATTCCTATAAGCGCAAATGAGATAATGACTAGATTAGGGATAAAATCAAAAGAAACATTACGTGCAAACTATTTAAATCCAGCATTAGAAAATGGTTTAATTAAGATGACTATTCCTGATAAGCCTAATAGCAAAAATCAAAAGTATATAAAGTAGAATGTATTTTACAGAATAGTTTTGTAGGAAAAGGCGATTGAAAATGTTGGTTTTCTACGACACTGTTCTTTTCTTTTGCTTCTTTTTCGAGATAAGTTTAATTTTTCTTTAAATCGACACTTTTTTAAAATTATGATGTTTGGTCTAATTTAAATGTTTAGCATAATTAAGTCACATGAAAGGAAGTGCTAAACATGGAAGATTTAGATAAAGTATATGCGAAGCGCATCGCAGAAGAATATGCGCCAAAAACAGAAACCAAAGTAGTGCGTCTAAAAAAATTAGATGAAAAAGTTAAAAGACCAGCTTTAATATTTGCTTACTCATTTGGAATAATTGCTGCTTTAATTTTAGGAGTAGGAATGAGTATGTATTTAACTGATTTTGGTCCTAATAATCAATTAGAGTTAATTCTTAGCATAGTATTAGGTATAATAGGATTAATTTTATGTGGAATTAATTATCCAATTTATTTAAAAATATTAAAATCAAGAAAGCAAAAATACGCTTTTGAAATTACAGAGCTCGCAAAAGAAATTACCGAAAATAAATAGAAAGGAAGTGCATCAATCATGAATAAAAATGAAAGTAAATATTTTAATACATCATTAAAAATGAATGATGCACTTATTTCTTTATTAAGAAAAAAAGATTTTGAATACATTAGTGTTAAAGATGTTTGTGAAGAAGCTAAAGTAAATAGATCAACTTTTTATCTTCATTACAATAACACTTTCGAACTTTTAGAAGAAGTTATTGAGAGATTAAATTCATCTTTTTCAAATCATCTAAATTTTAATAAAACATATAAAACAATTGTTCAAAGTAGTAACTTAGATGATTTATTTTTAATGAAAGATGAATTTTTAATCCCTTATTTAACATTTGTTAAAGAAAATAAAAAAATATACAGAGCAATTAAAAATCAACCAAGTATTTTTGGAGCAAACAAAATATACAAAGATATGTTTGACTCTCTTTTTTCTCCAATTATGTCTAGATTTGGATTAGATTCTAAATGGCATAACTATATGATGGATTTTTATATTAATGGTATAACTTCTGTTATTTTTGATTGGTTGATTAATGATTGTGATATTGATATTAATGAATTATCTAATTTTATCCAAGGATTAGTTATTTCGTCGTATGCTAAAAAAAGTAATTAATAATTTAAAAAAAGACCATAGTTTAAGAGCTTTTGTTTTTAGCGTTTTTTCTGTTTTGTTAACTTTATCTTATTCAATTTATAATGGCTTTTTAGGAATTTATAAATTATCCATATGGCACGGAAGTATATGCATATATTATTTATTATTATTGATTATAAGAACCATTTTGGTTTTTGAAATGAAAAACAATAATGAAAAAAGAAAAAAGATAATGCATTTTGTTATTTATGCATTACTTTTTATCATAACTATTTCAATGATTGCTCCAGCAATATTTTTAATCATAGGAAAAAGAACATATGATCTTGGATTGATTCCGGCAATTTCGATGGCGGCTTATACAACTTACAGTGTGACTTTTGCAATTATAAATTATTATAAAACTAGAACAAATAATAATACGACAATAAAACAATTAAGATTGATTAATGTAATATCGGCTTTAATGTCGGTTATTGTTTTACAAAACACCTTGATTTTAGCCAATGGAGAGATGAATGAAAATATGAAAACAATGTGTTTTTACACGAGCTTTGCCATTATTTTTGCAGCAATATTTTTAATTATTATTCAATTTATTAGATATATTAAAACACCATGTGAAAATGGTGTTTTAAAAGAATAAATAATTTAATAAAATATATTATTCGATTGCAATTGTTAAATCAAGATTAGCCCAAGAAGGAACAACAGTTTCTCCGATATTTTGGATATAAAATTTAACTGTTCTTTCAATTCCTTCAAAAATAAATCTAACTTCAATAAAATCAATATTTCCATTGTCATCTAAAGTGATTTCTAATAAGGAAGTATTGCTTTCCATAGAATAAGAATTTACCCCAAGCATTTGGTAATCAAAATATTTTCCTGTAGTTTTAAGAAGTGATTCCTCAATTGCATATTTTTTGTCATCTATTTTTCTAAAAATAGAAGCATTTAAATTAGTGAATGAAGGTCCAATTCCTTCAAAATTATCAATGTAATAATATGATGTTCCACTAATAGCGATAGGTCCCCAGGAAAATTGAATTCCATTTGGTACAAATTCATAACATAAATATCTTCCATCATCTTGTTTTACACATTGATAATCGTAATTGTCTCCATTCGTGTAAGGATGTTCATCATTATCCGTTTGTTTATGATGAAAGAAAACTTTATCTTCAGTGAAATAGCCGGTAATTAAATCATGATAATCATTTCCGTTAGAAGTATATGAATATTCTTTGATATATGTGAAATTATGTTGATTGTCCAATACTTTTAAAGCATTTTGAAGTTCTGGATTATTATTGTCAAAAGGTAATTGATGATCAATAATTGCATCTTCAAAATTATAATAAACTGAGAAAGTATTTCTTCTTGTAAATGTTTCATCTACTAAATCATCAACGATGAAATTAATGGAAGATATACGTCCATTTTTATCTAAATTAATAACATTATCTGTTATAAAGTTCATTCCAACTGTCGAATAACAATCAGATAAGAAATCAGCTTTTTGATTGATTAATGTTAATTTAGTAGAATCATCTTTTCTTAATTGAACATCTCGATACGAAATAAAATCAAATGGATTTTTGAATTCAACATCATAAATAATTGGAGAATATATTCCGTTAGTTTCGTTAAATTTTGCAGATATATATGTCTTTAATTCATTTTGAACAGTGATTTCTTCAACAGTAACTGTGCCATCTTCATTTCTAAAAAACGCTTCTACTGGTGAATGATCATATCTAATCGTTCCTTCAATAGGCTCACCTGTTAATTTTTCTAAATCATAATAAGTGGTGTTAGTTTGTCTAGAATAAGCTTTTTCGTTATTATTTCCATAATAATAAGTAAAATAATTATCATATTCACGATGAATATCAATTGGTAAATATGACCAATTAGGGTCTTCAGGTGTCATTCCTTCTGGAATTGGTCTAAGAATATCAACTGATTGTTTAACATATACATTGTGAGATTGATATTTTAATGAATTAACTGCATTAACTATAGTTGGATTATTTTCATTAGATTGATTAGAGTTACAACCAGCAAGTGGAGTAACTAATGCGACTGTTATTAATAATAAGTTTTGTTTTTTCATATTTTTAACCTCCACTAGATTATTGATTGATCAAACCAATCTGGTAACGAAGTGTTACCATAATTTGAATAATTTTGAGTAATTAATAATGAATTATAATCTCCAAATTGAGCAGTTAATGATGAGAAGTGGCCATCTTTAATTATTAATGTTCCTTGATTGCCGCTTCCTGAATTAACACTAAACATTGGTAAAATCATTTTCTCTAATCCATATGTTGCAGCTTGTTTATCGAATAAATAAATATTATCACTTGATTTAAGTAAGATGTTTGGGGAAACACTACTTAAATTAGGCAAGAATTCTTCTTTTGCAACATTCATATTTTTAATTGAAAATTTATTTGTTGAAGAAGAATAAGAATATTTAATATAAGAATTTTCAGATGCTTTTTGATAATATTCATCACCATCATTTAACCCAATATCATTAATTCCTTTATGAATTAATGTTGCTTCTTCAGTAACATAAATAATGTAATCAGATGTCAAAGAATCACTTTCAAATGTCATCGTATAATTTTGATTATTGTTAAAAGCTTCTTTTAAAACGTTATCAGCTTCTTTTCTTGGTGTTAAATGTTCAATATTACCAATGGTATAA
Organism: Caryophanales bacterium; assembly: GCA_028723545.1. Lineage (GTDB taxonomy): Bacteria > Bacillota_I > Bacilli_A > RFN20 > CAG-826 > Fiminaster. The sequence goes on from JAQYER010000057.1 coordinate 7,512, forward strand.
TCAAAATCAATTTTGATATCTAATGAATAATTAACATCGATAAATCCATTTTGAGTAACAATTGCTTCTTGGCGATCATATGTGTTAATTAATAAAGATTTCGCAACATCGCTATCAATGACAAATTTAGCGTCTTTTACTGCGTAATTTAATCCAGTAAATTTTTCAATAATAAAACTCGCTTTTGAATTAGTTAAAGAATAATCTTCACCAATATCAATAGTATCGATAAATTCAAATGGATTAGCGAATAAATCACTATATAAAATATCTAATCCATAATATTGATAATTTTTGCTAACTACTTGATTATCAGAAGTTAATACTTCGCTTATCGCTTGACCATTTTCTCCGCGGAAATATGTGATGAAATTATTGTTATCTCGGACGGCAGGTGTTTTATTTCCATTTGGTTCAATAATCGTTTTATAATCTCGATTAATGTTTATTGGGGTAGTGGAATTCAAATAAGAATATTTATCTGGATAAGAAACATATTCATTGCCAGAAATTTTAATATTCACACATTCTAATAATTTTTGAATAATATTGTTTTTTGGATCTATATTGTTTTTATTGCAAGAAGCTACAATTAACATTAAAGGCAAAATTAATATTCCATTGATTTTTCTCATTCGTCTATGCCTCCATTCATTAAATAATAAGAAACTGGTTTTTGAACTGATTGTTCATTTAATAGATTGGTCGTTCCAATGTTAGCAAATGAAAATTTAGATTCAAGCACCATGTTGTTGTAATTGTAATTCAATGTACCGGATAAATATCCATTTATATCAAATTTAAAAGTCAATGTATTAAATGAATAAGAATAATTATTAATATATAAACCTAAAATGTTTGTCGCTGGATCAGCAATTCCAAACAAAGATAATAATAATGTTCCAGAAAAATATGAATCAGCATATATGAAATTCGTAAAATCAAATGTATATGTATCTTTTAAAGCATTATAAGTAAAATAATCATAAGAAATCTTATTAATATTTGGAATGACATCATTGATATTTGTTGAATTTGTTTCAGAAATAATTGATGAATAGTCTTTATCAACAGATATACCAGCGGTTGAATATCCAGTGCTAGTTTCAAATATTCCAATATATGTTTCACCATATGATGCGTCGTATAAAGGCAAATTGCAAAGCATTGCTGGTGGGAATTCTCTTTCATCATCGTTATTTAAAGCGTAAAAATTAGAATATGAATAACCACTTGAATTTCCTTCTAAAGCAATCGTGATTTTTTGAGTGAAATTTCCTTGATTTAATAAATTTTGGAAATTATTTAATTTACTATTAAATATTGAAGCGCGTTCAGGGGTTAATTTTGATGGCTCTGGTGTTAATTTTTTAATTTCATCAAGTGTATTGATATCAATGTTGTATGTTTCTTTAATTCCACCAAAAATATCTTTTTTAATTTTATTAAATGAAAGGTTAATTGGGTTGCCCTCTTTATCAATATTTAATTTTAAATCTTTAATTGAACGAGTGACGCTTTCATCCCAAATAAATGAATCGTAATCATAATAAAAATTGAGCAATTGATTAGAAAATACCCCATATCCTAAACTGTTTGCGACTAATTCATAAGATGAAT
>JAQYER010000058.1 GCA_028723545.1 Caryophanales bacterium
TTCCATTTTATGTTGGATATGATTCTGCTGAAGTATATTATCACCGCAATAACTTTATCCTCGATGAAAAAGGAACTCCAACTGTCGTTGCAGGTGTTTCTCCAGATTATTTCAGCGCTGATGGACAAAGATGGGGTAACCCAATTTACAATTTTGAAGAAATGAGAAAAGATGGATTTGATTTTATCTTATCTCGTATTGGCCATTGTTTAAATGTTTATGACATTCTTCGTATCGACCACTTCCGCGCTTTCGACACATATTATGTAATTCCAGCATCTTGCCCAACTGCTAGAGAAGGAAATTGGGTTGAAGCTCCTGGATATGAAATTTTTGATAAATTATATCAAAGATATCCAAACGCCAATATTATCGCCGAAGATTTAGGAAATCTCCGTCCAGAAGTATATTATTTAAGAGATCATTATCAATTACCTGGTATGTGTGTTCTTCAATTCGCATTTAATGATTTATATTTATGGAACAAAGGATACGATACATCTAATTTAATTACTTATATTGGCACTCACGATAACGATACTCTCGCTGGTGATATTTCTAAAAAAGAAGGTTATTTTGATGAATTAACTAATTTCTTTAAAGCAAATAATGCATATCATCACAATTTAATTGATTCATATATTTCTTGGGCGTTAAATATGCCATCAAAATTAGTAATTCTTCTTCCACAAGATATTCTTCATGAAGGAACAAAAAGAAGAATTAATAAACCAAGTATTGTTGATAATGAAAACTGGACATATCGTCTTAATTCATTTACCAAATTACGTCGTGCTTTAAGAAAAGATATTTACAAATATTAATATGATTAAAGTTGGAATGGTGTCATTAGGGTGTGCAAAAAATCTCGTTGATAGTGAGATGATTTTAGGCATGCTTAATGAATCGCATTTTCAAATCGTTAATACCATCGAAGAAGCAGATGTATTAATTGTTAATACATGTGGTTTCATTGAATCAAGCAAACAAGAATCGATTGATAATATTTTTGATTTGCTTCAATATCATAAAAAATTAGTTGTAACTGGTTGTCTAGTTCAAAGATATTTAGATGTTTTGAAAGAAGAAATTCCAGAAGTAGATTTATTTATCCCAATTAAAGATTACCCACATATGAATGAAATGATTGAATCTTTATTTCAAGATAAAGAAATTAAAATTCAACCAATTAATCCATATGTTCGATTATTATCAACCCCAAAATATCAAGCATATTTAAGAATTTCCGATGGATGTAATAATTGTTGCTCTTATTGTGCAATTCCATTAATTAGAGGAAAATTTGTTTCTCGACCATTCCAAGATATTATCTCAGAAGCAAAAATATTGAAAAATAAAGGAATTCAGGAATTAGTTGTCATTTCCCAAGATACAACTAAATATGGAATTGATTTAGAACCTAAAACATCAATTACTCAATTATTAAAACAATTAATTGATTTAGGATTTCCTTCAATCCGCCTTTTATATTTATATCCAGATGAAATTGAAGATGATTTAATTGAATTAATTAAAAACAATCAAAACATCATATCTCCTTATTTTGATATTCCTCTTCAACACGCTTCAAATAATGTTTTGAAAAACATGAATAGAAGGGGAAATAAAGAACAATATATTCAATTAATTAATAAAATTAGACAAAACATTCCTAACGCAATATTAAGAACAACATATATTGTTGGTTTTCCTGGTGAAACTGATGATGACTTTAATCAATTGTTAGAATTTACTAAATTAATTAAATTCGATCATTTAGGAGCGTTTACTTATTCTAAAGAAGAAGGAACTGCTTCATATGATTTTGACGACCAAATTCCTCAAAATATTAAAGCAAAGAGATATTCTCAATTAATGAAAATTCAAAAAACAATATCATATGAAAATAATAAAAAACATATAAATGAAATAATGACTGGCATCGTTACAAATTATGATAAAGATAAAAATGAATATTATTTAAGAAGTTATTGGAACGCTCCAGACGATATTGATGGAAATATTATTTTTAAATCAAATAAACAATTAGAAATTGGTTCTTTTGTGAACGTTAAAATAACTAATGCATTTATATATGATTTATATGGTGAATACATTGGAAACAAGGATTAATAATTATGAAATTCAAAGGTGTTATTTTTGATTTAGACGGCGTTTTATGTTTTACCGATGATTATCATTACCAAGCTTGGAAAAGCCTTGCTGATGATTTAAATATTTATTTTGACCGCGAAATAAATAATCGTCTCCGTGGTGTTTCCAGAATGGCGTCTTTAGACATTGTTTTAGAAAAATCTAATAAAAAATATAGTGATGAAGAAAAAATCGCTCTCGCAACTAAAAAGAATGATATATATGTCAAATTATTAGACAATATTACTGAAAACGATTGCTCTAACGAAGTAAGAAACACTCTTCTTGAATTAAAAAGAAGAGGAATAAAAATCGCAATCGGGTCATCTAGTAAAAACACTCCAAAAATATTAAATCGATTAGGAATATATTCTTACTTTGATGCGATTAGCGATGGAAATAACAT
>JAQYER010000059.1 GCA_028723545.1 Caryophanales bacterium
TGATTTTATCAAAATCACATGCACGTACGCAAGTATTTTTTGAATTTACCGATTATGAAATAGATATTATTTAATTTATTAAATAAAATAAAAATAATTTGTTATATTTTTTGAATTTTTTTCTCTCGTTTTTGCATCTTCATATGTAAAAAATAAAACACCCGACTATCCCTAATTCATTTTTAGAAGAAGTGTGGGTGTTTAATTGTTATTTAATTTTTCTAATCAAAATTGATAATGAATGAAGAGTCATTATGATTGTTAATGGAATGTCCGCTAAAACCATGATGATTCCGATATATTCACTTAATGATTGAACAAATATAATAAGTATCGCTGCAATGAATTTTAAGGCAAGAGTAACAATGATATTTATTAAAACTGTTCGATTAGTAATTTGTGAAATTTTAATCGCTTCATAAATAGTTCCTGGATAATGTTTCATCAAGACAATATCAGAAGCATTAACTGCGTTATCAGCGCCTAATTCACCATTTGAAACCCCAATATCCGCTACTTCAAGGCTTGGAACGTCGCTATTATCAAATCCGGCGACAAGAATGTTCTTTTTGCCTTTTTTCTCTAATGCTTCTTTTACCAATTTTTGTTTACCTTCAGGATTTAAATCGGCATAACATTTTTCAATTTGAAGAATTTTTGCTAATACATCAGTGTTTGATTGACTATCTCCAGACATCATCACTACTTCAATACCTAATTTATGAAGATTTTGAACAAGCGGTTCAGCTTCATCGCGAATATATTCATATAAAACAACATACCCTCTATACATTCCATCAACCGCTAAATATACCAAAATTCCTTCTTCATTTGGTTTTTCAAATTCAATACCAACTGAATTCAAAAATTTATAAGAACCAGCAATAATTGAATGATTATCATAACGAGTTTTAACACCATATCCTGGAACTTCTAAATAATTTTCTTGAACCGCTCCTAAAGAGGCAATGTCTTGGCCATAACATAATGTTCTTGCAATTGGATGGGCGCTTCTTGATTCGCAAGCAATCATATATTCGGCAAATAAATTGTCTTCAATATTAATTGGTACAACTTTTGCAATTTGGAAATCAGAAAAAGTTAATGTTCCTGTTTTATCAACAAATACAGTACCAACTTTAGATAATTTATCTAATATGTTCGCACCTTTAATAATAATCCCATATTTCATCGCTAAAGCGGATGAAGATGTATACGCTAAAGGAACGGAAATAACAATCGCACATGGGCAACCGATTACTAAAATTAATAATCCTTGATGAAGAGAATAAGCCCAATTTTGAGTAACTAATCCAAAAATTAAGAAAACAATTAATCCTAATCCTAAAATAATTGGAGTGTATATATGGGCAAATTTGGTAATAAATTTATCGCCTTTTCCTTTATGTTCTCCACTATTTTGAATCATCTCAATTGATTTAGATATTTGAGTATCGTTAAATAATTTAGTGACTGATAAAGTAATTGTTCCTTCTTTTAATATTGTTCCACCAAGAATATTCATATCTTTTTGTAAAGATAATAAATTAGAATCGCCAGTAAATGATGAAGTATCTAAAAATCCACTTCCATCAAGAATTATTCCATCAACTGGAACGATTTCTCCTTCATTAACGATAATTTGATCACCGATTTTTAATTCATCTGGGCTAACTTTGCTAACACCATTATCATCAATCCTATTAGCGAATTCCGCTCTTTTATCAATGACGCTTGCGATAGTGCTTTTTGCTTTTGTTGTAGCGAATTTTTCAACTAATTCTCCAACTTGATATAAAGCAACAACCATACATCCATCAAAGAAAGCTGGCTCTAAATCAGAAGGGACTAAATAAGATAAAAACATTCCAGCAGCGAATATTACCATCAATAAATTCATATCAACAGGGTTTTGCTTCTTAATAATGTTCATGAATAATCGATATATAATATCGTAAATAATAATCGCTAAAGCGAGGCAATATAAAATAATTCCATATGGAACAAATAATTGCTCAAAATGTTCTTCAAAAACAAATTTGGCAACAAACATTAACAATAATGAAACAATGACTCTTGCTAATAAGATCCATTCTTTTTTAGTGAATCCTTTTTTATATGTTCTTTTGCGATATGCTTTTTCTAATTCAACATGAATAATACTTCCATCAATACGACCAATTAATTGGTGGATTTCATCTAGCGTTAATGGTTCATCCTTATATGTGATAAATAATTTTTCATTATTCACATCGATATTAACGCTTAAAATTTTGTCATTATTTGACAATATATCTTCTGCTTTAGTCGCGCACGCTAAACAATCGAATCCTTCGATATGATAAATAATTTTCTTTGCCATAATTTTTAGTTAAAAAGCAGCTAGCAAACTAACTGCTTTTATATTATATAATTTTTTATCAAAAATGATTAATTAACTTTTTCAATAGATGCAAATTCAACTTCAGTTGGAGTTTCTGAACCAAAGAAGATGAGTGATACAGTGCAAAGGCCATTTACACGGTCAATATTTGTAATTGTTCCTTCAATTCCTTCAAATGGACCATGGATAATTTTAACGAGGTCACCTTCGTTATAACGATCATACATTGATGAATCAATTTTACCAACTCTTTTGAGAACTGGTTCCATTTGTTCTTTAGTAACTGGAGATGGTTTTTGACCTCCACCAGCTGATCCAGCAATACCTGTTACATCTGGTGTATTACGAACGATATACCAAATTTCATCAGTCATAATCATTTCAACAAAGATATATCCTGGATAGAGGTTTACCATTCTTGTTTTTGGATTACCTTTTTTATCATATTGAGGCACTCCATCGCGAATGACAGGTACTTCTTCTTCGCAAACAACAACATCAAGAATACGATCGCCTAATCCCATTGTTTCAACTCTTTTTAAAAGGTTGTCAGCGACTTTGCGTTCATGTGTTGAATATGTAGTAACAATGTACCATTGTTTTTCTGCTAAATTCTTTTCCATTATTCAATTCCCCTATTATTTCAATAAAAATAATTTAATTGCTTCCGCAACTGAACTGCTATTTTCAGTATTTCCAGAAACAGATAAATCTTTAAATATTTCTTTAATTTGTTGGATTAATGATCCAGCTGCCCAGTCTTCTAATGATAAAAATAAAGCAGCGACAACACAAACGACGAGAACAGCAACTAAAGCAGGAATAAATTCTTCTCTCTTTGGCCATCTAACACGTTTGCCTTCTTTGATTACTTCTTGTGCGTATTTTTTAACACCCATGGTAATACCTCCTATTTGCTTTCTTTATGCAAAGTATATTTATTGCATTTCGGACAAAATTTACTTATTTCAAGACGAGTTGAATTCCCTTCAACTTTTTTAGTTGTTGTGTAATTCCTACTTAAGCATTCAGGGCAAATTAAAAGAACTTTCTTTCTCATATAGTTTCAACCTTCTTGTGCGTTAATTTTAATCTAAAAAAATTATTGTGTCAATATGATTCAATTGAATTGATTTTATATGTCTCTTATAAAGTGTTTAAAATTTTATATGTCTCTTACAAAGTGTTTAAAAAAATTTATTTATATAAGAATAATATTTATTCAATCACATAGAAATTACTTTAATAAAATTTTAATATCATTTAGTACTGTACCTTCTTTATCATCTTCCAATAATCTTCTTACTTGAGCGACTGAGATTTTTAATTTTTCAGCAATTTCATTAATTGTGTAGCCATCTTTTTTTAATTTTAATACTGTGGCTTGGTTACTATTTTTTCCTTTTTTTCTACTTGGACTAGATAAAATCAAATTTAATTGATTTAATTCATAATTTTTTCGCGGATCTTCATCGTTAGAGCCAACAATATCATGAAAAGTCGAACGAGTTGATATTTCGGAATCTAAATTAATGGGGTTCATTGATATACATTCTTGTTGATATTTATCAATTAATTTAAGTAAATCTCTAACAAATATCGTTCTAAATAAAACTCTAATAGGACACCCATATTGATAATGTGAAAAAGTGGTTAATATATCTTGGTACGCTAAACAATAAGCGTCTTCAACATCAAAACCTTTAATGTTATTTTGCGTTAATACATTGTAAATTATTCCTTTCGCGCACGTAAAAAGACGATTAACTAATTCGTTGTAGACTTGTTGATTTCCACGCGCTGCTAATCGATATAATTGTTCGTCAGAAGCCGATTCAAATGACATAAATATATCACTGTTTGCTTCTAATCATTGCTAAAATAATACCTGTTGCGACAGAAACATTTAATGAATTAACATGACCTTTCATTGGGATTTTTATTTTAAAATCACTATTGTCAAGAACTAATCGAGATATTCCTCTTCCTTCACTACCCATAACAACTACAGTTTTGCCATTATAATCTAATTTTGAATAATCATCTTTGGCTGATCCATCGCTAGAATATACCCAATATCCAGCATCTTTGAGTTTATTAATTGCTGACACTAAATTGCTCACCATTGCGACTTTTACATAATTAATCGCTCCCGTTGATACTTTAGCGACCGTTGAATTAACATTTACTTGATTGCGATTTTTAATAATTATTCCATCAACAGAAAAAGCATCAGCGCTTCTTAAAATCGCTCCAAAATTATGTGGATCTTCAATTTCATCTAAAATTAAAATTAATGGATTTTCTTTTTTGTTTGCTTCAGTAATTATTTCATCTAAAGAAACATATTGATAATCTTTTGCCACAGCGATAATTCCTTGGTGATTACCAAATTTTGTCTTCTTATTCATCTCATCTATTGGAAGATAGATAGTTTTAATATTTTTTTCCGAAATAAGAGATAGTATTTCTTTATTTGAAAAATGGTCTTGTAAATAAATTGTCTTAACTTGATTTTCTTTTAAAGAAGCAATTACAGTATTCCTCCCATAAATCAAGTTTGACACATCTTGCGATTTTCTATTCTCATTTTTCATAAAATTAAAATTCAGTTGATATTTTGATATCTAAAGGATGGGAAGTTAATTTAATTTCATCAATAAATTCAATGATTGTTGATTCTCTTGCAGGAGCAATACGGATAGAAACTCTTATGTATTGTTCATTTTGATAATTGATTAATTGAGATTCAGTATCTTTAATGTTGATTGAGAAACGATTAGCGACTTGTAATATTTCTTTTAAGATTGGTTGATTTGGGCTACATACAATAATAATCATTGGATTATGTCTTGAAGCAACACGTTCAACGCGTCTTAAAGAAACGAGCACAAATAGCATAATTAACGTTGCAAATATACAAATAATTAAATTACCACTTCCAGCGCATAAACCAATCGCCATTGAGCCCCAAATTGTTGTTGCAGTTGTTAAACCTTTAATATCAGAACCATTTTGAATAATTGTACCAGCGCCTAAAAAACCAACACCAGTAACTACTTGGGCTGCTAAACGGGCTGGATCTCTTGTAGCAGCGTTTAATCCACCAAAACCAAACATTGAAATGTACATAATTAAACATGAACCAACCGCAACTAAGACGTGGGTACGAAGACCAGCACTATGACCGCGATATTCACGTTCAAATCCTAATGCACCACTACAAAAAATAGTAATAAGTAAGCAAACAACACCAAAAAGAACTACTCCCCAACCATTTCCATTAAAAAGGTTAGAAAACCATTCAGTAATTTTGTAATCAATTGGAACAATTTGATTCATGTTTACCTCCTTTTTTTAAATTATGCGTCTAGCGATTAATATATTTCTTAGTTCATCGCTTTTTGCAAAATTCTTTTCTTTTTTATATTCGATATATTCGTTATAAATTTGTTCATCTTCGTTAGTTAATAACGGATAATCGATTTTTAACCCTAAAATATTTAACATATCGCGGTAATTGGCGAATATATCTTCTAATTTAGATAAATCAATTGGGTTTTTACGCAATTCTTGATTGGCTAATTTCATTACATTAAATAATTCAGTTAAAGCATTTGAAACATTTAAATCATCAGCAAGAGCATTTAAGAAATTATCCATATTGTTCGCTTTTTTATTAATATCGCCTTTTAATAATTGAATTTTAACCGCTAATTGAATAAAAGCTTTTTCGATTCTTTCATATGAATTTTTAGTAGATAAAATCGTATCATCAGTAAATTGCACTGGAGCGCGATAATGAGTAGATAAAATTAATAATCTCATTACATTTCCGCCATATGTTTTAATAGCGTCTTTCGCTAATACGACATTTCCAAGTGATTTAGACATCTTTTCATCGCCGAAATTAACAAATCCGTTATGCATCCATATATTAGCGATTTTATTGTGGTTATGCGCTTTTGCTTGAGCGATTTCATTTTCGTGATGTGGGAATTTCAAATCAAATCCACCACCATGAATATCTATTTTTCCACTTGGGAAAATTGAATCGATCATAACACAACATTCTGTATGCCATCCTGGTCGGCCTTCTCCCCAAGGAGAAACCCATTTAATTCCTTGCTCAGTTGTTTTCCATAAAACAAAATCTAATGGTGATTCTTTTTTGGAATTTTCTTCGATTCTTGCACCGACAACTAAATCATCCATATTGATTTTTGATAATTCGCCATAATCTTGAATTGAAGAAATTCTAAAGAATACATCTCCATCTTTTTCATAAGCCGCTCCAACAGAAATTAATTCACCGATATATTTGATAATTTGTTCCATATATTCAGTAACTCGAGGATTGTTGTAATATGGCTTAATATTCAATGAATTTAAAACGTCTTTATAAGCATTTATATAACGATTTGTAATCACTGATTCAGGAACATTTTCCGCTAGTGCTTTTTTAATAATTTTGTCATCAACATCAGTAAAATTAGAAACCAATTTCACATTATAGCCAATATATTGTAAGAAATTTCTAAATGTATCAAAAACAATAGGAGGTCTAATATTCCCCACATGAGCATCTCCATAAACAGTTGGACCACAACAATAAATAGAAACCTCATTTTCAACAATTGGCTTTAAGCTTTCTATTTTACCGGTAAGTGAATTATATATTTTAACTTCCATTGTCATGACCTCCGTGAACGTATTATAACACATTTATTTAATGTGTTTAATAGTGCGCTTTTTATCGGAAAAATACAAGCGAAAAAATAAAAAAGAAGCGATTATATATCGGAAATTTAATAATTAAACACCTTTTATTAATTCGCTTCTATTTTTTTGTTAAAACATTAAATGACAATTAATCAATAAAATAATATCCGCATAAACTAGATAAAACATCATCATTTAGAAAGGCAATATAGTCTAAAGACATATCACTAACATTTATTCTATAAACAAAATATTTAGGCCTTTTATATTCATCATTAGAATCATGGCTTATAAGAACATATAAATTGTTATTTGAATAATAAAAACTGCTAGGCGAGGCCTAACAGTTTTTAATAGATTAAGTTTAATTATTTAACAAATTCAACAATAACTAATTTTGCGTTATCGCCTTTACGAACTCCAGCTTTAATTCCGCGAGTGTATCCACCATTACGTGATACATAACGAGGACCGAGTTCATTAAATAATTTTTCTAAAGCTGTAACATCATTTTCCTTGTAATTGCGAACAACTGCTGCGGCTTGACGACGTGCATGTAAATCACCACGTTTTGCAAGAGTTACTAAATGATCCGCTAAAGATTTAATTGCTTTAGCTTCGCCACTAGTAACAGTGACACGTTCATTAAGGACTAATGTAGTAACAACGTTTCTTAAATAATTTTCATGTTTAGATTTTGTGTAAGCGGCTTTGAAGCGAACACCTGTTTTTCCATGAACATTTTTACGACCTTGTGCTGCCATAATATTTCTCCTTTATTTTGTGGTATTTCCTTGATTAATTAATATTATTTCAAGGTTTCTGACCTTCAATAAGCTTATAAAATAAGCACATTATCGAAGACATTTTTCTACTAGCTAAATTTAAATTATTCAGCAGTATAATCCTTGAATGAAAGACCTAATTCAAGTAATTTATCTTTAACTTCTTTAAGTGATTTCTTTCCAAGGTTTCTGACCTTCATCATTTCTTCTTCAGTTTTTTGAGTTAATTCAGCAACTGTAGCAATAGCTGCTCTCTTGAGACAGTTATTTGAACGAACAGAGAGGTCAAGTTCTTCGATAGGCATATTTTCGAAGACATTTTCGACTACTTGAACTTCTTCTTTAATCATGTTGATTTCTTCAACAGCTTGTTCAAGTTCGACGAATGGACGGAAGTTTTCAACGAGCATTTCTGCCGCTAAAGCGACAGCAGTTTGTGGCTTCATTGATCCGTTTGTCCAAACTTCGAGAGTTAATTTATCGAATTTTGAATCGTGGCCAACACGAGTTGGTTCAACGAAATATCTTGCTCTTGTGACTGGTGAATAATTTGAGTCTGTAGCAATTAAACCGACTTCTGTACCGTGTTCTTTGGCGGTTTTACGATCTGGTTTATTAGCTTCAGATGTAACATATCCACGTCCATTACGAGCATGAAGTGTCATCTTAAGATGTCCACCTTCAGTAACATGAGCAATAACGAGATCAGGATTAATAACTTCAACTAACCCTGGAGTGCGAATATCTTGAGCTGTAACGACCTTTGGTCCTTCGACATCAATTTCGAGGAGTTTTGGTTCGTTGTCTTCGTCATCGATACGAAGAACTAAATCTTTAAGATTGAGAATGATGGCGGTAACGTCTTCTTCAACACCTTTAAGTGCACTGAATTCATGACGGGCACCTTCGATTTCGACCGCAAATACGCTTGCGCCTGGAAGGCTTGATAATAATACTCTACGAAGTGAATTACCAAGTGTAAGTCCGTATCCTCTTTCAAGTGGTTCGATAACGAATCTTCCAAATTCGCCAGTTGCATCGACAGTTGCTACTTTGAATATAGCTTTTTCGAATGGTTTTGCTAATTTTGCCATGTTTCTTTCCTCCTAAGTATTATCCACGTGGACGCTTTGGTGGACGGCATCCGTTGTGTGGAATTGGTGTAGTATCGGTAATTGATAATACTTGTAATCCAGCTGTTGCAAGTGAGCGAACAGCAGATTCACGACCTGGACCTGGACCTTTGACTAATACATCAACTGTACGAAGTCCTTGATCATATGCAGCTTTACCAGCAGATTCACCAGCGAGTTGAGCAGCAAATGGTGTGCTCTTCTTTGCGCCTTTGAATCCTAATGCTCCTGCACTACTCCATGCAATGACATTACCTTGTTCATCAGAAATAGTAATGATTGTGTTATTGAAAGTAGAGTGAATGTGTGCGACACCCTTAGTATATGCACGTTTAATTTTTTTCTTACGTGAATTTGATTTTGTTGCCATACCTAATTACTCCTTTCAATTACATTGTTGCAACTTTCTTATTTGCAATTGTTTTACGTTTACCTTTTCTTGTACGAGCATTTGTTCTTGTACGTTGTCCACGAACAGGTAATCCTTTACGGTGTCTCATACCACGGTAACAACCGATTTCAGATAAACGTTTGATGTTTAAGGCGACTTCACGGCGGAGATCACCTTCAACTTTGTATTTAGCAATTTCTGCACGAATTGCAGCAAATTGTTCTTCAGTTAAATTTTTAACACGGATGTCTTCTGAGACACCTGCGTCTTTACAAATTTTCTTTGCAGTTGTAGGTCCGATACCAAAAATGTAGGTAAGAGAGATTACAACGCGTTTTTCATTTGGGATATCAACCCCAACAATACGTGCCATAACAATGGTCCTCCTTTAATTAACCTTGGCGTTGTTTGTGCTTTGGGTTTTCGCAAATGACCATGATTTTACCATGGCGGCGAATAACTTTGCACTTATCGCACATTGGTTTGACGGAAGGTCTGACTTTCATAGATTTTCCTCCTAGATCAAATCGATCCTAAATTAGTTTTTGTATCTAAATGTGATACGTCCACGTGTTAAATCATAAGGCGAGATTTCTACCATTACTCTATCACCTGGTAAGATGCGAATGTAATGCATGCGGATTTTACCAGAAACGTGGGCAAGAATAACAACACCGTTTTCAAGTTTTACTCTAAATTGGGTATTAGGTAAACACTCAATAACAGTCGCCTCTACTTCGATAACATCATCTTTTGCCATTAATTAGTCTCCTTAGTTTTTGCTAATTGTTCAGCTTCATCAGTCACAACAACAATTGGGCCTTCAGCTTTTGTCAAGATTTCGAATCCATCTTTAGTAATAACAATGGAATTTTCATAATGGCATGATAATTTGCCATCTTTGGTTTTTGCTGTCCAACCATCTGATAAGACACGGATTTTAAATGTTCCTTGAGTTACCATTGGTTCGACTGCTAGGCACATTCCTTCTTTGAGAAGAGGACCACTACCTCTTGTTCCATAATTAGGAATATATGGATCTTCATGAAGATGGGAACCAACTCCATGTCCAGTATATTCGCGGACTATGCCATAGCCATTTTTTTCACAATATTCTTGAATAGCGTGAGATACATCACCTAGACGATTGCCAGGTTTCATATATTTCATGCCTTCAAAGAAGCTATCTTCGGTTATTTTGATTAATCGCAAAGTTTCTTCTTTACAAATGCCAACCGGGAAAGTACGGCAAGCATCACCAACATAACCATGTAATGTTGCTCCAACATCGACAGAAACTATATCTCCATCACGAAGGATACGTTTCTTAGATGGAATACCATGAACAATTTCATCATTGACGCTGACACATACAGCGCCAGGATATCCAGAATAATTTAAGAAGGTTGGATAAGCTCCTTCATTTCGTATGATTTCTTCACACCAATTCGCGATATCTAATGTAGAAATTCCAGGGCGGATCTTTTCTTTGAGTTGATCGAAGACTTTCCCAACGACTCGACCCGCCTCTTTCATTAAATTTATTTCGCGAGGTGATTTAATAATAATCACCGACTAATTCTCCTTAAAGAGCTTTTTGAGCTCATTTAATAATTCATCTGCACCAACTGTTCCATCAAAGGTGTGTAACAAATTCTTTTTTTGATAGAAATCAAGAAGAGGCTTTGTATCTTTGACATAATGATCTAAACGAATATTTAATGCTTCTTCGTTATCATCTTTACGTTGGATAAGATCGCCACCACATATATTACAAATTCCATCTTTTGCAGGTTTCATTGTAACAATGTGATATGGTGCGCCACAACATTTACAAACACGGCGACCACTAATACGTCTAATTAATTCTTGTTTTTCGACTTCGATATCGACAACATGAGTAACTGGACGATTGATTTCTTTTGATAAGATTTCAAGAGCTTCCGCTTGTGGGATTGTTCTTGGAAAACCATCAAGAAGATATCCGTTTGCACAATCAGGTTGAGATAATCTTTCTTTAACCAATCCAATTGTTACATCATCAGGAACTAAATGTCCTTTTTCGATATAAGATTGGGCTAATTTACCTAATGGTGTTTGTGCTTTGATTGCTTCTCTAAACATATCACCAGTTGAAATATGAGGAATGTTATAAGAAGCAACAATGCGTTTTGCTTGGGTGCCTTTTCCAGCACCAGGAGGTCCCATGAGAACGATATTTAACATATCTACTCTCTTCCAGCAGTTGCTTGGACCTCATCGTATGTCTTACCAGCAAGTAAGCCATCGATTTGATGTGAAAGTTCAAGAGATACACCAGCGGCGATGATAAGGCCTGTACCACCAATCGCTAAGCTTGAGTTGCCATCAAAGATATTAGTCAATGTTAAGACAACTGGTAAAGCGGCGATGAATGTTAAGGCTGCAGCACCGATACAAGTGACGCGGTTGACAACTTTCTTAACATAACGTTCAGTTTCATTACCTGGACGAATACCAGGAATGTATGAACCGTTTTTACGGAAATTCTCAGCGAGTGTTTCTGGATCAATTTGTAATGATGAATAGAAGAATGAGAATAAGACGATGAGAACAACATAAATAATTAATCCCCAAGGCATTTCCCAACTATCTCCATTAAACCATGGCATTGTCACAGTTTCACTATAAGAGAAAATCTTTAACCATTCAGCGCTTGTATCACTAGTAATAAAGCTAGCAATAACTGATGGTGCCATCATGATTGAAGAAGCGAAGATGACAGGAATAACCCCAGCAGAGTTAACTTTAATTGGAAGGAATGAAGCTTTGGACATTGATTGAGTTTGTCCACCACTTTTTCCTGAGTGTTGTACTGGGATTTTTCTTTTCGCTAATTCGATGAAGACAACGAACGCTAAGATGAGAACAAGAGCGAGGACATAGACAACAAATTGTAATGCTCCTTTTACCCCTTGAGCAGTATCACCGAGTTGAATATTATATTTAACCCAAGTTTTATAAGCTGTACTAATTTGAATTGGTAAGCTTCTTACGATACCGGCGAAGATGATAACGGAAATACCATTGCCGAGTCCTTTTGTAGTAATTTGGTCACCAAGCCACATAACGAGCATGGAACCAGCAAGTAAGATAATAATGATATAAGCATAAGTCCAGAAATTAGTTTCAAGGTTAATAGTAATATAATCACTATTTTCCATTGTTTTAATAATTCCATAGCCTTGAACAGCACCTAACATAAGTGTTAAGTAACGTGTTGCCATTTCAGTTTTCTTACGTCCATATTGTCCTTGCTTTGATAATTCAGTCAATGCTGGCAATACATCTTTTTGTAATAATTGGATGATAATTTGCGAAGTGATATATGGACTGACACCAAGAGCAAAGATTGAGAAGTTTGATAATGCACCACCACCAAGAAGGTCCATTAAGGCAACTGCGTTGGCTTGATTCATCGCGTTGTTTAATTCACCTGATGGAGTAACACCTGGAACAGTAATTGCTGCTCCAATACGGATGACGAGGAGAATCATGATCGTAAAGAAAATACGACCCATGATTTCTTTGTTTTTAAAGATAGAGATAATCTTTTTCATAATTAGAGAACCTCTGTTTTACCACCAGCAGCTTCAATCGCTTTAATAGCAGATTGAGAGAATTTATTGGCTTGGACTGTGAGCTTTTTAGTAAGTTCACCATTTCCAAGAATTTTAATTCCGTCTAATTCTTTACGGACTAAACCTTTTTCAATAAGTAATGCTGGGGTAACAATTGTCTCGTCTGCGAACATATTTAAACTTGAGACGTTAACGATAGCAAATTCTTTGCGTCCACCGTTTTTAAAACCAAATTTTGGTAAACGACGGAATAAAGCTGTTTGACCACCTTCGAATCCAGGACGTGTTCCGCCACCAGAACGAGAGTTTTGACCCTTGTTTCCAGTACCGGCATTTTTACCGTTTCCTGAACCAACGCCACGGCCTTTGCGGTAAGGTTTTGTCTTAGCGCCTTCGGCATAAGTGAGTTCGTTTAGTTTCATAATTGCACCTCCCTTTAATAGAAATTTTTATTTTTTGTAAATAATTAATTATTCTTCTTCTTTAGTTTCAACTGGTTCTTCGACTTTTGCACGAAGAGCTTGAACTTGTGAATAACTCTTTAAATTATTTAAGCCATTATGGGTGGCGCGGATAATATTGATTGGCGCACGTGAACCATAAACTTTTGAATAAACGTTGCGGATACCTGCTAATTCTAAAATAGCACGAACTGGACCGCCGGCGATAATTCCTGTGCCTTCTGGAGCTGGTTTGAGGAATACTTGGCAAGCACCAAATTTTCCGATAACTTCATGAGGAATTGTATCACCTTTTACAATCTTAAAGGTAGAAGTATTCTTTTTAGCTGCTTCTAATGCTTTTTTAATTGCATCAGGTACTTCAGCTGCTTTACCCGTACCGAAACCGTATTTTCCTTTGCCATTACCGACAACGATAAGAGCACTAAATCTCATACGGCGTCCGCCTTTAACAGTTTTAGAAATACGATTGATTTCAACTACTGATTCTTTGTATTCCTTAACTTCTTCTTGGCGAGGACGGCGTTGTCCTTTGCCATCGCGGCGTTGTCCTTTTCCATTTGGACGAGTTCCACGGCGTTCACCTTTTGGAGCATCAGCTACTGGAGAGCCTGCTTCTGGAGCTACTGGAGTAGCTTCAACTTTAACTTCATTTTCTGCCATTAGTTTAATCTCCTTAATTAGAATTTTAATCCTGCTTCACGAGCAGCATCAGCAAGAGCAGCAACACGTCCATGATAGACATAGCCGCCACGATCGAAGACAACATTTTCAATGCCTTTTGCTAAGCAAGCTTCAGCAACAGCTTTACCTACTTGAGCAGCAGCTTCGATGTTTGAACCGTTTTCGAGTTTGAGAGCGATTGAACTAGCAGAAGCTAATGTAACACCCTTTACATCATCGATAACTTGAGCTTCGATATTTTTATTTGAACGGAAGACACATAAACGTGGACATTCAGCTGTTCCGCTAATTTTTGCTCTAACACGAGCATGTTTACGTAAGCGAATAACTTTACGAGATTCTTTTGTAACCATAATTATTGCCTCCCTTCAATTATTTAGCACCAGCGCGCTTACCTTCCTTACGGATGATATGTTCGCCTTTGTACATAATACCTTTACCATTGTATGGTTCAGGTTCACGAATTGCACGGATACGAGCAGCTGTTTGACCAACGGCTTGTTTGTCAATTCCTTCAACAACCATTTCTGTATCAGATGTGCAAGAAATTTTTGCACCTGCATCAGGGACGATTGTTACTTCGTGAGAATATCCAGCTTTGACAACGACATTGTTTCCTCTCATTTGAGCACGGAATCCAATACCGACCATGACTAATTCTTTTTTGAAACCTTCGCTGACGCCTACGATAGCGTTGTGAAGATTTGCACGAGTTGTACCGTGAAGTTGTTTTGTGTGTTTTTCATCATTTGCACGAGCACATGATACTGTTGCACCATCAACTGTAACAGTAATAACTTCTGGGATGTTGACTTTTAATTCGCCTTTAGGGCCTTTAACAGTCATGACACCATTTTCTTGAGTAAGAGTAACGCCTGCTGGGACGTTGATAACTTTTAAACCGATACGTGACATAAAGATTACCAAACGTAAGCTAATACTTCACCGCCAACACCGAGTTGACGAGCAGTTTTGTCGCTTACGACTCCTTTACTTGTAGAGATAATAGCAATACCTAATCCTCTTAATACGCGTGGAAGTTTTTCGCATGGAACGTTAACGCGAAGGCCAGGTTTACTAATTTTCTTTAATCCAGAGATGACGCGTTGGCCATTTACTCCGTATTTTAATGTGATTGTTAATTGTTTTTTGACATCGCCTTTAACTTCGAAGTTAGAAATGAATCCTTCTTCTAATAAAATTTTAGCGATTTCAACTTTCATTTTGCTGCTTGGCATTTCGACTGTAGCGTACTTTAAAGAGTTAGCATTACGAATGCGAGTAAGCATATCTGCAATTGGATCTGTCATCATAAATTACGTTACCTCCTTATTACCAGCTTGATTTTTTCATGCCTGGGATTTCACCTTTGTAAGCAAGCTCACGAAGGCAAATACGGCATAATTTGAATTTTGAATACACAGAGTGAGGACGTCCACAACGTTCACAACGAGTATATTCACGCACTTTGAACTTTTGTGGTCTAGCGCATTTAACTTTCATACTTGTTTTTGCCATTGTTCTATCCTCCTATTTGTGGAAAGGCATACCGATTAATTCGAGTAAGCTATATGCTTCTTCGTCGGTTTGAGCCGTTGTAACAATTACAATATCCATTCCGCGAATTTTAGATACTTTATCGTATTCAATTTCAGGGAAGATTAATTGTTCTTTAACACCGAGTGTGTAGTTACCATGACCATCGAAAGCATTTTTTGAAACGCCACGGAAGTCACGAACACGTGGAAGTGCGATTGAGACTAATTTGTCGATGAATTCGTACATTCTTACACCACGGAGTGTTACTTTACATCCGATTTCTTGTCCTTCACGGAGTTTGAAGGTTGCGATAGATTTTTTAGCTTTAGTAGTTACAGGTTTTTGACCAGTGATGATCGCTAATTCTTTAACTGCTTCTTCTAATTGTTTCTTATCAGCAGTAGCTTCGCCGACACCGATGTTAATGACAACTTTTTCAAGATGTGGGATTTGCATAACAGAAGAATAATTATATTTTTCCATTAATGCTTTTTTAATTTCTGATTCGTATCTATCTAATAAACGAGTAGATTTAGCACGAACTTTATTACCATTAGAAGTTGCAACTGCATTATTTTTATTTTCAGCCATTGTAAGTTCCTCCTAATTAGTTAAGCTTACTTCCGCTTGCTTTTGTGACACGGATTTTCTTTCCATCTTTGTCAACTGAATAAGCAACACGAGTAGCTTTTTTTGTTTTTGGATCAACGATAGCAACATTGCTAGCATCGATTGGTACGTAAATTTCAACAACTGATCCTTCTGGAGTTTGTTGTGTTGGTTTACGATGTTTTTTGTGAACATTGACGCCTTCAACAACGACTTTGTTCTTCTTTGGATAAACAGCTTGGACTGTTCCTTCTTTTCCTTTGTCTTTTCCAGCGATGACGACAACTTTATCACCTTTTAAAATCTTCATAATTTGTCATCCTCCTATTATAAGACTTCGATAGCGAGAGAAATGATTTTCATAAATCCTTCACCCTTATCACGAAGTTCACGCGCTACTGGTCCAAAGACACGAGTTCCAATTGGAGCACCTTCGTTATCGATTAAGACAACTGCGTTGTCATCGAATGCGATTGTTGATCCATCTGGTCTATTGATTGGATGTTTTGTACGAACAATAACACCACGAACAATATCAGATTTTTTAACACGGCCATTTGGGATAGCTTCTTTAACAGCACAAGTGACGATGTCACCAATGCTACATGATTTGCGGTAGCTTCCACCTTTAAGACGGAAGACACGAACTGAACGAGCACCTGAATTGTCGGCGACGACTAAGTTTGTTTCTGTTTGAATCATAACTTTGCAACCTCCTATTATTCAGCTTTTGCTTCAGCTTCAAGTTCGAGTTCAGCTTCAGCTGTTTTGATGTCTTCGAGAGCCTTCTTGTCAACGCTTACTAATCTAAATCTCTTAGTAGCGCTTAATGGACGGCAAGCCATAATTGTGACTGTATCTCCGACATTAGCAACGTTATTCTCATCGTGTGCATAATATTTAGAAGCATATTTGACACGTTTAGAATATTTTGCGTGTTTTTTGTGAGTTTCAACTAAGACAACGATGGTTTTGTTCATCTTAGCAGAAGTAACAACACCTTGAAGTGTAATTCTAGCATTTCTTTCCATTGTCTAGTTCTCCTATTTAATTCCGAGTTCTCTTTCGCGAATTACCATATTAACTCTGGCAATATCTTTACGAACTCTATTGATTTCTTCACCGTGTTCAAGTTGACCAACAGCTTGACGGCGACGAAGATTGAATAATTCTTCTTTAAGGGAGTAAACCTTAGCGGTCAACTCTTCATTACTTAATTCACGAACTTCACTGATCTTCATGGCTTACTTAACCTCCTTTTTCGCTACAACGCGGCAGCGGCATGGAAGTTTATATGATGCTAAGCGTAATGCTTCGCGTGCAACTTCTTCTGGGATGCCGCCCATTTCAAACATGACTCTGTTTGTTTTAACGACTGCTACCCAGCTTTCTGGACTACCTTTACCAGAACCCATACGAACTTCAGCAGGTTTTTTAGTTTTTGCTAAGTGTGGGAAGATGCGGATATAAACTTTTCCTTCTTTTTTGGTATATCTAGAGAGAACAATACGAGCCGCTTCGATTTGACGGTTTGTTATCCAAGCACCTGTTACAGCTTGTAAACCGAATTCACCGAATACTACTTCATTGCCACCTTTAGAGAGACCTTCGTACTTAATTGAATGAGGACGACGATATTTCACTCTTTTTGGTTGTAACATGATTATTCTCCTTTCTTAGCGTTGTCTTTTTCTTCTTTTGTATCTAAGACTTCGCCACGGCAGATCCATACTTTGACACCAAGACGGCCATAAGCAGTAACTGCTTCAGCATGAGCATAATCAATATCAGAACGGAGTGTTGTTAATGGGACGATACCTTCCTTATAACCTTCACTACGAGCGATATCAGCTCCGCCTAAACGACCACTAATCATTGTACGGACACCTTTAGCGCCGGCTTTACGAACTCTTTGAATCGCTTTCTTTTGTGCAACACGGAATGAAACACGATTTTCAAGTTCTTTTGCGATTGATTCGGCGACTAATGTTGCGTCGAGATCAGGATTCTTAACTTCGATTACAGCGATTTTAACTCTTGAACCTTTAAGCATTCCTGAAACGACTTTTGTAATACGTTCAATATTTGAACCTTGTTCTCCGAGGACAACACCTGGACGAGCAACGAAGAGTTTAATAAGAACGTTGGCAGACTTCTTATCGGCTTTGCGGCGTTCAATTTCAATGTGTGAAACTAATGCGCGGCTATTTTCATTACCTTTATCAGAAGGTTTGCCATCTAATTCGTATTTGAGATATTTACGAATTTTAATATCTTCATGGAGATATGTTGCGAAATCAGAATCATTAGCAAACCAACGTGAATTCCATTGTTTGTTAATGCCGATACGCATACCAATTGGACTAACTTTTTGACCCATTGTATTTACCTCCTAGCGAGACTTAACCACAACAGTGATGTGGCTAGTTCTTTTAACAAGACCTGACGCGCTTCCTTTAGCACGTGGAAGATATCTTTTCATTTTTAATCCATCGTTAGCATAGATAGTAGCGATATATAATGAGCTTTCTTCCATGCCGAAGTTGTTGATAGCATTTGCTGCAGCGCTTTTAATAACTTTTGCAACGATTGGAGAAGCAGCTTTATTAACGTTTTCAAGGATACCGAGAGCTTCGTTAACATTTTTGCCTCTTACTAAATCTATTACTAAACGCGCTTTACGTGGAGTGACGCGTACGTCATACGCGACCGCTCTTGCTTCAGTTCTTGCAGGTTTTTTAGGTTCTTCAACAACTTTCTTTGCTGCTTTTTTAGCTTTTGGAGCTTTTGCAGGTTTTTCTTCGACTACTGCTTTTTCTTCAACTGGTGCAGCTGTTTCAGCTTTAACTGCTTTTTTAGTTGTTTTCTTTGCAGTTGTTGATTTTTTAGTTGTTGATGTAGCTTTCTTGGCTACTTCTTTCTTTTCTTCTGCCATTCTGCTACCTCCTATTTCTTAGCGGCTGCTCTATCTTCAGCGTTATTTCCGATGTGGCCATGGAATGTACGTGTAGGAGCGAATTCGCCGAGTTTATGTCCGACCATGTCTTCTGTAACATAGACGGTAATGTGTTCGCGGCCATTGTAGACAGCGAATGTGTGTTCAACGAATGAAGGGAAAATTGTTGAACGACGTGACCAAGTCTTGATGACTTCTTTTTTATTAGCCTTATTAAGTGCTTCAACTTTTTTCATTAAGCTTTCATCACAGAATGGGCCTTTTTTCAAACTACGTGCCATAACTTATTTTCTCCTTTCATTATTTACCATTTCTTCTACGTACGATTAATTTAGTAGAAGGTTGTTTGTTGCGTCTTGTCTTAACACCAAGAGCTCTTTTACCCCAAGGTGTACGTGGTGCATCACGACCAACTGGACACTTACCTTCACCACCACCGTGTGGGTGATCATTAGGGTTCATAACAGAACCACGAACGGTAGGACGTGTGCCAGCCCAACGTGTTTTACCAGCTTTTCCTTTATTAACAAGGATATAGTCTTCATTACCGACTACACCGATTGTTGCGCGGCATTCAGCTAAGACTTTACGGACTTCGCCAGATGCTAAACGAAGGATAACGTGATTTCCTTCTTTACCAAGTACTTGTGCGCTTGTACCAGCAGCACGGCACATTTGGCCTCCCTTACCAGGTTGTAATTCAACATTGTGAACGAATGTACCTTCAGGGATGTTCTTTAATTGAAGAGCGTTACCAACTTTGATATCGACTGCTTCACCAGAGACGATTTTATCTCCGACTTTTAATCCTTGTGGAGCAAGGATGTATCTTTTTTCTCCATCAGCATAACTGACAAGCATAATGTTTGCATTACGGTTTGGATCATATTCGACCGCTTTGATTGTACCAACGATTCCATCTTTGTTTCTCTTGAAATCAATGATTCTGTAACGACGTTTGTGTCCTCCACCGATATGACGTGTTGTAATAACGCCTTGGTTATTACGTCCGCCAGTCTTAGTTAATCTAACTGTTAAGCTTTTTTCAGGAGTGGACTTTGTGATTTCTTCAAACGTCAAGTTCGTCATGTTTCTACGTGATGGCGAAGTTGGTTTGTAAGTTCTAATTGACATATAAACCTCCTATATTTGGAATAAGAACTAAATTATTCCTTGAATAAGTCAATTGCAGCACCGTCTGCGACAGTGACAATTGCTTTTTTGAATCCAGAGATAGAACCTTGATAACGTCCACCTCTAGTTGTCTTCTTGGCAACAACGTTGACAATGTTGACATCAGTAACTTTGACGTTGAAGATGTTTTCGAATGCTTTTCTAACTTCAGCGCGATTAGCTTTAGCAGAAACTTCAACTGTTACTTTATTTTGCTCTTGCATAAGAGTCATTGTTTTTTCAGTGATAACAGGTCTAATAATTGTATCGAAGTCATGAATTGTTGCTTTTGATACAGTTTCAGCTGCTTTAGATACTTTTTTAGCCATATTACTTCAATGCCTCCTCAACCATCTTAACGGTTGCTTTGTCCATAATAACGTTATCGAAGTACATTAAGTCATAAACAGAAACGTTTGTAACTGGTGTAACAACAACGTTAGCAATGTTAGCTGCTGATGCGATGAGGTTTTCATCTAAATCAGAGATAACAATGAGGGATTTCTTGTCAGCTTTAAGAGCTTTGAGCATAGCGACGACATTCTTTGTTTTGATTGAGTCAAATTTGAATTCATCGACGACAATTAATCCATTTTTAGCTTGTGCGCTATAAGCACACTTGAGAGCTAATTTGTGTTCCTTACGGTTTTGAGAGAGCTTGTGGTTTTGAACACCTGTAGGTCCAAATACGCATCCACCGCCAACCCAAATTGGAGATCTTGTGGAACCAGCACGGGCACGGCCTGTACCTTTTTGTCTCCATGGTTTTTTACCACCACCACTGACTTCATCACGCTTTTTTGTTTTAGCTGTGTCTTGTCTCATGTTTGCTTGATAGACGAGAACAGCATCATGCATGACTTGTTTGTTTTCTTCTACTCCGAAGACAGAAGCGTTGAGTGAGAGTGATTCGACTTTTTCGCCAGCCATATTGACTACAGCGACACTAACTTTTTTAGTTGCCATGCGAATTATTCTCCTTTCTCAACAACAGCAAGTGTTTTAACTTCTTCTGGCTTGCCGAGTTGAACTTTTACTGCGCTACGAATTGTAACGATTGATTTTTTGGCTCCTGGAACTGAACCTCTAATGAGAATATAGTTCTTATCAGCGTTTGCTTCGATAACTAATTGATTGAGAATAGTTGCAGATTTGTTTCCCATGTGTCCTGACATGTGTTTGCCTGGAATAACGCGGTTATTGCAACGTCCGTTATTAGCGAAGGAACCTTGTTGTCTGTGGTATCCAGATCCGTGACCTTTAGGACCAATCTTTCCACCCCAGCGTTTGATTGTACCAGCATATCCACGACCTTTTGATGTTCCGATTACGTCGACAACATCGCCAGCTTTGAAGATATCTGCTTTGATTTCATCTCCAACTTTGTATGAGAGCATTTCGTCGCCTTTGATTTCCATTAAGACTTTAGTTGCCTTAACACCAGCTTTTTCGAAATGACCTTTTTCGGCTTTGTTTACTTTAGATTCTTTCTTTTCTTCAATACCGACTTGGAGAGCGTCATAACCATCTTTTTCAGTTGTCTTTACTTGAGTGACAACGTTAGGTAAGACTTCAACAACAGTGACAGCATACATTGTGCCATCTTGAGCGAAGACTTCAGTCATGCCCATTTTGCGTCCAACGATTTGTTTCATTGTCTCGAGCCTCCTTATAACTTGATATCAATATCGACACCGCTTGGAAGATCGAGCTTTCTTAATTGTTCGACAGTTTCCTTGGTTGGATTTTTGATATCGATTAATCTTTTGTGTGTTCTAATTTCAAATTGTTCACGAGAATCTTTGTACTTATGGACAGCACGTAAGATTGTGTAAACTTGACGTTCCGTTGGGAGCGGAATTGGGCCAACAACACTAGCGCCAGTTTTTTTCGCTGCAATTACGATCTTTTCAACAGACATATCGAGTACTCTGTGATCATAAGCTTGAAGACGAACCCTGATTGTTTTACTTTTCGCCATGAATTTTTCCTCCTACATTTCTTTTCAGGCATTTAACGATGCTCCATGCGAATTACCTGATCACCAATTTCATGACAACGCCTGATGGTGTATCAGCAACCTCGCATATCAATGCAGACGTTAACGATTGGTATAATACTCCTATATTTTATATAAGGCAACAATTTTTTTATTATTTTTTCCGAAAGTTAACAAAAAGCTGAGTGATTTCCACCCAGTTTTTTTGAAATTTTTTTGTTATTTTTTGGTTTTTTCGTATGTTTTTAACTGGCTATAAAGCTCAACAAATTTTTGATGAAGTATCTCAGTTAATTTCACAATTGTTTCTTTTTGTTTTAATTGTTCTTCACTAAATATTTCACTAGGAATTATTTTCTTTCCAATCATTACATGATTGCGATGGAAAGGTTTGTATTCTTTTAAAGGAATATTTATGTATATTGGAGTGTTGGTTGAAATAGCGAAATACGCTGCTCCATTCATGAATTCACCAATCTCATTTTTGACAATTTTTCCTTCAGGATAAATACCCACTACTCCATTACATTTTAAAATGTTTCTTGTATCAATCATTAATTTTGGATCATTTTGTCCTTTTGTGCGGTTATATTTGATTACTCCGAGGTGTTTTACGATCTTAACTGAATTAAATGCATCATCACCAATAATGATTCTTGTTCTTCTTGTCCAATAATCAACTGTTAATATTGGTGGGTCAGTTAATCCATTATGTTTAGAAACAATAATTGCTCTTCCTTTAATCGTCTTATCGTTTTTCTTATTTGCCCCTTCTTCATAATGGACTTTGGTTGGGAAAACTAACCATTGACTAATTTTGCAAAAGAAGCGAAGGGAATCGAAAACAAACCAATGAAAATCAATTTTGTTCCACGCTTTATATTTTTCATATAATTCGATTTGGTGTCCCAATTCTTTTACTTTGCTTCGAAGCATTTCACATAATTGTTTGACTTTTTCAGAGCTTGGAATTTTTTCATTGCAATATTTTGTCAAATCAATTGGTTTACCAACATTTATTCTTTTTCTAGATAATGGACCATTATGAGAAATATAAACCGGAATGATTGGAGTGTTTGTTCTTAACGCTAAATAAACAGCAGCAGGTTTAAATGTATCTAAGTCTTTTTCTTTAACAAATCTTCCTTCTGGGAATATACAAATAACATCGCCTTTATCTAATCTTTTTTCACATTCACTCATAAAAGATAAATCACTTCTTTCACGATGAACTAAGATGTTACCCACACATTTACAGAAAAACGCTAAAAGCTTTTTTTGATATATTAATTCAGACACTAGTGTTCTTACTCTTTTAAAGAAGAATGTTAAATATATAACAAAGAAATCACTGATGTTTTTATGATTGGCAATAACAATTGCTTTTCCTTTAATATGTTTGGTTTTTGCTTTTCGATCTTCACTATAAAATTTTGGTCGAAAAGCAATTAGCCCAGGAAGCCATCCAGTTATTTTGAATAAAATTCTCGCTAACCAAGTCATTTATTGTTTCTTTCCTTTTCTTTTTCTAAACCTTGCTGATATGTGTATTTGCATCCACAATATAATTGTTGATATAAATCGTAATGGATTCTCATTTCACGAGCAATATCTATTCCTTTATTTTTCTTGAAATCAGAATAAAAATATTTAGTGAATTGATGTTCTTTTTCTAATTTTTTACCAATTTCATTTAATATTTGTGAATTCTTTTGACGTGAAATAGTCATCACTGTGGTGAAATAATCAAACTTTTGTTCTTCAGCGAAATCATATGCCTCTTTCATTCTTTTTTCATAGCATAAATGGCACCTGTTTCCGCCTTCTTTTTCGTCTTTATATGGTTCTAAATCTAAATTATATTTATCATTATCATAATCTGTCTTAATAACTTTAACATCATATCCATAATCTTGTTTAAAAAAAGAAAGAAATTTGATTAATTCTTCATATCGACGATTATATTCTTTTTCTGGATAAATATTAGAATTATTAAAATAAATTGTTACATCAAAATGAGGTGTTAAATATAGCAAAGGAAAACAAGAACACGGACCACAGCAAACATGCAAAAGAATGGATGGTTTTGTATTACTTTTTTCAATTTCTTGAATCTTTTTTTCACTAATTTGAAAATAATTAATTTTTCTTGTTTCCATATATGAACATTGAATCGCCAAAACTAAAGAAGCGATATTGTTTTTCAATCGCGTGTTTATATACTTCTAAAGTGAATTCTCTTCCCATTAACGCACTGACAAGCATGATTAAAGTTGATTTTGGCAAATGGAAATTGGTAATCAAACAATCAATCGCTTTGAATTCATAACCTGGTTTAATAAATATTGCTGTATCTTCTTTGCATTCAACAAATTTATGATGCTTTTGCATTACTGATTCCAAAGTTCTTGTCGAAGTTGTTCCAATTGCGATAATTCGACGATTTTCTTCTTTGGCTTTGTTTAAAATGTCCGCAGTTTCTTGACTCATTTCATAATGTTCAGTATGCATTTTATGATTATCAACATCTTTCTCTTTTACTGGTTTAAATGTTCCTAAACCAATATGAAGAGTAACATCGACTACTGTCACACCCATTTTCTTAATTTTGTCAAATAATTCATCAGTGAAATGGAATCCCGCTGTTGGAGCAGCTGCGCTTCCTAATATTTTTGCATACACTGTTTGATAACGGTCATTATCTTCGCATTGTTTTTTAATATATGGAGGTAATGGCATATTACCTATTTCATTTAATATTTCCATAAATATTCCATCATAAATAAATTCCATGATGCGAATACCTTCTTCTTTGACTTCTAAGCATTTAGCTTTTAAAAGTCCATCTTTAAAATCAATCACAGAACCAACTTTAATCGGTTTAGCGTTTCCGCATAAACATTCCCAAACATCGCCTTGAATTTGATGAAGTAATAATACTTCCACATGAGCGTTAGTTTGTTCTTTATGTCCAAATAATCTAGCCGGAATTACTTTGGTGTTATTTCTCACTAAAACATCACCAGGTTTTAAATAATCAACAATATCATGAAATATTTTATCTTCATAAGTTTTATTATCGTTATTAATTGCTAAAAGACGAGATTCATCTCTTTTTAATGAAGGGGTTTGGGCAATTAAATGCTGAGGTAAATCAAAATCAAATAAATCTATATCCATTAAAAGCCTTTCTTTGAGCCATATTTCTCAATCATTTCTTTTTTAAAATCTCCGAATCGATCTTCTTGAATAGCTTTTCGAGCATCTTCCATCATTTTAATTAAGAAACGAATATTGTGAATTGATAATAATCTTTTACCAAATGTTTCATCCGCAACATATAAATGACGAAGATACGCTTTGGTGTAATTTCGACATGTATAACAATCGCATTCATTATCTAAAGGAGTGAAGTCTTCTTTGTATTTCGCGTCGCGAATATTTATTCTTCCTTTATGTGTCATAAGCGCCCCATGACGGGCAATTCGGGTTGGAAGAACACAATCAAACATATCTACCCCTTTTTCAATGCCTTCTAAAATAAAATCAATAGAACCAATACCCATCAAATAACGAGGCTTATCAAACGGAAGATATTTAACTGAATATTCAACCATTTTAGAAAAAGATTCTTTTGGTTCTCCAATTGAAGTTCCACCAATTGAATAACCAGGAAAATCCATTTTTGTTAATTCTTCAGCGCAATATTTTCTTAAATCTTCATAATCAGATCCTTGAACAATACCAAATAAAGCTTGGTCTTCTCTTTTATGAGCGTCTTTTCCTCTTTTAGCCCAG
This sequence comes from Caryophanales bacterium, assembly GCA_028723545.1. Classification (GTDB taxonomy): domain Bacteria; phylum Bacillota_I; class Bacilli_A; order RFN20; family CAG-826; genus Fiminaster. Next base: position 26,254 of record JAQYER010000059.1, read on the forward strand.
CGTAAAGTTCTTTCTACGCTTTTTTTCGCATATTCATGAGTTACAGGATAAGGAATACATTCATCAAAAGACATAATAATATCCGCTCCTAATTTCTCTTGAATATCAATCGCTACTTCTGGAGAGAAAAACATTTTATCTCCACTTAAATGAGATTTAAACATGACTCCTTCTTCATTTATTTTGCGATTATCCGCTAAAGAGAAAACTTGAAATCCACCGCTATCAGTTAAAATAGGTCCAGGATAATTCATAAATTTATGCAAGCCACCAGCTTTTGCAACAATATCTTCCCCTGGTCGAATGTGAAGGTGATATGTATTAGATAAAATAACACCAGAACCCATTGAAATAAGCTCTTCAGGAGATAAAGTTTTGACTGTCGCTAAAGTGCCAACAGGCATAAACATAGGAACTTCAACATCTCCATGAGGAGTGTGTAATACTCCATATCTAGCACCAGTTTGTTTATCAATATGTTTAATTTCTAAATAAAAATTTTTCATAGCGAGTTAATTATACACATATATAAAATAAATTCTATTTTATTCAGTTAAAACATCATCTAATGACAAGAATTTTTTCTTTTTATCAGATGCGTGTTTTAATATTTCAAAATACACTAAATGGTCATTTTCATCAGCAATAGATGGTTCGATTTTCATAACTTTACAAACCATTTGGACTTTTGAATCAGGGATAAGAATAGCTGAATCAATAATTGATATATCCACATCGTGAAATTTATTAAATGAAGTAGAATGATTATCACCAAAAATTAATGCGATATCATCTTGTTTTTTAGCTAATGAAGAAACGCCAACAATATCGCCAACTTCTAAATTGTTACCAGTTTCAGATTGCCCACCTAAAAGCATTAATAAAACATTGTGATCAATCATCATAGCCCATGCACAAGTCATGCCATATTTTTGATTATTTTTTTGATACGCAACAACGTTGCAACCCATATTAACTGCGTGTAATCCCATCTTAATTCTCCTTACCAATATTTAACTCCCAATAACACTACTTTTTTATTAGCTTCTGCTTTTGATAAAACGTGTTCTAGTTTTGGAAGATTATTATCAATTAAATAATTATTTAATGTTGATGAATTAATCCAATAAAATAATCCTTCTTCCTCTAAAGAATGTTTTGGATCTTTTTTATACATTTCATTTAATAAATAATATAGCTTTCCATCTTTATAACAATAATTATCTGGATGATAATCTAAATCAAATTTGTATAACCTCGCAAAACGATACATATTAAATAATAATTCAATGGCTTTTTCTTCTAGTTCATTTTTAGATAAATCAATTAGACAATTTTCTTTATCGATATATTGTCTAATAATAATTAATTCTTTTTTTGATTTAGAAACAATTTTAGGAATTGTTATTCCATGTTTATTTAATGATTTATTGACTTCAATATATCTTTTATAATCTTCTAAATCATCAAAATGAATATATTCATATTTTTTGTCTTTATGAATAACAATGCGATGTTCATTTTGAATTTCCCAAGTTAATGAATATGTTTTAAATCCAATTTTTATTTGTTCCATATTTCAAATTTTATCACATTGTTATATAGTTAAACTATGGTAAAAAAAGATAATTCAAAAAGTATACCTTTAGAAATATTAAGATTTGTTGTCGTAGGATTAGGTTCGACACTAATTGATTATGGAGTTCATTCAATAATGGGCTTTATTTTAAAAAGCTCATCTATTTCATCTTCATTAAACAATGCGATATGTGTGGCGTCTGGATTTTTAATTTCAGTTATTTTCAATTATATTTTAAGTTCAATTTGGGTTTATAAAAACGTTGATAAAGACGTAAATAAAAAATCCCCAAAATCAATGATGTTATTTTTGTTTTTATCCACAATAGGATTATTTATTGGCATTGGTTTATGGGAATTAGGAGCGTATAAAGCTTTAATTGATTTAAATATTAATAATTTAAATAGTTGGACAGAAGGATTGTTTACTAATAATTTTGATTTTTCAAAATTTTTCTGGTTTACATTTTATTTCTGCTTTAAAACATTAATTACTCTCGTTTGGAATTATCTATCTCGAAAATTATTTATATTCAAAGCCCCAAAAGAACAAAAATAAATTATTTCTTGCGTGATTTTTCTTTATATTCATCATATTTTTTTGATGAACCTTTTACTAATGAAGCTGGATATTTATTTTCGTTTATTATTAATTTTTCATTTATTATTTCATCTAAATCAAGATGATATGCGTCCGATAATAAAATGGAATACATTAAAACATCTGCGAGTTCTTCTTTAACTTTATCAATGGATTTTTCTTCTTTTGTATATTGAAATACTTCTAATAATTCTCCCGCTTCAATTAAAATCGATTTAGCGAGGTTTTCACCACTATGAAATTGTTTCCAGTCTCTTTCGTCTCTAAATTTAATTAATCGGTTAATTGTTTCGTCTTTAATCATGTTTATTATCCTCAACTAATAATATTATATAAAAAATTAAAAAGGAGTTTAAATAAATAAACCCCTTTTAACAATTTTAGATAATTAATTATTTATCAAATTTGAATGCAGAACGTCCTGCGTAAACAGCGTCTTCACCGAGTTCTTCTTCAATACGGAGAAGTTGGTTATATTTATTAATACGTTCACCACGGCATGGAGCACCTGTTTTGATTTGTCCTGTTGCTAAACCAACAGCTAAATCAGCGATGAATGTATCTTCTGTTTCACCTGAACGGTGTGAAGTAACTGCTGTATAGCCAGCGTTGTGCGCCATATTGATAGCAGCGATCGTTTCTTTAACAGAACCGATTTGGTTAAGTTTAATTAAGATTGAGTTAGCTGCACCAGATTCAATACCTTTTGATAATCTTTCAATGTTAGTAACAAATAAATCATCACCAACTAATTGAACTCTATGTCCGATACGTGCAGTAAGTTTCTTCCAACCTTCCCAGTCTTCTTCATCAAGAATGTCTTCATAAGAAATGATTGGATATGTGTTAAGAACATGTTCCCAGTGATCAATTAATTCATCAGAAGTCATGTCTTTGTTTTGTTTTGGTAAGTGGTAATAGCCAACACCTTTTTCACTCTTCCATTCAGAAGAAGCAGCGTCCATAGCGAGCATGAAGTCTTTTCCTGGAACATATCCAGCATCTTCAATTGCTTTGACGATGTTGTCTAATACTTCTTCATCAGTTTTAAAGTTTGGAGCAAATCCACCTTCATCACCGACTGAAGCAGCCATACCTTGTTTTTTAAGGTTCTTTGCTAATACATGATATACTTCAGCACACCATCTAAGAGCTTCTTTGAAGCTAGGAGCACCGACTGGCATAATCATGAATTCTTGAGAGTCAACAGTGTTTGTCGCATGGCATCCACCATTGAGAATGTTCATCATAGGAACTGGTAATGTAACTTTTTGTCCATGAGCAAGATATTTGTATAATGGGACATTAGCAATTCTTGCAGCAAGTTTGTTACAAGCAAGTGATACCGCTAAGATAGCGTTTGCGCCTAATCTTGTTTTTCCTTTTGTGCCATCGATTTTAATCATGAGATCATCGATTACATTTGGATCTCTAACATCGACGCCTTTTAATTCTTTGTTAAGAATTTCGTTAACATTTGAAACGGCTTTTAATGTTCCTTTTCCAAGATAACGAGATTTGTCGCCATCACGGAGTTCAAGAGCTTCATAAATACCTGTAGAAGCACCAGATGGAACTTCTGCTCTTGCCATCATGCCATTTTCAAGAGTAACATCAACTTCGACAGTTGGGTTTCCACGGCTATCGAGAATTTCACGGCCGTGAATATTTTTAATTGCATATTCGTTCATTTGTAATATACCTTCTTCCGGGAATAATAATATTTGATTCTTTACTAAAAGTAAAGTAAAAGACAACAAAAAATGTTATTAGTGAACAATAAAGTAAAATGTTAATAAATATTAATCGATTTTTATCGATTTCGAATGAAAAATTCGGCGATTGTCTCGTTTGTTTTAATACTTTCTTCAAATAATGGATGCATAATATTAAAACAGTGATCTAATTTATTAGATACATCTTTGACATCTAATAATTGATAAGGATATTTATATTGATTATATAAATCCACTAATTCGATTGATTGGTAATAATAATGGTCATTTTTAGTTGTAACAATTAACGTTGGAGGTAATTGTGAATAACGGATAATATCTTGGATTGAAGTTAATTTATAATCATCTCCATTTTCACCATTGTTATATACAGCGTTTCTAAACCATTTAATGCGGGAATTTTTATCCATGGCTTTTTTGACATTTGCGACAGGGCAAATAAGCGCTAAAGCGTTGAATTTGATTGGATTTTCAAGAAGGAAATTATATTTCGCTCTTAAATATTTATTGTTGTTAACAATCGAATAAGTAATGACTTGCCATCCACCAGCGGAATCACCTAATCCATATATTTGCTTAATGTCACCATGATATTCTTTTCCGTGTCGATATACCCAAATCAAAGCTTGGTTAACACTTTGAACCATATCAATTAAGTCAACTTCAGGTGCTAAATCGTAATTGATATTAATAACGCAGAAGTTTTGTAACGCTAAACGCATTCCAAATTCTTTATTATAAAATTTATCTCCAGCAACAAATGCCCCACCATGAATTGAAATAACAATTGGGAGTAATCCTTCAACATGTTCTGGATAATAAACATCTAATGAATGGTTAATGGTGTTATCATGTAAATAATGAATATCGCTAAAAACAGACACTCCCTCAGGAAGAGATTGTCCTTTCATTTGTTTAATAACTGAATGTGCTTGGATTTTTCGAATTAAATTGATAAAAGATGAACTACTCATAATTAATAATAAAAGACAATTGATTTAATAAAGACACGATGCGCGACATCGTCATTTGAAATAGTGACCGTATTTGTAGATTCTACTTCACTAACAAATTCATGGATTGGGTTTTCTCCTTCAGTGGATATTGATAAGTCAAAATAATTACTATTGTCATTAACATATATTTTAGCGGATTCATCTTTAGAATATGAAGAAGTATATTCAACATATTTTGAATAAGCTTGAACAACAAATTTAACTTTTTGGAAATTTGTTTTTGTATTAATTGTTAATGATCCAGATAATTTTTTAGATCCTAATGTTAATTCAAGACATGATTGATTATTTTCCATAACATGTTCTTGAACAAATAATCCTGAAAATGAAACGGAAGAAATGAATTGTCCATTTGGATCTAATGCTTTCGTTAATTTTTCATCACTACCATCGGTGACATCAAAATTATATCCGGCCGAAAAAGAAGATGCAAAATCATCAGGTGTTTGATATTCATTTAAGGCTGAAACACTACTAGAAGTGCTTGAACTAACACTGTCTTCACTAGAAGTTGAATTAGAAATAGTATTTGAATTATCTAATGTTGTAGAAGATGATGTGTTATCAACTGATGAATGATTATTGGTTGATGAAGAATCACAACTAGCGACGAGAAATAAAGAACCCAATAAGAGGATTAATGATTTTTTTATCATTTAAGCCAATCTCCTTTACTTTTTTTCTGACTTAATAAAAACAATTGAATAATAGACTATTAAGAAGATACAAACAACAAAAATAAATAAAATTCCTAGTGGAAGACCGAAATAAGGGTATCCAAATAAGAATAATGGTTGGGTACTTTCAGGATAATATGATGGATTAATCGCGAATCCAACAAGCGCCCAAACATAAAAAGCAATAACTAAAAATGAGAAAGAGCTAACAAAAATAATCCAAATTGTTCTTCTTATTTTTGGAGAAATTAAAAAATATAATCCACCTAAAATTAATCCAATTGTTGGTAGTAACATAATAAATAAATTTGCTAAAACCCATGGAATATTTGGATCGTTTGGATTAGATAAAACATTACCACTTGAACAAATAACATTGCCAAGATGATATGACGCAAACGCTAATAAGAAAGTAAATAAAGCATTTGTTTTTCCTTTAATGTATTGTTGGTTTGTTTTTTCTTTCAAATAATCTTTACGAAGCATTATTAAAATAAAGAAAACCAACGAAATAACAAAAACAATTAAAGATATTATTAAAATATCTAATGGATAATATTTAGTTAATGTTCCTATTATTTTTTTGGCATTAATATATTTGATTAATGAACAAACAAATGCAAATAACGAAATAGAATTAGTTGCAATTGTAGTCCCAAATAACAATTTCCATTTTTCTTTTTTTCCAATAGCCATATCAAATCTTCTAGACATAACAGTAATTAATAATGGAACAAAATATAATAAAGAAACCGGCAAAATTGTTAATATTAACCTTCCTGCATGGGGAATAATTGGTGATAGCAAAACAAAGCCTTTATAAGTAAAAATACTTGATATAGCAAATAAAACCCAAAATAACACGAGCTTCGAAATAGTTAATGTGTATCTTTTGTTTGCCATAAATATTTCGCCTCGCCTTCATAAGACATGTGAATCATTTTTAAATCAAAATATTCTTTATATGAAGTATTTCCGTCTTTTGTTGTTCTTGTATAGGGGGTATCTTTTAATTCATAAAATGTTGCGCCTAACGTCTCTTCATCATGATAAATACCATCAGTAGATTTTAATCCATAAATAAAGCGAACTGGGAAATCACCATCACCACTATAATGAATATCACAATTATTTATATGGTCGTGAGCAGCCCCTATTCCCACTGTTGATTTTAATTTTTGAATTGTTTCAAATAAATTATCATCTTGTCGACTATTAGCGATTTTTTCTTGCTTATCTAAATAATTTAAATCTAATTCATCTTGATGGTCGATATATCTATATACTTCATCGTATTCAGCGTATTGGCCAATCGCATATTCGAAATCAATATTAGGAATATGGAAAAACATTAATGATTTAATCATGTTTTCTTTGATTGGATCATTTTTTGATAAGCCATTTGAATAACGAAC
>JAQYER010000060.1 GCA_028723545.1 Caryophanales bacterium
TTGACTAATTCGTTTAAGGCAGCTTTATACGCTCCACGAGGCTTTTTATAAACAATCATTCCACCATCAACTAGTTTAATGATTGGATGAATATGGAATATTGTTCCAAATATTTTAGATGCCCCACTGCATCTACCGCCTTTATGTAAATATTCAAGTGTATCAACAGCGAATTGGGCTGATACTTTTGTTACTAATGGAGAAACTAAATCAAATATTTCTTTAGCAGATTTTCCTTCATCGCGGTATTTACACATTTTTAATATTAATAATCCAGTTCCTGTTGATAAATTTCCTGAATCTAAAATGAATATTCTTCCTTCCGGGAATTCATTGGAGGCAATAATTGCGTTTTGAATTGTTGAAGACATTTTTGCCCCTATTCCACTAAAAAGAATGTCACATCCTTGATCAATATATGGTTTGAATAAATCAATAAATGTTTGAGGTGCAACTGCGGCGGTTTTTGGTAATTCTCCTTTAATTTTTACTTTTTCATATAATTCATCAGGAGTAATTGTTTCATTGTCATAATAAATTTCTTCATCAAATCTTACAATTAATGGAACAGTGACAATATTGTGTTTTTTAATTAATTCTGGTGTTAAATCAACTGTTGAATCGGCAATAATAATTACTTTATTCATAATTTTTCCTCCAAAAGTATCTATATTATATATACTTTTTATTTCCAAATGTATAAAAAACGCTATATAATTTCTAAGTCGGAGGAGATTACACAATGACAAAAGAAGAAAAAATTGCTCTTAAAGAACAAAAAAGAGCAGCTAGAAAAGAAGCTAGAAAAAACGGCAAGGGAATCAAAACATTAATTGCTGAATTTAAAGCATTCATTAGCCGTGGTAGTGTTGTCGATATGTCAATCGGTGTTATCATCGGTGGTGCATTCTCAGCAATCGTTACAGCATTTACTTCAATTTTAATGAGTGTTTGTACATGGGGACTTCCTGGTGGAATTAGTGGTTTAGTAACTGTTTTACCTGCAATGAACGAAAGACAACAAGGCGTTGCTGGTATTGGCCAAAAATTCGCTGCAGCGGATATCGCTGAAATGACAGTCAAATACGCAGCAACTCAAGGAGTTACTATTACACCTGATTCTGATACATTTGTTCAATGGCAAACTCAATTAAAAAGTCTTTACACTCTTAAAGGCACAACATGGGTTTATAACCTTTCTGCTTTTATTGACTGGGGTTCATTAATTAATGCAGTTATTAGTTTCTTAATTATTGCTCTTGTTTTATTTGTTATTCTTAAGGCTGTTAATTTTATTCGTCGCAAAAACGAACAACTTAAAGCAATTCGTCTTGAAGAACACTATAAGAGACATCCAGAAGATCGCCCAGTTCCAGCTGCACCAGCTGCACCTAAGCCATCTGAAGTTGATTTACTTATCGAAATTCGTGACGCTTTATTAGCTGCTAAAAAGGATTAATCCATGCTTGTCTCAAGTAAAATTCATAATGTGCGTTTATCAATGAAATTAGATGAAAAACATTTTGGAATGCACTTTAGACAACCAACAAAAACTATTCTCGATTGGGAAAATGGATATGTTATTCCAACAAGAGAACAATTAAGAAATATTTCTAGATATACAAGAATTGCAATTGATGTATTTTTTGATAAAAACAAAGCGATTGTGTTATTAAATAATAAATTGATAGTAATTGATGATCCTACAGGTCAAAACGAATGTTTAGATAATATTGATATTGCTCCGGAAGATTATCCACACGAAGATAACGCTCGATACGAAGAAAGAGATTAATATTTTATTCTTATTGAAGCTTATTGAAACAATAGTTATTGAAAATACCTCTAACGTCTAGAATTAGAGGTATTTTTTATATTAAAATTCGTATTTAGTATAGCCTAATGCAAAAATCAAATAATGCGGAATTGTAATGATATCTCCTTCTTCACTAACATTATAATCACCTATTTTATTAATTTTGTTTTTCTTTCAACCATTCATCTAAATAATTATCGACTATACATAAAACTACCTCTCGCACATGTAAGCCTTAAAATTTAAGAAATTCGGAGCGACTTTCAAAGACATTTTTAAGAAATTCGGAGCGACTTTTCGTTAATATTATAAGAAATTCGGAGCGACTTTTTAAATAAGCTGATACGAGCAAAATATAAATAACCGATTTGAGCAAGATAATTTTTACCACTTGCTATATCATTTTCCTTGCGTAAAGGAGAAAGATATGGAAAAGATCGAGAAAGCGAAAATTTATATTATGAAATGTATCATCAGTCATGAAGAGATTAA
>JAQYER010000061.1 GCA_028723545.1 Caryophanales bacterium
ACACCATCATGATTAACAATAAAATCAACTTCACCTTGTATTTCACATAATTTGTGATGTTTTAATGTTTTGTATTTTGGTAATCCACCTATTTGATAATGACCTTTAAATTCAAAATTAGGATCTTTTCTAATTTCTTTAATAATATTTTGTCTTTCCCAATGTGTCCATCTTGATGGAGTGGATGGTAATACTGCATCTTCAATTAATGGAGTCATATTATATCTTTCATCAAATCTCACTCCATTTCCGCAGTTAGAACATTGTATTTCATCTTGTTTAGCGACCATCACGAATCTTTTTCCGCATTTAGGGCATTCATAGCACATATCATCTAAATTAGACGCCATACGTCCTTTACCTTTATATTTATATTGTTTGACTTTATTCCATTCATAATCATCATGATGGAATACTTCATTAATTTTATTATCAATTTCTTCTGGAGATAATTTTTCTAAATCTTCTTTATCAAACAATTTATATAAAGTAATTTCTACTTTACCAGGACGATCTTTAGTGTCTACTTTATTAGATGATAAATATAATCCACGATAATCCGCACAATAAACAGGAACATTCATCTTTTTTAAAAATCTAGCTGTTCCTGGAGTAATTGGTTGATTATCTCCAAAGATAGAAGAAGTTCCTTCTGGAGAGAAAGTAACAATTCCTCCCTTTTTAATCATTCGTGTCATTGCAACAATGCATTGCATATCATTATTATAAAAAGGTTTCTTTGGAATAATTCTCGCTAATTTGAATAAAGGCGCTAAATGGGATCTAAAAAATTCAGTATATCCAGCAACCATATTAAATTTTCTTTTATGAATCATTATTTTTAAAAATAAATAATCTCTTCTAGAAAGATGATTCCAAATAACGAAGCATCCAGTAGGGCAATCAACTGGATTATCAATGATTTTATATGTTGGGTGATATTTAGGCGCAAAAAAAGGCATATGTGCTAATAAATCATATAAATTCCAAACTAGATTATTAGCGAAATCAACCTTTCTTGTCGCCACTTCACTTTGAAGTGTTTGTTTTTCTTTTTTTGACATAAGGGGTTTCTCTTTTTAATGCGAGCATTATAACATAAATTTACAAAATGTATATAAATGTTGATTAATTGTGATATTTGTTACTTTAAATATAGAACAATATTTTTATATTCAGTAGTTCAATTTTGTATAAAAATTGATATAATAATAGACGCTATAAAGCGAGGAGAAAGAAATGAAAAATAATTCTTTATTTAAAGGGGCTTCACTTCTTTTATCTATGATGTTCATTGCCTCTTGTGCAACATCATCCCCAGTTGATAGTAGCAGTATAGACGATACTACTATACCTACATCATCTTCTCCAACTATTGTTGAATCTGAATATAGCTGCCGTAAAGCTAGAGAAGCTAGTGATGGCAGTGAAGTAACAGTTGAAGGAATAGTTGCAAAAATCACTGTTAACGATAAGCAAGAACCAGATGGCTTCTTATTAGCGGATAACGTCTCATCTATTTATGTATATGGCTCTAGTATCGCACCATATGTAACTGTTGGTAACAAAGTTGTTGTCAAAGGAACAAAAACTCATTACATCTTAGAAACCGAAGCTGCTCTTGCTAGTAAATATGGCTATATTGGCAGTTCACAAATCAATGCGACTGAATTAGTCTCTGACGATGAAAAAATCCACGATTTAGATTTCCCATGGGTCGAACCAACAACTGTCAAAGATATTCTAAACACTCCATTTGATCAAGATATCACAACTCTTATGTATCGTGTACCAGCTTATATTAGACGTAGCCAAGGACAAGGATTCGTTAATTATTATATTAACGATTTAGATGGTGAAACCGGAACATATGTCTATACAAAATGTAACGGTAATGACATTGATAAAGCAAGTGGCTTATTAAATTATGATGGCAAAATGGTGTTATTAAATTTAATTGCTATTAACGCTAAAGCAACTGCCACTGGATGCAATTGGAGATTTATTCCAGTAAACATTGTTGATCCAGCATATGACTTCCCATTCAATACTGTTCCAGAATTTGCTATCGAATATTATGTTAATGATTTAATCAAAGATTCATATTATACAGATCCATCTACTGAACTTCCATCATCAATCTCAAATGATATTATCCCATTTGAAAATGCATTAATGACATATACATCTTCAAATACTAGTGTTGTTTCAATTGATAATAATGTCTTACACACTCATTCAGTTGGTGAAGCAACATTAACAATTAGTTGTGAATACTCAAGAAACAATAAAACATATAATCATTCTGTTGAAAGAAAAATTGAAGTTAAACCACTAAATGTTGGTGAAACATTAACTGTTAAACAAGCCATCGAGGCTGAAGTTGATACTGAAGTTCGAGTTAGAGCAGTTGTTGGACCATCATTAGTTAACCAAAAAGGATTCTATTTAATTGATGATAGTGGTGTAATCGCAGTTAGAACAAGTGAAGATATTCCAACTACATATCATATTGGTGATGAAGTAGTTATTAAAGGTAAACGCTCAAAACAAGCTGATAGCCAACAAATTTATATTGATAACATTCAATGTGAATATAATTTATATGGTAATCACGAATATTCACGTAAATCATTTATCAAAGATAAAACAGCGACATATTTTGCGTCATTAGATGTTGAAAATGATCACTCAACTGAAGTATATGTGTTCAGTGCGAAAGTTAAAAAAGTTGCTACTAATTTCTATACAAACTATTACATCACCGATGATGTTGAAAGCAATACTGGTATTTCCTTATATGCTTCAAGTGGAAATCAATATTCATGGTTAGATAATTATCTTGAAGGTGAATATACATTTGAAATTGCTGTTTGTAACTGGAATTACAAAAAATTTGTAAGAGGATGTATCCTTTCTGTTAGTGATGGAACAAACACTACTTACAATACATTAAATTTCAATTAATAAATAATTGATATCAATCACAATAGCTATAGTTAATTCTATAGCTATTTTTTTAACAAAAAATTATCAATTATAATAAAAAATTATATAAATAAAAGTTTACTTATATATTAAAAATAATTAATATATACCTAACTAAAAAAGAGGTAAGACTATGGAAGAAGTTAAAGAAGAAAAGAAATCTAGTGCTATTTTAGATTATTTAATTAAAACGTTAAATGGGATGGCGCATGGATTATTTGCAACATTAATTATTGGTACAATTTTTGCAACAATTGGAACATTTTTCAATTACGGAAAAGGAAATGCTTTCTGTGATTTCATGTATCAAGTTATTGGAAATGGAACAAGCGCTGCTCCAGGAATTGCCTTTGTTTTAGAAGCTCTTACTGGTGCAGGTATTGGAATTGGTATTGCTTTATCGCTTAAAATGCCTCCACTTAAAGTTATTTGTTTAGCAGCTGTTGGAGAAATTGCTGCTTTCTTATCATTAACAACTAAATTTATTACTGCCAATGGTGTTACTTCTAATTCTTTTAAAATTGGTGATCCATTAACTATTTATTTAGTTTGTATCGCGACAGCGTTATTAATGGATTTGGTGTTACGTAAAAAAACACCGGTTGATATTTTAATTATTCCTTTATTTACTATTTTTGTCGGTACAGTATTTTCAATGTTAATTCGTTATCCAGCCATTTATGTAACATATGGTATTCAATGGTTAGTTAATGAAGGCACAACTATCACTCCATTCTTTATGGGAATTATTGTTTCTGTATTAATGGGTATGGCATTAACTGCTCCTATTTCAAGTGCGGCAATTGGGGCAATGATTTTTGTTATTCCTGGTGATATTAGTGTTTATCAAGCACTTTCTGATC
>JAQYER010000062.1 GCA_028723545.1 Caryophanales bacterium
CCATTTCCATCACTATCAGAAAAAGAAATAGGAAATATTTGATACATATTTCGATAATTGTCTTTAATTATTTCTTTCGTGTATTGTTCATATTCAAAAGATAAATAATCTTTCTTTTCGCAAGAAGATAAACCAATACACATGCCAATTATTGGGGCTATTAATAAAATTGATTTTTTCATTTTCGAAAGCTCCTTTTATTTAATGATATCAAAATTAACAAAAACCCCTACTAACATTTATGCGTTCAGGGTTAAAGTTTGATGTTAGTTAATTAATATTTATATTCGTATTCTGGATGGAGTAATGAAGTAGAAGTGTCTTTATCAAATAAATGAATAACTTTTCCTTCAAATGTAATGTAGCATTCACTTCCAGGAACTGTCGCGGCTCTTCTTTCTTCTTCAGTAAGGTTAACTGTTTGAACGCGGCAAACAATTTGGCTTCCATCTTCTAAGCCAAGGTGGAGATGGAGTTCACTTCCCATCATTTCGCTAACAACTAATTTACATTTAAGTGCATTTTTGTTCGGAATGATAGAGAAACTCATATGTTCTGGACGAACACCAACAACAACTTGTCCTTCATTAACTTGATTAATATCTAATAATTTAGAACTGTTTGTACCAACAGGGAATAATGAATCTTTAATCTCAACATAATGTTTTCCATTAACTTTAATAAGTTTTGCTTCATTAAAGAAATTCATTTGAGGCGCTCCAATGAAACCAGCAACGAAGAGGTTGGCTGGCGAATCAAATAATTGTTGTGGAGTGCCAACTTGTTGAATATAACCATCTTTCATAATGACGATACGATCACCTAAAGTCATAGCTTCAGTTTGGTCGTGTGTAACATAAATGAATGTCGCATCAATTTTTTGTCTTAATAAAATAATTTCCGCTCTCATTTGGTTACGCAATTTAGCGTCCAAGTTAGATAATGGTTCATCCATTAATAATACTTTTGAATCACGAACCATCGCACGTCCAATCGCAACACGTTGACGTTGACCACCTGATAATGCACGTGGTTTACGCGCTAAATATTCAGTGATTCCAAGTGTTTCGGCAACTGATGTAACACGTTGATAAATTTCTTCATGAGACATCTTCACATAAGTTACATTATCACCATTAATTTTATCTTCTGTTTCTTTTAAAAGACGCTTCCATGTAGGTAATTCTGGATGGTTTTCTTTTGCAGATTCAATTTTCTTTAATAATTTTTCTCTTTTTTCATTCAATTTAAGTAATTCTTTTTCTGTCCAAGGAACATGAACTTCTTGTTTAATTAAAGTTAATGGGAAAGCGATATTATCAAAAACTGATAAATGTGGATATAACGCATAGTTTTGGAAAACCATCGCGATATTACGATCTTTTGGAGGAAGATCGTTAACGACTCTTCCATCAATTTCAACTGTACCACCAGAAATTTCTTCCAAACCAGCAATCATACGAAGAGTTGTTGATTTACCACATCCTGAAGGTCCAACAAAAACAATGAATTCTTTATCTTGAATGTCTAAATTAAAGTCGTGAACAGCGACTACTTTGTTGTCATAGACTTTTTTAACATTAGTTAATTTAATTGTTGACATAATATTTTATCCTTTCACCGCGCCGCCTGTAACGCCTTCAACATAATATCTTTGTAAGAACATGAAGAGGACTGTAATTGGTATTGCGACAATAACACCAGCCGCGCAGAATAATGTATAGCTTGTACCGATTTGGTCTTGAGTTAAGAATAGTTGTAATCCAAGTGCAACGTTATATGCTTGGTCATATCCAAAACAAATATAACGCGCGAACATGAAGTCACCCCAAGGACCCATAAATGCAGTTAATACTGTATAGATGATAATAGGCTTTGAAAGTGGAAGAATGACTTTAATCATTACTTGTAATCTATTCGCCCCATCAATACGCGCTGCTTCATCAAGTGACTTAGGAATAGTATCGAAGAATCCTTTTGAGACATAATATCCCATACCACTACTAGCGGTATAAACAAGGATAAGACCCCACATAGAACCTTCTTGAGTAAATCCAAATTGCTTTAACAAGAAATAAAGAACAATCATTGTTAAGAATCCTGGGAACATTCCGAGAATCAACATGAAATTCATTAAGAATTTACGACCTTTGAAACGAAGTCTTGATAATGTATAAGACATCGTTAATACCATGATTGTTTGGATTACTGCTGTAATTGCAGCAATAATAAAGGTATTAAGATACCATTTTAAGAAATGAGTTTGAGTAAATAAATTAATGTAGTTATTGAATCCCCAGTGGGCTGGAATTAAATATCCAATAATACCACCTCCTTTAGGAGGAGTTGCTCCACTTGCTAATGCAGCATAATACCAGTCAACATTTAATGATTGGATTAAAATACAAACAAATGGAATAAGCCAAATAAAGGAAATAAGAACTAAAATAATATAGATTGCAGTATTGCTAATTATTTTTCTTCGACGAATACTTCCTTCATGTTTTTTACGAGGAGTATAGTTTTCGGTCAAATTATTACAATTATCCATTATTGAAAATCCTCCTCATTTTTAACGCTTGGAATAACGTTATATACAACAAGCGAAATAACCGAAACAACAACGAAGACCAAAATACCAATAACTGCTGCTAATTGGAATGATTGTTGTTCAATTGTTAATTTAAATAACCAAGTAACTAAAAGGTCAGTAGTACCTGCTTTTGATGAAGCCATATCAGCATTAGTGAATGGTCCGCCACCAGTCAATAAATAAATAACGTTAAAGTTATTCATATTGCCCGTGAAGCTCGTCAGCAAATACGGCCCGGTTACAAATAATGTATATGGTAAAGTAATTTTTGTGTATTGTTTCCATGGTGAAGCACCATCGATTTTTGCAGATTCATATAAATCAGCAGGAATATTCATTAATACACCAGAAATC
>JAQYER010000063.1 GCA_028723545.1 Caryophanales bacterium
GCTGAATCGAGTGTTTGGCTTTTAATCATTTCTTTAATATATTCTTCTTCACCAGAATAATTTGGGAAAAATCCTTTACCAAAAATCGTTCCAAGAATAGTGGAAAAACCAACATAAATAATAAGTAACGCGAAAGTGAAAAGTAATCCAGTAATTAACAAAGATATATATACTTTTAATTTAGAATTTCCAACGACAATTTTATTTCTAATTGTTCCTTGGCTAAATTCTAAAATAGTGAATATTGCTAAATTGATTGGAATAGCGATACCAAAGTTTTGACTTGGTGAAAAAGAATTAATTAATGAAGATTGTCCGCATAATGATGAATGATATCCATCAGCGAATGAAGCATCCATCATTCCATATAAAACAGTTAAGAAAATCGCTAAAGCGAGACCAATAATAAGAGTAATTCTTAATGTCCAGTCTTTAATTAATTTAAAAAATGATGATTTTAATAAACGAAACATATTAATTAGCTCCCTTCATTAAATTAAGATAATATTCTTCGATTGTTTCATCGATTTGAATTAATCTAGATACGTTAATTCCATTTTCAACTAATAATTTATTAATGTGACTAGAATCAACTTTATCAAAAATACGAATAGTGTGATTAATAATTCGATAATCATTAATTTGTTCTTTTTTCAATATTTCGATTGATTTTTCAATATTATCAACATCAATGTCGATTGAATTACGGCATTCATCATGTAATTCTTCGGTTGTAATTTCTTTTAATAACATTCCATGAGAAATAATTCCAAAACAAGTAGCGACTTTTTCAAGTTCAGAAAGAATGTGTGATGAAATTAAAAAAGTAATATTTTTTGTTTTATTTAAGTCAATAATTAAATCACGTAATTGAGCGATGCCTTCTGGGTCTAATCCATTCATTGGTTCATCAAGTATTAACATTTTTGGATCATTTAATAAACATAATCCAATACCTAATCTTTGTCTCATTCCCAATGAGAAATTTTTAACTAATTTCTTTTCAACATTATTTAATCCCACTAGACTAAGTATTTCATTAATACGGTCTTCATTAATAGATATTCCTAAATACCCTGCCGCATATTTTAAATTATCATAAGCGTTCATTGTTGGAATTAAAGAAGGGGCTTCAACAATCGCTGCTAATTTTTCTTTAGCTTTATAAATCTTTTTATCATCACAAGATATTCCAAATAATGAATATTTACCACTAGTTGGAATAGCTAAACCAGTAATAAGTCTCATAATTGTTGTTTTACCAGAACCATTTTCACCAACTAGCCCATATACTGAACCATTTGGAATATTTAACGAAACATGATTAACAACAACTTTTTTACCATATTTTTTAGTAATTGATTGTGTTTCAATAGCGTTTACCATATTTATTTAATAGCATTAGTAATCATCGATTGAACTTCTTCTGCTTTCACTAATGCGATTCCTTTCTTTTTGTCTGCTAAAATAACTAGTGAATCACCAGTATTAATCTCAAATAGTTTTCGAATGTTAGCTGGAATAACGATTTGTCCTTTATCGCCAACAGTGCAAATCGATATTATTTTATCTTTGGATTTTGTCATGTTTCCTCCTAAATGTGGTAAATTTCCAACATTTCCAATATTATATAACTACTAATTTAAAATATAAAGTTATTTATAATGTCAATATTTGATTGTTGAATTAATGTATGTTATTATTTACGCATTCATTAACTATTAAGGAGAAAATAATCTAATATATGGACCCCTACTCGTCGTGGCTTTATATCATTATTATTGTCGTATTAGTGTTCTTAGCCGGAACATTCTCTGCAACCGAAACTTCGTTTGCATGTTTGAATCAATTTAAAATGCGTGTTTTAGCGGAAGAAGGAAATAAAACCGCTAAACGCGTTATTAATAGATATGAAAAATTTGAATTAACACTCGTTACTTCTTTAGTTGGTTATAACGCAGTGTCTATTTTCGTTTCGACAATATCAACTTTTTTATTCCAACAAATATTTAATAATGTTATATCAGATGAATTAATTTCATTAATTACAACGATAATTATGACTATTATCGTCTATTTATTTTGCGACACTATTCCAAAATTAATTGCCAGAGCGATTCCTAATCGTGTCGCGATGGTATTAATTTATCCATCTTTATTTTTCTATTATTTATTATGGCCGATCATTATGTTTTTCTCTCTTATTACTAAATTAGTAAATAAGATTATGAAAACGGAAGATAAGCCAACAATGACTGAAGAAGATTTCACTAATGTTGTTGAATCAATTGAAGAAGATGGGCAAATTGAATCAAATGAATCAGATATTATATATAATTCATTAGATTTTACTGACACAACTGTTTATGAAGTATTAACTAAAAAAGATAAAATGTTTACGATTGATTTAAAAGATATTACGAGAGAAAAACTTCATAATATTATTTTAAATTCAACTTATACTAGAATTCCTGTTTGCTATGGATCAGTTGACAAAATCGTGGGTATTTTGCATGTTAAAAATTACATTAAATCATATTTAAAAAATCCAAATGTTCCTATTTTATCAACTCTTCAAAAACCATATATCGTTACTCCAAAAATTAAAGCCGATGATATGATTGAAGGATTTAAAAAACATAAAACCCATATTGCAATTGTCATGTTTGATAAAAAAGTTCTCGGAATGGTTACTATGGAAGACATCTTGGAAGAATTAGTCGGTGATATTCACGAAGACAATATCTTAAAAAGAAGGGGGAATAAATAATGAGAACAACTGATTATTTCCTTCTTGTTGTTATTGCAATTTTAGTTGTGTTATCCGGCATTTTTTCAATGTCTGATATGGTTTATGGAGTCGTAAATCAATTAAGGTTAAAAAAAGATGTTGAAAAGGGAAGTAAAAGAGCAAAAATTGCTTTAAATTTTGCTTCAAATTACGATACAACAATTTCAACAATATTATTTTCTAATAACTTAGTTAATATTGCTGCGTCATCATTATCCGCGATTGTTGGATTAAGAATATTTTCTTCACTTGATAATGATTTAGCAGGCACAATTACATCATTAATTTTATTAGTTATTATTTTAATATTTGGTGAAATATGCCCAAAAGTAATTGGAAGAGTATTTTCTTATCCTTTATCCAAGTTATTAGCGTACCCAATATTAGTGTTAAAGTACGTCTTTTTCCCATTCGTGTATGTCACATCTGCTTTTGGTAGATTATTAACTAAACCAATTACCAAAATTAAAGAAAGCGATGATGATGAGCCAATTTCGGATGAAGAATTACAAGAAATGGTTGACCAAATTGAAGAAGATGAAGTAATTGATGAAGATCAAGCTGAATTATTAAGAAGTGCGATTGAATTTAAAGAAACTGAAGCTCATGAAATTATGACTCCACGCATCGACATGTTTGCTTTTAATATTGATGACAATATTGAAGAATTAACTCATGATGATGATATTTTCGCACATTCACGCATTCCTGTTTATAAAGACACGATTGATAATATTATCGGCATATTACCAACCAAAAGAGTGCTAAAAAATATGCTCGCTAAACAAAAAATCAATGTATTAGAAATGATATTACCAGTTGAATTTGTTCCAGGTTCAATGCCAATTTCCAATATTTTATCGAAAATGAAAAATTCTCAAACCCATATCGTTATTGTTAAAGATGAATTTGGTGGCACAGATGGATTATTGACAATGGAAGATATATTAGAAGAATTAGTTGGTGAAATATGGGATGAAACAGATACTCCAATTGAATTTTATAAAAAACTTAATGAAAATACATATGTTGTCGATGGTTCAATGAATATTGATGATTTATTTGAATTATTAGAAAAAGAATTATTAGAAGATAATGAATTTACTTCAGTTGGTGGTTGGGTTATTGATAAATTAGAAAGATTCGCTAAAATCGGTGATAGTTTCGATTATGAAAATTTAACAGTTACTGTTTTAGATGCGACTGAATTTACGGTCGAAAAAGTTAAAATTGTTAAACATAAAATTGAAGAAGAATAATTATTTCTTTTCAATTACATTTTTATATTTTAAATATATTTCATCAGTGACATCATCAATATCACGATTATAATTATTAACAATAAAATCAATATCATTAATTTTATTTATGTCAAATCGCTCTTTATCATTTTTTAAGCGTTCTTTTATTTTGTCTTCTTTATCTAATCGATCAATCATTCTTTGATGTCTTATTTCTTCTGGAGCGAAGATATAAAAAGAAACGATGTGTTCGTCATTTAATGCTTTAAAATTTTTTAATCCTTCTGGCTCTAATACAACCACTTTATTATCGCCAACTTCTTTTTTTGTGCAGCCATAATAATTTGAATTATATATGGTATGTTCCACTAATAAATTATCTTCAATCATTTTTAAGAAACAATTTTTGTCGACAAAATAATAATCCACTCCATTAACTTCGTTAACTCTTTTTTCCCTAGTTGTTGAAGTAATGGCTTTTTTTATTCCGTATTTTTTCTGTAAATGATAGGCGATAAGCGTTTTTCCGCTTGCGCTAGGACCAGTTAATATAATCATGTTCATAATTATAGAACATTTAATAAATTAAGAAAATATCGCTTTAATATATAAATTAAAAATATCCGTCTCTTTTATTGATTTTTTATATTTTTTCGCATTTTTTCTTTCCTTATACCTATTAATTAGCAAAGGAGATAAAAATGGGAAGAAACAGTAAAAGTAATTCGCTTTTAAGAAGAAAGCAAATGAAATCAATTGTTGATGAATATGTCTCATATTTACAAAATATCGGACTAAAAACATTTCAAATTATATTAAAGGAAGGAGGTCCAAGTTCGTTAAATTCACGTCTAGAAATGAAAAAATATATCGATAAATTTGAAAAATGTTTCAATGAACTAGATTTATTAGAACAAGATATTATTTTTAATGATTATATTGAGAAAAAAGATGGGTTTTGGTGGATGGAATTTTTCTCACAAGCAACATATTATCGTTTAAAAGATAAAACCATTATTCATTTTTTAGATATTTGGAATAAATAACGAATAATTTCAAATGGCAAAAAATCAATTTATTAT
>JAQYER010000064.1 GCA_028723545.1 Caryophanales bacterium
ATTACATCTTCTTTATCAATTTGGTCTAAAATAGTATTAATATTATTAATGTATGTCGGTCGTCTTGGAGCGTTCGGTTTATTTACTCTTGTTATGGGTAAAACTAATGAACATGCGATTCAACACGCAGAAGGAAGGATAATGGTTGGTTAATATGAAAAAATTCTTAATTATTGGTATGGGTGAATTTGGTACCCAAATCGCAACACATTTAATTGAACTTGGAAATGATGTATGTCTTGTCGATGCTAGTATTGAAAAAGTTAATGCTTACAAAGACATTTTTGATAATGTTTTCCGTGGAGATTGTTTGCAACTTCAAACATTAAAAGAATTAGATGTTAAAGATTATGATTCTTGTATCGTTACAGTTGGTGATAATTTCCAAAATTCATTAGAAATTACATCTCGACTAAAAGAAGCTGGCGCAAAACATGTTGTCGCTAAATCATATTCTGATATCCAATCAAAATTCCTTGCAATGGCGGGCGCTGACGAAGTTGCGTTCCCAGAAAAAGAATCAGCATTAAAATTAGCAACAACATTATCTGATACTCGATTAGTTGACTTTATTCGTATTTCAGAAGACTTAGGTTTATATAATAAACGCGTTCCAAAAGCATGGGTTAAAAAATCAATTGTGGATTTAGATATTCGTAAAGCATATCGCATTAATATTCTCGCTGTTAAGAAAAATAACGACGTCTTTATTCCAGATCCTGACTATGTATTTGAAGAATCTGATTTAGTTTATTTATTTGGAAGCGAAAAAACGATTCGTCGCTTAAAATAAATCAACATTTCAACAATTTATTGTTGTTTCAAAATACTTATTATTTATTTAAAATAGCAATATGAAGATATTAAATAAGATTAAATCAATATTTAAATATTTATTCATCATATTGCTTTTTCTTTCGCAAATTTTAATCTTTTTTAGCATTGGTTCTTTAGCGGATTATTTAAAATCAATTAATGTTTTCTGGGCCGATATTATATATGAAATATATGTAGCTTTCGTCTTTTTGCTAACGATTATTATCTTTTTTAAAGTTTTATATTCGCGTGAAGATCCGGAATTTAAATTACCTTGGCTTTTGTTAATTGCGTTAATTCCGCTGATGGGAATTGTTATTTACATAATTTTTAAGCAAAAGGATTTAACAAAAAAACAAAAGAAATTATTAGTGGATATCAAAAAAGCATATTCACCATATTTTGATTCAAAATTACATAAAGAAAAAGAAAATGATAATTATAATGAACCAATTAACTTTTTAGAAAATATCGCTGAATTTAATGCCTGCAAAAATAATGAATTAAAATATTATGATTGCGGTGAAAAATTTTTCCCAGAATTAATTGATTATTTAAAAAAGGCAAAACAATTTATTTTTTTAGAATTCTTTATTATTCATGAAGGTAAACTATGGGATGAAATATTACCTATATTGAAACAAAAAGCCAAAGAAGGAGTGGAAGTTCGACTTTTATATGATGATGTTGGATGTTTTTCAACATTACCAACTAATTATGCTTCTAAATTAAGAAAAGAAGGTATATTAGCGTATCGATTTAATCCAGTCCATTTAATTGTTTCTGGAACATACAATAATCGTTCACATCGAAAAATCGCTATTATCGACCACGAAATTGCTTTTACTGGTGGAATGAATATTGGAGATGAATATGCGAATAAAATTGAAAGATTTGGTTATTGGAAAGATACAATGATTTCAATTAAAGGAAATGGAATTAATAATTTAATTGCCTTATTTTTAACTGATTATGATTTAACTGTTAAAAAAGTATCAGATTATGATAAATATTTAAATTATCAATATCCAACATATGAATCTAAATCTTTGATTTATCCTTTTGGAACAGGCCCGGCAAACGTATATCCAGTAAGAGTTGGAGAACAAAATTACGTTAATTTAATTGAATGCGCGATGCATAAATTATATATATCGACTCCATATTTAATTCCTTCAACTGATATTATGAATTCCCTTCAAAGAGCATCATTAAGAGGTGTGGATGTTCGATTATTTGTTCCATTTATTCCAGATAAAAAATTAGTATATAAAGTAACTAAATTTAACATTGTTCCTTTAATTAAATCAGGTGTAAAAGTATATTATTACACTCCTGGATTCAATCATATGAAAACTTTATTAGCAGATGATATGGCGGCGTTTATTGGAACAATTAATTTAGATTTTAGAAGTTTAGTTCACCATTATGAAGATGGGGTAACAATTGTTGATGGCGAAATTATGCAAGATATCAAAGCTGACTTTGAAAAAATGGAAAGTCAATCAATATTAATTCCAAAAGATTTCAAATTAAGAAAAAGAGACAGATTTATTTGCCTCTTAGTTCGATTAATTATGCCTCTTTTATAATTATTTTTTAATATAGAATATTGCGATAGTTAATGGCCCGCAATGCGCTCCTAAAGTGTAATCAATACGAGATAATTCGATATTTATATTATTATCTAATTCTAATAATTTATCTTTTAAAAACATTGCTTCATCTTCGTTATTTGTATAACTAATGCGAAGAGGATAATTTTTATTTGCGTCTTTATTTGCTAATTCCGCCATTGCTTTAATGGCTTTTCTTTTGCCTAGATGGATTTCAAATACTTTTAATTGACCTAATTCATTAGTGGTTACAATTGGTTTCATTTTAATAATATTACCGATCACCACGCCAGCTTTAGATAATCTTCCACCTTTGTATAAATGATTTAATGAACCAATTGTAAAAAGTGAGACGACATTTAATTTATTTTTATCAATACCTTCTTTAATTTCTAAGACTGATTTACCTTCTTTTATTAATCTTAAAGCTTCAAAAGTGGCAAAATGGATTCCAGCACCTCCAGTTAATGAATCAATAACAGCAACTCGATGTTTTTTATCATCACTTAATTGTTCAACTGCGTTAATCGCATTTCCATAAGAAGAAGTTAATCCAGAAGATAATGAAATAAATATAACATCAATATTTTTATCTAAATATGAATTAAATAATTCAAGAAAAGTAAAAGCATTACAGCAACTGCTTCCAACATCATGGTTTTCAATATCATTATAATATTCATCAATTGATATATTCATATTTAATGGATCATATTCTTTTTTATCCATAATTAAATATAAAGGTAATATATCTATATCATATTTATTTTTATCTTCATTTATGAATGAACTACATGAATCGACAATGACTTTAATTTTATTCATACAATTCCTCCTATCGATTAGATTTTAATCGCTGAATTATACATATTTATATATAAATATTCAATT
>JAQYER010000065.1 GCA_028723545.1 Caryophanales bacterium
TAAATAAAAAATGAAGGGATTTTATGTATCTCTTCATTTATTTTTGGGATGGTGTTATTTTTTGACGTATACTATTATTAAGATTGTTATATTTATTTTTAATCAAAAAGAAACATTAACTATTTATTATTTATATTTAGGGGGCAATTATATTTTTGGAGCAATTATTGGAGATATTGTTGGTTCGAGATTTGAATTTGATAATATAAAAAATACTGAATTTGAATTGTTTAGTATTGGTAATGAATTTACTGATGACACAGTTTGCACTATTTCTTTTATGGACTGGTTATTAAATTCAAAAGAAAGAACAGATCAAAGTGCTTGTGAATATTTACATAGATGGACTAATAAATATCCTAGTGCAGGTTATGGAGGAAGATTTAAACATTGGGTTTTTTCTAATAATCCAGAACCATATGGAAGTTTTGGTAATGGTTCGGCAATGAGAATATCTTCAGTCGCGTGGGCTGCTAAAGATTTAGAAGAATTAGAATCATTATCAAATATGGTTACAGGAATTACTCATAACCATCCTGAAGGGTTAAAAGGTGCTTTAGTGGTTGCGACATGCATTTTTATGGCGATTCATAATGCAACAAAAGAAGAAATTAAAGAATATGCGATATCTATGTATCCAGAAATTGCATCATTAGATTATTATGAACTTGTAAGAACATTTGAATTTAATGAAACATGTCAAAAGACAGTTCCACAAGCAATATATTGTTTCTTAATTAGTTCAAACTATGAAGATTGTATTCGCAAAACCATTAGTATTGGTGGGGATTGCGACACAACATCAGCGATGAGTGGAGCGATCGCAGAAGCATATTGGGGTATTCCAAATTATATTATTGAAAGAGCCAAAGATTATCTTCCTTATGAAATGATTCAAGTTATTAATCAATTTTATACAAAATATGTATATCAAGATAAACACCCAATTAAATTAGAAAGATTTAGAGTTGCTCAAGAAAAAGATTTTGATATAGCATTTAACGAATTAAAAAATGGTCAAAAGCAATCGCATTGGATGTGGTATATCTTTCCACAAATCAAAGGACTAGGTAAATCAAATATTAATGAATATTATAGTTTAGGTGGAATTAAAGACGCGGTAGCATTCTATAATGATGAAATCCTAGGCCCTCGATTAATTAAATTATGCGAAATATTACTTGGTCTTCCTAATGATTGTTATATTGAAGATATTATGGGTTCACCTGATGATATGAAACTTAAATCGAGTATGACATTATTTTATTTATCAACAAATGATCAAATATTTAAAGATGTATTAAATAAATATTTTGGTGGTGAATTGGATTCGCGTACTTTAAAAATTCTTAATAAGCAAATCTAATTAATATTATCTATATAAAATAAAGCGCGCGTGCGCGTATAATTAGCAAATAAATTATATTTGTTTTGTTTTTAGAACGATTTGTTATTATAATATTTCTTGCATCTGGAGGCATGGCGGAACTGGCAGACGCGCTAGACTTAGAATCTAGTGGGGAGACTCGTGCAGGTTCAATTCCTGTTGCCTCCACCAAAAAAGAGAGATAAGGTTTGATACAATGTGATTGCTATATCAAGCCTTTTTTATTATATAGATCTATTTTGCTTGTTTTTTCTATGCTTGTAAACGTCGTTAATTAACACCCTGATATGTAAATTGCCACCTTGTTAGGCGGCAGGTTATTTTCCCAAGGACAGTAAAAGATAGCTTTAAATCAAATTAGAAAAAGCTAAACAGTTCAAATTAAGGGCGCAGGGATAAGAATCACCGCCATCCACTGCCAGAAAGAATTGAACCATAATAGTAAAACCCAGGCAATATGAAGCGAGACTTTGACTTATACCATTTTCTTATAAGTAATCGTTAATGAAAAAACGATTGTTAAAATCTTTCATTTCTTCAACCAATTTATATGTGCACAGCTACTGGAAGCTATGTTAGTGATTTTTATAGAATTCTATTATCCAAAAATGCGTCTAGACGCAAAAATAGTCATTAGAGGTTTTAATATGTTAATAAAACGAGATAAATATTTAAATAAACTAATATCAAAAAATGGAATTATTAAAGCTATTACGGGAATTAGAAGATGCGGCAATTCATATCTATTATTTGAATTGTTGAATAGCTAGATTCAAGATATTTCTTTTATCCTTTGCATTTTTTAGTGTTAGGTATTATTAATTTATTCTTATAATCATAAACGATAACGAAAAATAAGATATAGCATCTTTTTATTGCACAGATTATCGTTTTTTTCATCTTGATATTGTAATTTTTTAATAATACTTTATTATTAATTAAGTTATTTATGAGAAAATCACAATTAGCTTATTTACCACTTAAAAGATTAATTGGAATAGTTGGTTCTATTGTTGGAATCATCGTTTGTTTTGTTTTATTGTGGTGGTGGGTAATACCGATTAATGCGATTGTCACTAAAGGGCATCCTTTTTTTATACATCGTCGTTTAGGAAGACATAAAAAACCATTTAAATTAATTAAATTTAGATCAATGAAATTAGATGCTAATCCTAATTTAGCACCTTCTAATATGAGCGTAGCAAAACAAGCGAGTATGGAAACTAAATTTGGTAAGTTTTTGCGTGTTACTTCAATTGATGAGACCCCACAATTATTTAATATATTAGCAGGTCAAATGGCGTTTATTGGTCCTCGTCCTGGTGCGGAAATTAATGAAGATGAATTAATAAGATTAAGAGAACAATATACTCCTAGCGCTTTTGAAGTTAGACCTGGATTAAGCGGATACGCTCAAACAAGAATAAATAGAGATCACGATCCAAATAAAAAAGCATATTTGGACCATTATTATGTAACAAGAATTTCATTATGGTTTGACATATTAATTTTTGGTTACACTGTGTTAAAATTATTTGGATTGGTAAAAGGAAGATAAAAATGAATATAGGAATTATTTTTGCCGCAGGAAATGGCAGTCGTATGAACAATAATATTCCAAAGCAGTTTTTATTAGTTAACAAAAAACCAATTCTTGCTTATACCATTAACAATTTTGAGCAATGTAAAAGCATCGATAATATTATTTTGGTTGTATCAAATAATTATATAGATAAAGTAAAAAAGATAATTGAAAAATATAATTTTAAAAAAGTTGTTTCAATTGTTATTGGTGGAAAGACCGCATTAGAATCTCAATATTTTGGATTAAAAAAAGCAAAGCAATTATTTGGCGATGATTGTTATGTTGTTTTTCATGATGG
>JAQYER010000066.1 GCA_028723545.1 Caryophanales bacterium
TTTAAAAAACATTAATAAGATTTATCCAAACCATGTTCAAGCTGTATATGATTTTAATTTAGATATTAAAGAAAAAGAATTTATTGTTTTTGTTGGACCTTCTGGATGTGGTAAATCCACAACATTAAGAATGATCGCCGGACTCGAAGATATTACTTATGGTGATTTGTTTATTGATGGCAAATATGCGAATGAATTATTGCCAAAACAAAGAGATATCGCGATGGTATTCCAAAATTATGCTTTATATCCAAATATGAGTGTTTTTGATAACATTGCTTTCTCATTAAAAATTAAGCGTTTACCAAAAGATGAAATTAAAAAAAGAGTAATAAATGCAGCTGAATTATTAGATATTAAACAATATCTTGATCGTAAACCAAGTGCCTTATCTGGTGGACAACGTCAACGTGTAGCGTTAGGTAGAGCGATTGTTAGAGATGTAAGAGTGTTCTTGATGGATGAACCATTATCAAATTTGGATGCGAAATTACGTGTTCAAATGAGAAGCGAGATTGTTAATTTACATAAAAAGATTGGCTCAACAACAATTTATGTTACTCATGACCAAACTGAAGCGATGACTATGGCGGACCGCATTGTTGTAATGAAAGATGGATATGTTCAACAAATTGGCACTCCAAGAGAAATATATAATAATCCCGCTAATTTGTTTGTCGCGACATTTATCGGCGCGCCAGCAATGAATATCTTAAATATTAAATACGATCACAAATATTTAATCTTGCCTGATGGAAATAAAATTAAAACAACTGATGAACAAAATTCTACAATAAATAATTTCTTTATTTCGATGAAAAATAAATATGAACAAGCATTATTAAAAAATAAAAAAGATATCGAACAAAGAATATATGAATTAACTTATCCAAAATATGAAAAAGAAATGGAGCTATTAAGGCGAAAAACAATAAAAATAAGTAACGAAATCTCATCTTTAAAATTGTCTCTTGAAGATGCTTATAAATTGAACAAAGAACAACTTGTTATAGATGAAATTACATCTATAATTAAGGACAAAGAATTATTATTAAATAATTCAAAAACAACTGAATTAGAAAAAATTAAAAACACTAATTACACTCCAATTAGCAATGAACAGTTAGAAAAGAGAAAAATTAAAGATACACAATATAACTTGTTAACAAAAGAAGAAGAAGAAATTAAAAATAACCTTGAATATTACAACAATAATGTTAATCAAGAAACAATTGATTTATTGTTTGGTATAAGACCAGAAAACCTTCTTGATGAAAGATTATCTTCACTATGTAAAAACAAAACCGATGGAATTAAAGTTAAAATATCTATCGCCGAACTTCTTGGTGATCAATATTATCTTCATACATTTATTGGCAATAATAAAATTATTTCCAAATCAACAACTGAACAATTAATTCAAAGTGGGGATGAAGTCAAATTATATATTGATTTAGACAAATTCCATATCTTTGATAAAAAATCTACAAAGAGGATTATTTAATTTTATGAAAAAAATTATTACCGCCTCAGTTATTGGAATGGGGCATCGTGGAGTTGCTTATGCTGATCAAATGTATAAGCTTAAAGATGAATTTAAAATCGTTTCTATTTGCGATAAAGATTATTTTAGAGCGCATCATCGCGCAGAACCATATCAAGTATCTCCAGAGATGATTTTTACTGATGACAAGAAATTCTTTGAAGAAAAAAGAAGTGATTTGTTAGTAATCGCTACTCAAGATAGAGACCATGTTGGACATGCGATTAAAGCATTAGAACTTGGATATGATATTTTATTAGAAAAGCCAATTTCACCTATAAAAGATGAATTGTATCGTTTATTAGAAGCTCAAAAGAAATATCAAAGAAAAATATTAGTGTGTCACGTTTTAAGATACGCACCTGCTTTTGAAAAATTAAAAGAAATCGTCGACAGCGGTGTCTTAGGAAAAATTATTATGATTGATGATGTTGAAAATGTTCAATATCAACATCAATCCCATAGTTTTGTTCGTGGAAACTGGAGAAATGATAACGAAACATCACCAATGATTATGGCTAAATGTTGCCATGATTTAGATTTAATTACTTGGTTTGCATCTTCTAAATGCGAAACTGTTTCTTCATTCGGCCAATTATCATTCTTTAAAGAAGAAAATCAACCAAAAGGCGCAAGTGATCGTTGTTTATCTTGCCAATTTGTTGAAACATGCCCATACAGTGCGAAAAAGATTTATATCGATGACCACTTCTGGGGAAGAAATATGATTACTGATGCTGACCCAAAT
>JAQYER010000067.1 GCA_028723545.1 Caryophanales bacterium
CCATTGGGTGCGAACCGCTAAATTATCTTCTAAATTTAAGTTAGTTTCAAAATATTTGATTTTGCCATCAGCTAAAAATTCCATCATCTTTAACATGAACGCGGAAGTAATACCAGAATTTCGATATTCAGGTAATACTGCAACTAAACCTAAATCAACAACGGTTGGATGATTAATTGCTTTTAAAAATTTAAATAATGTTTTTGGATATAATTTTCCTTTTGAATATCTAAGTGCATCGGAAAAAGAAGGGAAGACTAGACCAATGCCAACTGCCTTATTTGATTCATCTAATAATACAAATAAATATTTCGATTTAATTACTGGTCGATAAGAATCAATAATTAATTTTCTTTGCTTTGGAGTAAATGGAACTACTCCATATATTTCTTTATATCCTTCTTCGATAACATCAAAAAAGGCATCCTTATATAAATCGATATATTTACGATCAGATATTGAAGTATCCGCTAAATGGACTTTCGCTCTTTTTAATGTTAAATCAGTTAATCTTTTCAATTTTTCAATTTGCTCTTTCGCATTTTCAGGTGGGAAAATACGTGATTCAACCCAGTCAACTTCTTTTTGATATCCACAATTTTCAATCAATTTTTGATAATAATCAAAATTGTATTGTTCTTCGAAAGTAGAATCTTGATCAAATCCTTCAATTAATAATCCTTCTCTTTCAAAATCAGAAAATCCTAATGGCCCACATACAGTGTCCATATTTTTTGATTTTGCCCAATTTTCAACAGCTTCAAATAATTTATTAGCAACTTCTTGATTGTTAATCGCATCAAAACGAGAGAAACGAATTCGTCGTTCATTTTTTATTTCATTATATTGTTTTTGAATAATGCCTTGAATACGTCCTACAACTTTATTATCTATATACGCTAAAAAGAAAATTGATTCGCATACTGTTTCGTATGGTGATTTTCTTTTTAATACTTTTATTTCATCGTTATATAATGGTGGAACAAAATATGGTGTATCTTTATAAAGTTCTAATGGAAAATTGACAAATTGTTTAATTTGTTTATTAGTTTTTACTTCTTGAATAATTACCATTTATTTTTCCTCTTTCTATTGCGCTACTTATTTTAGTGAAATATTTTTAAAAATAAAACAACAAATTTATTGTCTTATAAAAAGTTGTGGATTGTGTGTGAATAACTAATTTAATGAATAAAAAGACTCGATTAATCCGATAAAAAAAGAAAAAAAGTTATCCACATTTTTCACGAAAATATTTCAAGTAAAAAATTCGAACTTTATATTTATAAACAAAATCAATAAAATATATTTACTTTTTTAGGGATTGATATGGAAAAATTAATAAACAATTATTATGAAATTAGATTAGCTTCATTAGTGAGCAATGTTGATAAAGATGTCATTATTGAATTATATCAACCACTGATTGGAGCAATTTCTTCAATCGTTTATTTAACATTAGTGAAACAAAAAAGAAATGAAAGCGATGAAGATATTTATTCTTTAGAATCATTATTAAATAATATGCAACTTCCAATTAATTCTTTTACTAACGCGAGAAGAAATTTAGAAGCAGTTGGACTTTTAAAAACATACGAAAGTGTTAACAACGATATTCATCGATACATTTTTGAATTATTTGCCCCAAAAACACCAAAAGAATTTTTTAATGATATTTTATTCAAAGGATTATTAATTCAATATGTTGGTGAAAAAGAAGCTTTAAGACTCGCAAATTCATATGAAATAAACACGAATATTGATAAAGATAAATTTGATGATATTTCCGCTTCATTTGTTGAAATATTTAATCCAGATTACGATCATATTTCCTTCACTAAAAATGTTGGAGAAAATCTTGCCACTCATAATAGCAAGAAAATTGCTTCTGATATTAATATTGATATCGTATTTAATCTTGTAGAAGAAAATTCTCAAATTAAAAAAGAATCATTATTGGAATATAGTAATGACATTAAACAATTAGCGACTTTATTTAATTTAAATGAAGATAACATCGCATCAGTTATTATTGATTCATATAACGAAACAATGAAACCACATTTAAATATGAAAGTGGCCTTTAATAAAGCTAAAGATA
This sequence comes from Caryophanales bacterium, assembly GCA_028723545.1. GTDB lineage: Bacteria > Bacillota_I > Bacilli_A > RFN20 > CAG-826 > Fiminaster. The sequence goes on from JAQYER010000067.1 coordinate 2,102, forward strand.
AAGCATATTATCCAAGATTAAATAATAAAGAAGAAACTAAAATCAATTACACGAATTCCGAAATTAATTCAGATACAATTATCGCTAACAAGATTAAGTTAATGGAAGAAACTGGACCAGCTGTCTTTTTAGAATATTTACAAAATAATACCAAAGTCGCTCCAGCGGATTTATATGTAATTAATTCATTAATTAATTTAAATTTACCAAATGGAATTATTAATGCGATTGTTGATTATACATTAACAAAAAAGAATAATATCTTAGACAAATTTTTTGCTGAAAAAATTGCTTCAGGAATATTAAGAGAAGGTATTACAACAACCATTGACGCGATGAATTACATGAAATCGTTAAATAAAAAACGTAAAGCGACAATTGGAACAAATACAAATAAAAAACAATATAAGAAAAAAGAAATTAATAATATAGAAAATAACGCAAAAATAGATAATAATAATGAAAATATCTCCGATGAAGAATTAGCGGAACTCTTATCAACTTTAAAATAAAATGAAAAAGATAATTAACACCTTACCAGACAATAATGAAAATTTTGAAAAGACAATTAATGTTCTTTTAAATGAACTTAAAAGCGATGAAGAAATTTATCGTTCAATTAAAGAACAAAATATGACTGTTAAAGAAGTCAAAGAAAATATTGCTCGTTTAATTGAATATAAAGAAGATCATGATTATTGCAAAAATTGTCCTGGAATTGACAAATGTCAAAAACAATTTCCTCATTTTGCTAAAAGCATACGATTTGACAAACAAATTAATTATTTATATGTCAATAATGTCGCTTGTGATAAATATATGGAAAAAATTAAAATCGATTCATTATATGAACGATTTGACGCTCCAAACGATTGGAAGGGAATTAGACTTAATTCATTAGATTTATCTAATGTTCGTCGACCACTAGTAAAAACATTTATTAATATTTTAAATAATAATACTGGCCAATGGCTTTATTTAAGTGGCAATAAAAAATGTGGCAAATCAATTATCTTAGTGTCTTTTGC
>JAQYER010000068.1 GCA_028723545.1 Caryophanales bacterium
AGCATTAAATGCACAAGGAATGATATTTAAATCTTCTACTGGTGCTTCTTCAATGGCTGGTCCTTCTTCAGATACTTCTATAACTGAAATGCTTTATTATTCAAAAGCATTTGCAAGCCTTCCAGAGGCAAGTAGAACTGCTATTACTCAAGAATTTGCTTCTCAAGACGCTCAATTAGGACAATTAGTTGGAGCAGGAATGTTCCTAGCTTCATGTTCTCACGATCTTATTTCTCCAGCATTAACTTCACAAGGAGCTGGTATTGTTGCTGATGATATCGATAACAACTGGAAACAACTTGTCCAAGGCGACTATTTAACTATTAATTTACAAGTATCTAAAACTACTCATTATTTCGGTCTTGTATTAGGATATTAATTAGATTACATTTACCAAAGGAGTGGCTAATAACCATTCCTTTGGTGCAATAAAGAACAAACTATGAAAGAACTTATTTTATATCTAATAACATTTATTAGCGCATTACTCATTATTGGAGGATATTTTTTTGTTCGTTTTGGACTTAAAAAACATCCAAAATATGAATTGATTCATAAATGGTATGTGTTAGGTTCAATCATATATCTTATTGTCACTTTCTTTTTAGCGTATTTTTTCCAAGATCCAGTAATGCTACAATCTTCACCTAGAGAAGATAGTATTCATTTATCTGGTGGATTAATTGAATTAATTGGTGAACCATATGGAAATAACAAAGTAGCGAACTTCTTTGCTTTATTTCAAATATTTTTATTATATCCAGCAATATTAACATTAATTCTTGTTCCTTTTTATCCATTTAAAACTGGAAAAAGATTATGTAAGTTCTACATTCCAATAATCGCAATTATTGAATCAATATTCTTATTTAATCATTTATATGGGATTCATGGGGAAATTGTAATTAACTATAAACAAATATTTTCATCATTACAAATGGGCGCTTTTTTAGCTTCTTCAATTATTTATTGCATTTATATTTTTAATGATGAAGATATTTCATTTAAATTAGAAAAAACCAAAAAAGAAAAAACATTATCAATTATTCATTTAATTGTATTTATGTTTATTTTAAATTTATTTGTTACTCCGATATATGCATACGCTGCAATTATTCCAGAAACAATGCCACTTTTTGGCTCTTCAATAATGTATTTAACAGTAAATGAATTTTCATTAATGCATCGTATTTTGTTATATATGACATTTATTATTCCTTTATTTATATATTTCTTATTTAGAGGAAAAGAAAGAAACGCAAGAGAATTTATTGTTTTATTTGTTACTTTAGGTGCCCTTATATTGTTTACAACAACCATTAATTTTAATACGATGTTCCCAATTAAAGATGGACATTTATCAATTAATGCTAAAGGATTACCAATCCACCTTTGCCACACTGCGTTATATGTTACTCCTTTATGTATTATTACTAAGAACAAGAAATTATTCTATTTCACCTATTTTATTAACGTATTTGGTGCGTTAATGGCAATGCTTATGCCTGATTATTCAGAAACATATAGTGTTATTGCCCCTACTATCTCTCATTTCTGGGCAAACCATATGATCGCGTTCTACGCTCCATTATTATCAGTTGCATTACGTTTATTTGAAAAACCAAAATTTAAACAAATGATTTGGTCTTTAGTGTTCTTCTTACTATATTTTGTTTTCATTGTGTTCGCGAATGCGTGGTTATCAAATTATGTAAGTGGATTTAATCCTGATGCTATCGGAACTGGTACTGACTATTTATTTATTAATGGTGACTTTATTTTAGGCAAATTAGGCGATGAATCATTAGTGCTATTAAACGCTAAAATAAAATGGACTTGGGGTAATTGTGTTTTTGTAATCTATCCAGTTTATCAAATTATATTCTACTTCGGATATGTAGCAATCGCTTTTGGAATGTGGTTCGTCTATTCGTTGTTCTTTAGAATAGCTGAATCGCATAACGAATTAAGAGTTAAATTATTAATTGCAAGAAAAGAAAAAATATCATTTAAAGAAAAACAAAAATTATTGGAGGGAAGAAAAATGGATTTACATGAAGTTGAAGCTAAATTAGAACTAATTCATTTCTCTAAACGTTATGGTAATTCTGATGTATTGAGTGCGAACGATGTTAATTTAACAGTTAATGCTGGCGAAATATTTGGTTATCTAGGCCCTAATGGAGCGGGTAAATCAACTTGTATTAAAACAATTATTGGAATTCAACCAGTTACTGATGGCCAAATTAAAGTATGTGGATTCGATGTTAAAGAACAACCAGTTATTACAAAAAGATTAGTTGGATATGTTCCAGATCATTATGCATTATATGAAAAATTAACTGGCCGTGAATATATTAACTATGTTGCTGACTTATATGGTGTTTCTAAAGAAGAACGTGATATTAGAATTGCTAAATATGTCGACTTATTTGAATTGACACAAGCTTTTGATAATAGAATGCAAACATATTCACATGGTATGAAACAAAAAATCACCATTATGGCCGCTTTAGTGCATAATCCAAAAGTATGGATTTTAGATGAACCATTAACTGGTTTGGATCCTCAATCTATTTATCAAGTTAAATTATGTATGATTAATCATGCGAAAGAAGGAAATATTGTGTTCTTCTCTAGCCATATTATTGATGTTGTAGAAAAATTATGTACCAGAATTGCAATTATTAAAAAAGGTCATATTGTATATGAAAATTCAATGGAGGGAGTTTTAAAAGAACATCCAGAAGGATTAGAAAAATTTTATATGGAAACAATACGCGATAATGGAGATAACGATTAACAATGAATAATAAACAAGAAGTCGGTATAAAACATTTTCATGGGTTATGGACTCTTATTGCGATGCAATTTAAAGAGAAGATGTCCTTCTCTTTTAAAGCGGATAAAAAAGGGACATTAACTAAGATTATTTTATATTTTGTGTTAATTGTCGGTGTTGGAGCAATAATTTCCGTCTTATTTCACCTTCTTGGAAAAGCATCTATTTTTGCTTTTGGGGAAGTTCCTTTTAATATTTTCAATTTCTTCTTCATTATTATGTTTGTGACGAATTTAATATCTTGTTTAAATGGTTTAACAAATTCATTATATTTTAGCGAAGATAACCAAGTATTATTAACTTACCCGGTTAAATCTAATACGGTTTTCTTCTCAAAAATCATTGTTTATTATTTCTTTGAGTTAGTTAAAGATTTTGGAATGATTGTTCCTTATTTTATTGGATATGGAATTGTCAATGGTTTTCAAGCTATTTATTACCCTTGGGTAATATTAATGTTTTTAATAATCGCGATTGTGCCAGTCACAATTGGAGGAATTTTATCTATTCCATTAATGTATATTAAATTATTCTTAAAAAAATATAATGTCGCTCAAACAATTGTCTTCTTATTAGCGGTCTTCGGCATTACCGCTTTAGTGCTATATTTCATTAATTTAATTCCTGATCAATTAGATATTGCTAAAAAATGGGCAACTGTATATCTTCCAGCTATTAATAATTTTACTAACCTAATTGAGAAAATATTTATTCCAATTGTTTATTTATCAATGCTTATTACTGGATATGATAAAGGCGTTTCTTTATCTTCAGTCAAAGTATTTGGCCCAGCGACATTACCAATTTTAGGATGCTTAATTGGATTTATTATTATTTCAATTTTATTCATTTATTTTGTATGTAAACCTTTATTCTTTAAAATGGCTTCTAAACCGTTTGAATACGCGAAAAAGATTATTTCTCACGATTATAAGATTTTAGAAAAAGAAGCAAATAATTGCTTTATCGGTGATTATTTTGTTCCTGACCAACCCATTACATTTAAAAACAAAAAAGAAGAAAGAATATATCACAATAAAATGAAAAAATTATTAAGGAAAATTAAAAAAGAAGAAAAATTATTCCTTAATAAAAAGATTAATATTAAACGTGTATTAAGGTTCTTAAATAAATATTCTTCAATTAAATTTAAAACTGAACATATTGATAATAATTTTGATTCAAAATTTGTTGGTGGATTTGGAATATTATTAAGAGAAGATGTCCCTTCTTTGGTGTATATTGAAGATATTAAACTTCATGTTCATTTATATGACCCAAATTATTTGCCAAAACAAAACCATGTAAAAGAAACAACTATATCTGTTTTATTTAAAGATTTAATTGTTGATTTAAGAACTCCTGGTGTCTTTTTAAATAATTATATTATGGTTGTTTTACCTCCAATTGCTTTGCTTTTATTAAATACAATATTCAATGCATGTGGATTAAAAGATCCATTCGGATATTTATTAGCAATTAGTTTTGATGTTGTTTTAGTTTTATTAATGATGCTCACAACTAATATTTCGATGGCGTCTATTTATTCAAGAGAAGGAAAAACTTCTTATATGTTAAAAGCCATGCCAATTGATTTTATTCAAACATTGGGCACTAAGTTATTGTTTAGATTGTTCTTAATGATTATTTCAATAATTGCGACCACTATTGTGTTTGGATTAACAAATAATCGATATTACGCCAAACCAGTAATGTTTGGATTTATCTTATTCTTCATCTATGCTGGACATTTATTGTGGTCAGCTGAATTAGATTATATGAACCCTCAAGACAAATTATATGCTGAAACTGGCGCTGGAAATATTTCTAACCCAAATGAAACAGTTTCATCAATTCTTGGAATGATTATTGCAGCGGTAATTGGTTTTTTAACATATTTCTTCTTAGATGATAATAATTCATTAGCGATGTTAAAAATTATGCTCATCGCATTAGTGTTCTTCATCGCGCGTGTATTTTTCTTTATCGCACGTGTTAAAGCATATTCTACATCGCGTGGAGAAAGGGGGAAGAATTAATGAAAAAAGCCATTGTTGTTATTATTTCCGCCTTATATGTTGTATCGATTGTCATTATCGCTTTCTTTGGAAGTGAAGTAAGAACCGAAACTAAAACAACTTATGTTGAAGATATCACATTAACTTTAGAAACATATTCTTTTGGTGGAAAGACAATTTATGAAGTTAATAAAAATAGTTCTTGGACTATTGAAAACACTAGTTCCGCTACTAAATATACGATAATTATCCGCGACTATAATTATTTTTATGAATCAATGGGAAACGCGATTAAATTAGACGCGACTGTATCTCCTGAAAACGCGACATATCCTCAATTAGATTATAAAATCGTTAAAGGAGAAAATGTTGCTTCAATCATTGGAGAAAAAACATTCTCATTTAATGAACAATTAACAACCAGTGCAGCGTCCACAGTTAAAATTGCAACTACTGATAATTCTGGTGTATCAATATTAGTTGGTATTGTCGCTGTAATAAATTAATTTAGCTATAAACAAAAACAAGAAACGATTTCTTCTCGCTTCTTGTTTTTTTATTTGACTAATTAAGAATTTTTTCTTCTTTTTTGTCTAACGCTAAATGGGTAATGAAATAAGTTAATATTGCCCCAATTGAATTACCAATTGTCGTAATTAACAAATTGAGAACAACACCCCATGACCAATTATTTCCAAAAAAGAAATAAAACGAATTGGCGATGCAGTGTTCAAATCCAGCAATAACAAAAGTAGTGACAGACAATATAAGAATTAATGTTCCAATAAGTCCCGGTTTTCTTTTGTTAACATCAACTGCAACAAAAACTAATACACCGCAAAGAATTGATAACAATAAGGCGTTATACCAAGTTTCTCCATTACTAGATAAGACATCTCTACTAGCGGTAATATAATAAGCATTTTGGGCAATAGGACTTCCTTTAACAGAAGGGATAACACACATAATAATTCCTAATGATGAAGCCCCTATTATATTTCCAATATATCCTAATAATAAATCTAATGGTTTTGGACCATCTTTAGAAAATGCATATCCGATTTTTCCAGTATATAAGAATAATGAAACCGAAGTAACTAATAAGAGACCAAATGAAAATAATATTGATCCAATAATTTTATGGCCATAGGCAAGGCAACATAAATATAAAAGGCCACCAAAACCAATTGCAACTCCGGCTAAAATACCTAATAGAAATGTTTTTAAATATTTATTATGCATGTAAAAAATCCAATATATCTTTGTAAATGTCTTTTTTAATATCTTCGTTTAAAATTTCATGTCTTAATGTTGGATATAAGATTAAAGAAACATTATTAATTCCAGCATTTTTATACATCTTTTCTAATTCTCTTGGTCCTTTACCGAACGCTCCAACAGGGTCATCTTCACCAGCAATAACTAAAATAGGCATAGATTTGCGGATATTTTGAATATTTTTCTTATTAAATAATTTTGCGTTTCCATTTAATAATTCATAATAGAAACCATTTGATGAACCATATCCACAATATTTGCAAGAACTATATTCTTTAACATTTTCTTCGTTTTTAGATAACCAAGCAAATTCGGATTGAGGGAAATGTTTTTTATAACCATTAAATGATAAATTAGCAAAGAATGTACCTGGTTTATTCCAGTTTCTATCATTAACCATAATTTTTGTTAATAAAGCACCTAATTTAAATAATGTTTTAGCGTTTGGTCCATTACTACCCATAATGATGGCTTTTTCAACATCGTTTGAATATTTTTGGATATATGATTGAGTAATAAATGAACCCATTGAATGGCCCATAACATAAACAGGTAATCCATTTTCTTCTTTCAATTTATTCGCTAAAGCATGGATATTTTCAACGGAGAATGAGAAAGCATTACGAATTGTTTTACCTAAACATGAAATTTCTTCCGCTGTTTGACCTTGTCCATAATGATCTAAACAAACAACATTAAAGCCATAATTATTCAAATATCTAGCAAATTCATCATATCTTCCAGCATATTCTTCCATGCCTGTAACGATAATTAAATTGTAAGTAGGATTTTTTATTTTCCAATTAAATCCTTTTAATTCAATATTTCCATCAGCGCCTAACAAAGAATAATTAATTTTTGTTGTGTTAGCTCTTTTTTCATCAAATCCTTTTGGATTTTCTTTTTGCCATTTCCAAGAATCTCGACAGGCATCAACGATATTTTTAGAAGCAATAAAGCCGATTTCTTCTTTAGCTTTTTGAGCGCTGGCATAGCATTCATCAATATCGCCAGGGCGACGTTCTTCAATCTTATATGGAATATTTATGCCTGTTGCTTCTTCAAAAGCGTGCACTAAATCAAGAACAGAAGTACCGACACCTGTTCCAAGATTGTAAATTACAAGTCCTGGATCTTCTTCTAATTTTTTTAATGTTAAAACGTGTCCGATTGCTAAATCAACAACGTGAATATAGTCTCTAACACCTGTTCCATCATGAGTTTTATAATCATTTCCATAAACGTGGAGGAAAGGTAATTTTCCAACTGCGACTTGGGTAATATATGGCATTAAATTGTTTGGAATTCCTTGTGGGTCTTCACCAATTAAGCCAGATTCATGCGCTCCAATAGGGTTAAAATATCTTAAAATAGCAATGTTCCATGATGGATCTTTTTTGGCTAATTCTTGAAGTTGTAATTCAATTTTATATTTAGTTTCTCCATATGGATTTGTTACTCCACCAATTTCATCATCTTCAACAATTGGCACTCTTTTTGGGTTTCCATATACAGTTGCAGAAGAAGAAAATACGATACGTTTAACATTATATTTTTCCATTACTTTTAATAAAGTATTAGTTGAACCGAGGTTGTTATCATAATATAAATCTGGGAATTTAACTGATTCTCCAACCGCTTTTAATCCAGCGAAATGGATGACTGCATAAAAATTGTGCTTCGCAAATACTTCACTTAATTTCTTTTCGTCGCGAACATCAACTTTGTGAAATTCAACTTTTTCTCCAGTAATAATCTCAAGACGATTAAGTACTTCCTCTTTTGAATTAACCAAATTATCAACAATGACTGGATAATATCCGTTTTGAATTAATTCAATTACAGTATGGCTACCAATATAGCCCATACCACCAGTTACAAGAATTTCTTTCATGAATTATCTCTCCTTCAATTCTTTTAATAATAAATCGCTTGTGATTTTTGGATTAACTTTACCATGAGATTTTTTCATAATTTGGCCAACCAAGAATCCTAAAGCGCGAGATTTGCCTTCTTTAAAATCAATGATTGATTGTGGGAATTCATTTAATGTTTCATTAATCAATTCCATAATCGCGGATTCATCAGATATTTGTGATGTAATTCCTAATTCGTTTTTAATTGTTAATGGATCTTTTCCTGTTTCAATCATCTTATTAAAGATATCGCGAGCTTGATTATTTGATATTTCTTTAGAATCAATTAATGAGATAAGCGCCACTAAAGATTTTGGAGTAATATTTAATTCATTAATTGATATATTTCTTTTATTTAAGACAGAAGCAATATCAACATTAATCCAGTTCGCTAATAGTTTGTATGATTTAGTTAATTTAGCGGCTTCATCAAAAAATTCTGAAACACTTTTTTCATTAACTAATAAAGATGCATCATATTCACTTAATGAATATTCATTGATGTAACGATTAATTTTAGAATCTGCTAATTCAGGGCAATTCTTAATTGCATCATTAACAAATTCATCAGATAAAACAATTGGGGTAATATTTGGTTCAGGGAAATATTTATAATCCACCGCATCAGTTTTTACCCTCATAAGAATTGTTTCACGTTTAGCTTCATCATATCGACGTGTTTCTTGTCTAATTGTTTGGTTTTGAAGCAATAATTTTGATTGTCTTTCGATTTCAAAATCAATTGCTTGTTGAATAAATTTAGTTGAATTTAAGTTTTTAATTTCAACTTTTGTCCCAAATTTATCACTTCCATATGGACGTAATGAAATATTGACATCACATCTAAGGCTTCCTTCTTCCATCTTTCCATCAGAAACATCAGAAAAGACAACGATGGAACGAATTTTTTCAACATATTTTTGAGCCTCTTCACCAGTTCGAATATTTGGACGAGAAACAATTTCGATTAATGGTACACCCGCGCGGTTATAATCAAGTAAAGTATAATCGCGGAAATGGTGCTGCATACATGTGTCTTCTTCAAGATGAATTCTTTCGATTTCAATACGCTTGATACCGTTAGATGTATTTAAATCTACATAACCATTTGATCCAATTGGTCTGAGATTTTGAGTAATTTGATATCCTTTTGGAAGGTCACTATAAAAATAATTTTTACGATCAAAATGTAATTCGTGATCAATATCCATATGTAAAGCATTTGCAACACGAATTCCATATATAACCGCTTCTTTATTTACAGTTGGTAATGTTCCAGGAAAACCTAAATCAAGTGGCATACAGCAACTATTTGGTTCTTTACCAAATGCGACTGGAGCGCTAGAAAACATTTTTGTTTTAGTTTTTAATTCAACGTGGATTTCAAGTCCGATAACTGCTTCGAAGTTCATCTTATTTGACCTCCTTTGCATTTAAATTTTTTAAGCCAGTAATTTGTTCAATCTTCTCAGAGATTTGGAACAATTTAGCTTCTTCAAACGCTCTCGCCATAACATTCGCCCCAAAAGGTAATTTATTTTTCAAACCAATTGGAATAGTAATTGATGGAAGACCAGCAAAATTACCTAACGCTAAATGGTTATCAGCAATTAAATATTCTTCATTTAAACGATCAGAAGATTCATCTTTCTTTGGCGCCACACTTGGAGCGGCAATTGTATAGATGAAATCATATTGGGATAATATTTCATTTATAGCGTTGACGATTTTGCGTCGATTCTTTTGTGCTCTTAAAAATAATTCTTGTTGGTTTTCTCTCATTAAAGCATAGCTTCCAAAAACAAAGCGACGCTTAATTAATTCAGAGAATCCTTTTGTGCGAGCATTAAACATTACTTCTTGATAAGTATTTCCTTCACAATATGGTCCGAATTTAATGCCATCTAAATTGGCGTTATTACTTGTTGCTTCTGAACAAGAAATAACAAAATATGTTGGGAAAATTGACGCTAACATATTTAAATCTAAATCAATTTCGTCAACAATAACGCCTTCTTTTTTCAATTGTTCAATTGTGTTATTAAATGCTTTTAATACTTCTTCATCTTTAATTGCGTTATTAATTTGTCTAATTGTTGCAATCTTTAATCCTTTAACAGGTTTATTAATTAATGAAACATAATCATCAACTGGTTTTGTCGATGAAGTAGAATCGTTTTCATCTCTACCAGATGTGACATTTAATAAGTATGCACAATCTTTAACAGAACGGGTAAAAAATCCAACTGTATCTAATGATGGAGCGAAAGGAAATAATCCATATCTAGAAATTCTTGACCATGTTGGTTTTAAACCGACCAAGCCAACAAATGAAGCTGGTTTACGAATTGAATCTCCAGTATCTGATCCTAACGCAAAAGGAACAATTGGAGCAGATGTTGCTGCAGCCGAACCACAAGAAGAACCACCCGCTAAACGAGTATGAGTTTCATCATATGGATTATAAGTCATTCCTAAGTGACCGCTTGTTCCTGTTCCACCCATCGCTAATTCATCAAGAGTAGTTTTACCAATTGGAACTGCATGTTTATTTAATAATTTTTCCACAACTGTCGCATTAAAAAGCGGAACATATCCATTTAAAATATTGCTACTAGCCGTAGTTGGAACATCTTTTGTTGAAATATTATCTTTAATTGCAAAAGGGATTCCCCATAACGGATTGTCAATTTCTGGCTCAGTAAGTTTTGAAGCGATTTCCAAAGCTTCTTTTTCCATTATGTATTCGAATGCGTTATTTGTGTCTTTTTTGGCTAATTCAATTGCTTCTTTTGCTAAATCAAGAGGAGTAACTTCTTTATTAACTAAAAGGTCGTGCAATTGATCAATTGTTAAATTCATGTATTTCATTTATAACACCACCTTTGGAAGTTTAATTTGTCCTTCTTGTTTATTTTGTGCATTTTTTATTGCATCTTCTTTATCTAATGGAGTAGAAGGAACATCTTCTCTTAAATATGATGTAGAACATTCAAAAGGAAACACCATTGGCTCTAAATCATCAATTAGTGAATCTTTACCGATGATTTCCATTTGTTTGGTAATGATATCGAATTCGTTTAATAATGTGTCATATTGTTCATCTGTCATATCAAAAAGAAGGCGATTAGCAGCATCTTTTAATATTTCTTTATTGTATTCTTTCATAATTTCACACTCGTATTATCTAATCGTACCCGGATTTGTGATTAGATAATGATTCCTTTCCCGGGTATAATTCTTATATGCTGTGTACCTTTCCCTATAATTTTACAGTTCGACTGTTTATTGGAGTTTAAGGCCACAGTTTTTGTTTCCAATCGTTAATTAGTTGAATAACGTTGAACGTTTCATGTCGCACGAGAATACGATTCATTAACTGTTGGCAAGTTAGACACAGCAATCACGACTGGAGGTGATTTATATGTACTTTGTTGGAATTGATGTATCAAAGTACAAACACGACTGTTTCATCGTTACTGAAGCAGCCGAAGTTATCAAAGACACCTTTACCTTTGATAACACTAGAACTGGATTTGATCAGTTCTTCTCTATCCTAGATGGCTTAGGCCCTAAAAACGAAATAAAGATAGGACTTGAAGCTACTGGACACTACATGAATAACCTGATGAAACATCTAAGTGTTAAAGGCTATTCATTCATCTTGCTTAATCCGATTATTGTCTCTCGATTTAGACACTCAGAAACATTAAGAAGGACCAAGACAGACAAGGCCGATGCGAAGTTAATCGCTCAAGTAATTGCCAGTAAGGATTTCAGTTCCTATCCTTTACAAGCATATCACTTTCCTGACCTTAAGACACTCACGCGTCTTCGCGATCGCTTAATTAAACAACGATCACTATATTTGGTGATGCTCACTAATCAGTTAGATTTGTCGTTCCCAGAATTCAAAGAATTCTTTGATGGAAATTTAAAGTCTAAGACTGCTCAGTTCATCTTAACCAAATATGGTATTTCAAGTAGAATTGCCAATATGAATTCTCAATCTTTCGAACTCCTTCGTAAGGTCTCATATGGCAAATTTTCGTATGCCAAGTTTGCTAAACTTAAGGAACTCGCTAAGAACACGATTGGTTGTTCTAGTGAAATCGATGAAACGTTATTTGCCTTAACTATTAATCTTTATCAGTCAATAGATAAGGCGATAACTGAAGTTGAATCTAAAATCATTAAGATAATGGAGAAATTAGATTCGCCTACTGCAAGTATCCCAGGCATTGGAACGATGTCCGCTGCTACGATAATCGCAGAATATGGGGATATATCTAGATTCACTAATGATGGACAAATGCTTGCCTATGCCGGTCTAGACTGTGGAAGATATCAATCTGGTACTTCCGATTTTCCTGGAAGAATGGTCAAGCACGGATCTGGTTACCTTAGACAAGCTTTAATGAATGTCGCGGAAACCTGTATGATGCATGTGCCAAGTTTTTATGATTACTACCTCAAGAAGAGAAATGAAGGCAAATCTCATCGGGTAGCTTTGTCTCACATAGCCAGGAAACTAGTGAGATTGATTTATAAGTTAGAAACGAGTCACACTCATTTCGACTTATCAGTTTTTAATTCACAGCATTAGTAACGATTTTGCTGTGAAATTTTACAAATTCACTATGTGGTGAATCTTTTTGACGTGAATTTAATTATTTTGCTTGACTCTTAATAGTTAAACTCCAAT
>JAQYER010000069.1 GCA_028723545.1 Caryophanales bacterium
CACACTCATTTCGACTTATCAGTTTTTAATTCACAGCATTAGTAACGATTTTGCTGTGAAATTTTACAAATTCACTATGTGGTGAATCTTTTTGACGTGAATTTAATTATTTTGCTTGACTCTTAATAGTTAAACTCCAATGTAATATTATCACTAGTTATTAATAGAGTTAAGAATTTCTATAAATTCTTCTTCCCCCATCGTCCTTATTCCAAGAGCGTTAGCTTTATCAAGTTTAGATCCAGCTTCACTGCCATAAATAACAATTGATGTTTTCTTTGATACTGAACCAGATACTTTCGCTCCTAAATCTTCAAGGATTTGTGTTGCTTCAGTTCTTCCGTATTTAGTTAATGTTCCAGTTAATACGATTGTTTTACCATTAAAGAAATTATTTTCGTTAGCAACTACTTTTCCTAAATATTGGAAATTCAATCCGTGATTTCTTAATTTTTCAATTAATTGACGATTGTTTTCATTTTTAAAATATTCCACTAAAGAGTGAGCTAAAACCGGTCCAACATCTGGTATTTGCATTAATTGTTCTTCATCTAAAGAGAAAAAGGCATCGAGATTTAAATATTTTTTCGATAATGTTTTAGCCATCTTTTCTCCAACTTCTTTAATGCCTAAACCAAATAACAATCTCTCAAGGGAATTATCTTTTGATTTTTCAATCGCATTTATTAAATTATCGACTGATTTATCTTTCCATCCATCAATCGAAATTATTTGTTCACGATATTTCGCTATTTCATAAATAGATGCAATATCAGAAATAAATCCTTCATTGAAAAATTCTTCAACAATTTTTTCACCCATTCCATCGATATCCATCGCATTTCTTGAGGCAAAATGAATCATTCCTTCAATCTTTTTAGCAGGGCAATGTTCATTTACACAAAAATGCATCGCATCTTTTTTCACTAATGGTTCTCCGCAAACTGGGCAATTATCAATCATTGTAAATGGTGTTTCTTGTCCGGTTCTTCTTTCAATAATTGGACGCACTACTTCAGGAATAACATCTCCAGCTTTTCTTAATACGATATAATCTCCAATCATTAAACCTTTATCGTTAATAAAATCTTCATTATGAAGAGTAGCTCTTTGGACAGTTGACCCCGCAACCTTTGTTGGCTTAATTACAGCATTAGGAGTAATTTTTCCTGTTCTTCCAACAGTGAAGATAATGTCTTCTAATTTTGTTATTACTTCTTCTGGAGGGAATTTATACGCGATAGCCCACTTAGGTGTTTTAGCGGTGTAACCTAAAATGTCATATAAAGTAATATCATTTACTTTAATTACAATTCCATCGATATCATAATCGAGTGATTGACGTTTTTGAGTATATTCTTCAATATATTTCAATACTTCTTCAATGCCATTGCATATGCGTCTTTCTTTATTTGTTCTAAATCCAAGTGATTCAATATAATCAAGAGCGTCACTATGGCGAGAAAAACCTAATTCATCAGCGTTGACTAAATAATACCAGAAAGCTTGTAATTTTCTTGACGCCGCAATTGAACTATCTAATTGTCTAATTGATCCTGCAGCAGCATTTCTTGCGTTCGCTAATAAAGGTTCATTATTTTCCATTCTTGCTTTATTCAATTGTTCGAGTGTTTTTTTACTCATATATACTTCACCACGAACTTCGAATGGATTTTTTTGTTTAACTGAAGTTGGAATAGATTTAATAGTAATTACATTATTTGTAACGTCTTCCCCTTCTAATCCATCTCCTCTAGTCGCTGCATAATTTAATGAACCATTTTCATAATCTAACGACATGGCAAGACCATCAATTTTCATTTCGCACATATATTCAACTTTGTCTAAGTTTGTTGCGTCTTTAATTTGTTGATCAAAATGTCTTAAATCTTCTTCGTTAAAAGCATTTGCTAAAGAAAGCATTAATCTTTTGTGTTTAATCTTTTTGAATTCGGAAAGAACTTTTCCTCCAACTCTTTGAGTTGGTGAATATGGATTAATTAATTCAGGGTGTTCTTTTTCAATTGCGATTAATTCTTGCATTAATCTATCATATTCACTATCAGGAACACTTGGATTATCTAAGACATAATATTCATAATTATATCTTTCTAATGTTTTAGTAATTTCTTCTACTCTTTCTTTAATGTTCATGCATCATGCCCTCCTTGATATCTAGTAAGCATTCGATGGCTTGATAATATTGATTTAACGCCTTCTTTATCAAAATTAATTTTCACAATTGTTTGATCCACTACTTCAATAACAACGCCTTTTCCAAATTTTTCATGATTGACCAAATCTCCAACTTTCCAATCAGTAATACCGTTTGTTTGTTGGCTTTTTGTAACTGCTTCTTGTTTGGAAGTTTGTTTGGAAGCTGGCTTAATCGTTGATGAAAAATTATTGAAAATCGATTGATTAGAATTAACATATGGTCTTTCTTGTGTAGATATTCCAGACTCTTTAACAAATTGTGATTGAATTCCTTCACAGCCTAAAACATAAGAATATGATCTATTACATGAGACATGTAATTTTTGTTTGGCGCGAGTAAAAGCAACATAGCAAAGTCTTCTTTCTTCTTCTAATCCATCTTCTCCAGATTCAATTGTTGTTCGATCAGATGGGAAAACTCCTTGATTTAATCCAATGACAAAAACATATTTAAACTCAAGTCCTTTAGCGACATGGACAGTCATTAATGATATGAAGTCTCCATCTTTAATTTCATCTTGTGATGTTTGTAGCATCGCGTTTTCAAGATACGATTGGAAAGTAGAATCAGGATTATTTTTAACATAAGTTAAAATATCATCGAACAATGTTTGAACGTTATCGATTCGATCTTCTCCATCTTCATCGTTTTTTAAATAATCATAATATCCAATATCTTCAATAAATTTTTGAAGAACAGAAGGATACGCTTCAAGGTTATCATTTAATTTATTTTTAACATCTTTAATCGCATTGATTAAGTTTGTTAAAGCGAGAATATTTTTAGTTCTTAATTCAGTGTCAAATTCTTTAATGTGTTCAATATATTCAAAAAATGATAATCCGGCTTGTTGTTTTTCAGCTTCTAAAACTGAAATAGTTTTTTCACCAATATCTCTTTTAGGGACATTAATAATTCTTTTGAAACTTAAATCATCTTTTTTGTTATAAATTAAATTGAAATAAGCGAGAATATCTTTAATTTCTTTTCTTTGAAAGAATTTAATACCACCATAAATTACATATGGTAATCGTCTTTGCATAAATTCTTTTTCAATTGGCAAAGTTAAATACGCTGCACGATATAAAATAGCGACATCTTTATAGCTGAAATTTGGATCTAATCGAGAATATATTTCAATTTTATGAGCAACATTTCTCGCTTCAGCTTCACGAGATATTGAACTAACAAATTCAACTTTATCTCCTTTAATATTGCTCGTAAATAAATCTTTAGGCACTCTCTTTTTATTAAATGAAATTAATTTATTCGCGGCATTTAAGATGTTTTGAGTCGAACGATAATTCTCATTTAAGATAATTGTTTCAGCATTTCTAAATGTTGATTCAAATTGGAGAATGATATTTTGATTCGCTCCTCTCCATGTATAAATTGTTTGATCTGGATCGCCAACAACATATAAATTCGTATGTTCTCCCATCAATAATTTAACTAATTTAAATTGAATATCGTTTGTGTCTTGGAATTCATCAATCAGAATATTGCTATATTTATTTCTCCATTTGTCTCTAGTGGATTTTGAACTAGATAACACTTGGATTGTTTTTAATAACAAGTCATCAAAATCTAATTTGCCCATTAAATCTTTTTGGTCTTCATATATTGAATAAAATTTTAAACTAGTTTTATCTTCCTCAAGACAATGGCTATTTAAAGAAACATCTTCTGGATAATTTCCAATACATTTTTGATGAGAAATGAAATTCAATGCATATTTTACAATTGGGTCTTTTTTCTTAAATCCATTCGCAACAGCGATATCTTTTATCATTTGTAATTGGTCGTCATCATCAATGATTTGAAAATCATTTGAAAAACCTAAAAGATCAATTTCTTGACGAAGGAAACGCGCGCAGAAACTATGGAAAGTTGAAATAGATAAAGTTGTTTTGGCTTGAGGCACTAAAGAAATGGCTCTTTGTTTCATTTCTGAAGCCGCTTTGTTAGTAAATGTAATTGCTAAAATTGAAGAAGGACGAAATCCTTTTTCTCCGATTAAATACGAAATACGATAAGTTAATGTTCTTGTTTTTCCAGAACCCGCTCCAGCGACAACGCGAACATATTGTGAATCAGTAGATACTGCTTTATATTGTTGTTCATTAAGTAATGTTCTATAGTCCATATGTTTATTGATATTACGTTGTAATATTTTAGCACATATAAGGTTTATATAAAAAACATTTCATTGAAACTTAATGAACAAAATTTTGATTAAAAAATCTTTTTATATTTTTAAACGATTTCTAATTTTACTAATCCCACCGATATTTTCCATAACTCTCGAATTATTAATATACACTAATGAAGGAAAGCCCAATATTGCCATATTTTCAATTGAAGATATTCCAATCGTGTTATCAATATTATCTGATATTACAAAATCGATTGATTCTTGAATAAAATAAATATGTTCTTGACTGTTAAGCGCAAAATCAATGATATCATTTTTTAATTCATTGCAATGATGGCAACCAAGAGAATAAAAATATACAAAATATTGTTTATAATTAACACTAAACATTTCATTCCAGATAATTTTTTTATCAGATATTTCGCTATAATCATGAATTGTTTCGTAACTAGTCGATTCGCTGTTTATAGTTGTTGATTTAGTGTTATTTATAACACATGAAGATAACAATATTGAGCATAACAATAAATATTTAGATCTATTCATATTTAAAAAACTCCTTTATATAATTAAAGGAAGAAAATAATAATTTTTGCTAAATTATTAAGAATAAGTAACAATTGTTTTATAATTGAGCTATATGGGACTATTTAGCAAAAAAGAAACATTAATACAAAACATGACCTTCATGGGCATTTTTTCCGCTATTAATGTTGTTATTTCGTTACTATCAACCATTTTATTTGCTGTCGCTACACCGATATCAATATTGCTAATAATCATATTGCCATTAACATCAACTGTTGTGGAATTATTTTGTAAAGATAAATATTATCCGATTTATTTATTTTCGACGATTGGTTTATCTTTGGTTGTTACGATGTGGGATATGCAAAATACAATCTTTTATTTAATTCCTTCTGTTTTCACAGGATATATCTTCGGATTATTAACTAAAAAAAGAATAAGTGGGATTTATTCAATTATTGTTAGTGCGTCAATTCACACTTTGTTAACTTATTCATTTCTTCCTTTATTAAATTTAATATATGATGTGAATTTTATCGATACTTTGAAAACATTATTAGGTTTCGCTTCGATTGAAAAAATCGACTATATAATCCCCTCTTTAATATTTTTTATATCTTTAATTCAAATATTTTTATCTTTTATTATTGTTAATGATGAAATTAAAAAAATATATCCGATTAACGAAAGTATTGTTGTGAATGAATTTGTTTTAGTTATTTGTTCACTCATAACAATTGTTTTATCGATTGTATTTGTGTTTATTTATTTACCAATATCATTTTTATTATTAATTATTTCTTTATATTTTACGATTGGAGATATGTATTTTGGTTTTAAAAAATCAATAAAAATGGCTTTGATTAATCTGTGTGCTTCTATCGTATTGTTTATTGTTTTGTTCGCTATATTTTATACAAGAATTACTGAACCATATAATTTTATGTTGTTAGGCATTTTCATGCTTATCAACAATATAATAAGTATTGTTGTTTCTTTCTTGATTAAGAAATATTCAACTATTAAAATAAAGAAACAAGGTTAATGCTATGACTGGATTTTTAAAAACATTTGGTAAAGGTGTGTTGTATGTCGTTTTATTACCATTTATAATCGCGTTTATTGCGATTTATATGGTTTATTTATTAATTACATTTTTCGTTATGCTTTTTAATAATATCATTATGTTCTTTATGGGTAAGTCTCCGCTTGGTGATTTAAAAGAAGATAAAGAAGCTAAAAATATCATTGAAGCAAAAGAAAAAGCCTTCAATGAAAATCAAGATAAACAAAATCAAATTAACCAAAACACCACAAACAATTCAACGATTACATACAATCAAAATTTATATGTATCTCCAAATGATTTAATGGAATTTTTTAATCAACAAGCTAATAAAAATAATCAACGAGTTTTAGATAATCAATCATTCCCTGAAATTACAAAAGAAGATGATCCGTTATTTTTAGAATCAACAAAGGAAGGAGGAAATGATAATGAATAATTTATTAATTCAATTAACTGATAATGATAAAAGATTAATCATTTGCTTGCTTCTTATATTTATTCTCGTCTTTGTTTTAGCTGGATTTGTTGGACTTCTTGTTCAAAAAATTATGCGTTTTCAAGGCAAAAAAGCGGACGATATGCTTTTTAATGTAGTTAAAACTGGAGTTATTACCAAACCATCAAAATTAAGAAGCTATGGATATCGTAAAAATGTTCAATTATTTTTCAAACAAGCATGGATTCCTATTTGTATTATGCTTTTTGGAACAATTACTTATTTTATTTGCTCTGCTTCATATGGATATTTGATTAATTTACATGATTATGGTCCTTCTATTGATGGCGAAATAGTTACATCAGGAGGAGAAGGATGGACAACATTATTCTTTGTTTGGGATTTAAAAAATCCAATGCATGGAATATTTTTTGGAATGAATATTATTTCTGGTTTCCCACTTTTATCTAAACCTCATTTCGAAGTAGTAGCAATTCCGTCATATATTTTCTTCTTTACTATGGTTATTGGAGGAATATGGTATTTTGTTGCTGTACAAGCTTATATCGCTAGAGGATATCGAATTTGGAAATTATCAAAAACAGTCTTTAATAAATCTTTAGAAAATGTAACTGGTAATGATTTACCTCTCACTAAAGGTGGAGCGAGCATGGGAGAAATTATGAAAACTCGCGTTCCAACTCAAGAACAATCTAATATAGAAAATAACAATAATAATTAATCAACTAAAATTCCGCTTGCGGCGATTTTATCTAAAAATTCTTTATATGTATAATCACCAAGACATTTTGTGTCTCCGATGATTTTTTTATCAAATATTGATGGATCAGTAACATCTAATAACCCGTGATTATATAATTCTCTCATCGTCGCGACTTCGGTATTTTTAGAAATATTATTTAATAATGTTTCAAATTCACCACTTAATTTAAGTGTTAATCCACTATAAATTTGTTCTAAATCTGCAATTGAACCAACTGGTAAATCAGTATCTGGGTTATGTAATAAATATTCCCACATTGGTTTCATTGTGCCATCTTCTTTAAAAATGTCATCGTGGAACACTTGCCCAATTGTTAAATTATTGAAGGCATTTGGAATATCTTCAATTCTTGTGTTTTCAGGAATATATTTAATAAATTTATTATTCTTTATCGCATCAGAAGAATAATCAATAATGTCTCCGATAACTAAATTTTCATAACATTCAGTAATTTCAGAAATATAATATGGACGTTCTTCTCCGGTTTCAGGATCAATTTTAGTTTTGTTAAGAACACTTCTAAGTGCGAAAGGAATATCTTTATTTGAATCAATAAATGAAGATAAAGGTAATGAATTAATTTCAGTTCCAAGATCTAATATGCGACAATCAAATAAAGCTTTAATAATTGGATTTAAATTATCTATTTGATCACCAAAAACATCAGAAACTGACATTTTTGCAATTCCTTCAGAAATATTATTAAAAGTATATGTTGCTAAAAATCTTAAGATTGCAGAATCATCTTCAGTAATTGTAATCAATTGATTAAGCGGAGTGTTTTTAATCGTTTCTTCAAGTTCAGATACTTTGCAGTCTTTGAAATTATATAAGAAGTCTCCTTCCTTAATATCCAAAACATCTTCGACTTTCGCATCAGAAATAATTTCATCGAATATACCACCAGTAGAAGCTCCGCCTTCACCACTATTATCACCACTAAATTCAGATAATGGACGAGGATCATCATAATTAAAAGTTCCATCTTCATTTTTATGGAACGCTAATAATTGTAAAAGTGGGTCTGAATTTTCGTTAATGTCTAAAATAACGGCAATCTTAGCTTCTTTTTTGACTTTAGTAAATAAAAAGTCCGGAACTTGTTCTAAATCTAAAACAAGAATTTCATCCGTTGTAAAAGTAACACCTAAATATTTATTAAATGTTGAGCTTAATGTATCCGTTAATTCTCCAACAAATGGAGTTAAATTATCTAATCCTTTAATTGATGTGAAATCAATATCGCCACTTGCCATAGATAAAGCAAAAGTGAACAGTGATTCATTTTGATATTTTTCTTTAACAATGGTGTTAGGGTCTTGACCAAAAGCAGAAATTAATTGGCCGGTTGAAACACATGTTGTCGCGTATACAATTCCTCCAACCGTTCCTCCGACTCCTAAAAATAAGCCGGATAAAAGACAAGCTAGATAACGCCAACCATAATGCTTTTTACGAGGTGAAATATATAAATCGTTTAAAGCCATTTTGCCCCCTGCTTCGCTTTTGATTATACACAAAAAAACGATTTTAGTCAATTTTTTGAGAGTTAAGATAAATTAATATTATCTTTATGTTATTTTTTAATCATAAAATAACTTATCTCTATAAATTAGAAAAAACCATATATAGTCCACTATTTCAAAAAAATTAATATAAAAAATTATTTAGACAAAATTATGCTAACGATTCCAATAACAATTACGATGAATAAAACAATATCGAAAATAAGAAATAAGAAAAAGAAACGATTTTTTGAATGTTGTTTTTCTTCTTCTTTTTTATTTTTTAATTCTAAATTTTCTGTATTGTTTTCCATAATTAATATTTAATTGGATCGCTTGTTCTTGGGAATGGTTGAACATCACGAATATTTGATATACCAGTTACATACATTAATAAACGGTCAAAACCGATACCAAAGCCAGCATGTGGACATCCACCATAACGACGAGTATCTAAATACCAATCAAGTTCTTTATCGTTTCCGGCTTTTTCCATCTTTTCTTTTAAAATATCATATCTTTCTTCACGTTGTGAACCACCGACTAATTCACCAACATATGGAACAAGTAAATCACAAGCAGCAACTGTTTTTCCATCATCGTTTCTTCTCATATAGAAGGCTTTTAATTCTTCTGGATAATCAATAACAAAAACCGGTCCTTTTACAATTTGTTCAGTAATATATCTTTCATGTTCTGATTGTAAATCCATGCCCCAATAAATATTGTTGTTTTCAAATTTATGGCCATTTTTAACGGCTTCTTGTAATTTTTCAATTGCTTCAGTATATGGCATTCTTTTGAAATCACTATTCACAACAGCGGTTAATCTTTCAATTAATGTCTTATCGACAAAATTGTTAAAGAATTCAAGTTCGTCTTTACATTCATTTAAAGCATAATTGATACAGAATTTTAATGAAGCTTCAATTAAATTCATGTCATCTTCTAAATCCGCGAAAGCAATTTCTGGTTCAATCATCCAGAATTCAGATGCATGTCTTGTTGTATTTGAATGCTCCGCTCTAAAAGTAGGACCAAATGTATATACATCTCTAAAGCACATCGCAAATGTTTCAACATGTAATTGACCAGAAACATTCATAATAACTGGTTTGCCATAAAATGAATTTGGATCTTTATCTTTAGTAACAACTGAGAAAGTTGAACCAGCTCCTTCTGCATCATTACCAGTAATAATTGGAGTGTGGACATACATAAATCCTTCACTTTGGAAAAATGTATGTATCGCCATTGACATTGCGTTACGAACTCTAAATACAGCGTTAAACATATTTGCTCTTCCTCTTAAATGAGCAATATCGCGCAAGAATTCAACTGAATGTCTTTTCTTTTGAAGTGGATATGATGGATCTACATCACCAACTAATTCAAAACTTTCGACTCGAATTTCAAAAGGTTGTTTCATTGTCGGAGTTAAAACTAATTCACCTTTAACAGCGATAGCTGCACCAGTATTAACATGACTTAATTCATAATCTCCATCTTTAATATTTCCACTATAAACTAATTGAGCGTTTTTAAAACAAGTACCATCATTAATTGCGATAAAACCAATTGATCCGGAATCTCTATTCGTGCGAACCCATCCTTCAATAAATACTTTATTTAAAGACGACAAAATATTTTTAGATTCTTCATCATTTGAATTAATGAATGAATAAATATCACAAATAGTTACACTTTTATAATCTTCCATAATCGTTTCCTCGCTTTTTAATTATTAAATTATATTACATATTAATTTATTTAGTTATAAATTTTGTATTTATCTATTCTCCAGTTAGGGTCACATGAAATTGATAAAGGCGCAAATACTTTCATATCATATAAATGAGTAGCTAATCTAGCAATCATTGCCGCATTATCAGTTGTGCACCATAATGGAGGAACAACTAATTCTATATTAGTATTGTCAAATCGTTCGTGCATTTTTTGTCTTAGATAACTATTGGCAGAAACACCACCCGCTAAAACGATTTGTTTAATATCATATTGATTAACTGCTCTATTAACTCTATCCATCACCATACCAATTGCAGTATCTTGAAATGATTTGCATAAATTAGGAATATTAATTTCATTTCCTCGAGCTTTTTCATTATTAACTAAATTAATAACCGCGGTTTTTAATCCAGAATAAGAGAAATTTAATGATCCATCATGCAAAGGAGTAGGTAAATTATATGTATGTTCACCTTCTTTTGACAATTTATCAATTGGAATTCCACCAGGATATGGAAGACCAACTGTTCTTGCAACTTTATCAAAACATTCTCCAATCGCATCATCTTTAGTTTCGCCAATAATTTCAAATTCCATTGAAGAAGGCATATACACTAATTCGGTATTACCACCACTAACAACAACTGATAATAATGGGAATTTTAATGGATGAGAATATTCATTCGCGTATATATGTCCCGCTAAATGGTGAACAGGTATTAATGGTTTATGATATAACATCGCTAATGTTTTTGCAGTTTGCATTCCAACATGTAATGCTCCAATTAAACCTGGACCCCTTGTAAATGCAAAAGCATCAATATCTTCTAAATTGACATTGGCTTTTTCTAATGATTCATTTAAAACAAATAAAATATTTTCGCAATGTAATCTAGATGCTACTTCAGGCATAACACCACCATATTTAACATGCATCTCAATTTGAGTAGCGACGACATTGCTTAAAAGCTCCCCATCTTTAATAATAGAGATTGAAGTTTCATCACAGCTTGATTCAATTGCTAATATTGTTGCCATTTAAATTAACCTCTTTAACATATATAACGCATCTTCGCCATTTCGGTAATATGCTTTTTTGATTGTAATATCAATATATCCATTTTTTCGATATAGATTTTGTGCAGCTAAATTTGATTTTCTCACTTCAAGAGTAATTGTTTCTACTTGATCATCAATATCATTTGGAAATGTTTTTTCCATCGCTAACAATAATTCGGTCGCGATGTTTTGTTTACGATAATCTTTTGTAACTGCAATTTGGGAAATTGTTGATGATGTAAACGTAATCATATAATCAATAAAGCCAACAATTTTATCATCAATAATTGCCACTAAAACAGTCGAACACGGATTAGTTGTTAATTCATAAATTAGATCTTCTCTTTTATATGGATCAACAAAGCATTCATTTTCAATTATCTCAATTTGATCTAAATCATCTAAAGTTGCTTTTCTAATTATCATTTATATAAATCCTTCAAATAAACTGGGTTGACTTTATAAATATCATCAACTTTATGAATATCATCCATTGCTAATAAAAGATTATCGATGATGCTGTATTTAGAAGATTCCAATTGAAGATGCTTAACATCACCGCATATTTCATATTGAGGATGTTCTTCGATATATTTTTTTACTGCATTGTTATCTAAAATTTGATCTTGTTCAATAATATTATTTCCATCATATACTGCAAAATAACTTCTTTCACTTCTCGCATTCATAATAACAATTGATGGATTATTTGATTTTAATAATTGTAGTGAACTAACCGCATACATTGAACATTTACATGCATAACAAATCGTTTTAGCGACAGTTAATCCAATTCTCACTCCTGTATATGAACCAGGACCAACACCAACACAAACACCATCAATATCTTTTCGATTAACGTTATGCTTGGTTAATAATTTATCTATTTCAACAACGAGTAATTCGCTTTGTCTTTGCCAAGCTTCATAAGATATATAATCAATTAATTGTTTGTCTTTACATAATCCAACATTTAATTGGGTATTTGATGTATCGATAAGTAATTCAAACATATTATTCACCAACTCCTTTAATTAATTGTTCATAAAATCCATTTGGATCATTAATTATTATTTGACGAACACTATCATCGATTCTTGTAATTTGAATTTCCAAATGTTTATGTGGAATTAACGGTTCAATAAATTGAGGCCATTCAATAAAAGTAATTCCGTTTCCTTCGATATATTCTTCTAATCCGATTTCAATATCTTGTCCTTCTAAACGATATGCATCGATATGAAACACTGGTGGATTTACTTCAAAATAACATTTCAAAATATTAAATGTTGGAGAAATGACGTGATCAAAATATCCAAAATAAGATAATGCACCGGAAACAAAAGTTGTTTTTCCAGCCCCTAAATCACCGGTTAATAAAACTACGTCGCCAGGATTTAATTTAGATGCGACTTTTTTAGCAAATTCTTTTGTTTCGTTTTCGTTATTTGTAATTAGTTTGTATTCCATTTTGATTATTACCTAGAATAAATTTCTTTTTTAAAATTTTTGAATGTATTTAATATTTCGTCAGGACGGAATGGATATGATTTAGATTTAATCATCTTATAAATCTCTTCTAACTGGGTTGATAAAATTTGTTTTACTTCATCACCATAATGTTGTTCGTTTGAATGCCTTTTAAATTCATTAACATCGAGCAATTTAACCGAACCACTTGAAGACATTTTAACATCGAGATCATAGTCGATATATTTTAAATATTTTCCATCATACACTGTTGGTGACGCTAAATTGACATAAAAACCAACCCCATCTTTTTTCATCATTGCCAAAACATTCAACCATTTGTGCTTTGCTAAAAAGAATAAAGCCGGTTCTTTTGTTCTCCATTTTCTTCCGTCAGATTCAATAACTGATGATCTAACGCTGACAATAATAAAATATTCGTCTGTTTCGTCGAGACAATATCCATAACTCCATTCGCGATGGAGTTCTCCGTTATGCTTGTATGCCTGGATCTTAATCCATTTTCCTTTCGCGTCCATTTTTTGCTCCGATGTTAGATAAAATCTAACCTACTAGTAGGTTCGATGGTATTATAGCACAATAACAAATAACAATATATTTCTTTTGTAATATTGCTCTGATTAGTGGTAAAAAATTTCTTGCTTTTATCAAAGTTCCAAAAAGAGACTCGGTCGGTGGCCTCTAATGAATCATAATAAGTATTCCTAATACTGAATCTTAAAATAATCTAGATAAGCTTTAACCGTATCTTGGCCGTATAAACATGTATCAATAAGCCAACCATGTTCTTGATTCCAGTTCTTTAGACCACGGTAATAAAATTCCTTTTTGCTATCTAAAATAATAAATGGAACAATATTGTTCTTTAAACATTCTTTAAATGCGATGAGCCTGCCCACTCTACCATTGCCATCTTGGAAAGGATGAATACACTCAAAGTCAACGTGGAACTCCACTATTTCTTCAAATGTATGATTGGTTTTCTTATTATATGCATCAACAAGTTTTTTCATTTCTTGTTTAACTTCTTTAGGGTCTGTTGTGGATCTGTCGTCAACTTCGTTAGGTATTAATTTGTAATCGCCCACCATAAACCAAGGCTCTTTGGAATCTGATGTTCCTGTCTTTAATATACGATGTAGCTGTTTAATAAATGATTCACTTAATTTTCTATTAGCAAAATCAATCGCTAAATCAATGCATCTGAAATGATTAACAGTTTCGATAATATCATCTACCTTAATGGCTTTATTATTAACGCCTATTGTTTTGGTTTCATAAATATATCTAGTTTCATCACGAGTTAATTCAGAGCCTTCAATATGATTAGAGTTATAAGTCATCTCAATTTGAAGTTTATGATATATTCCACCTTTGATTTGAGATTCTTTCTCTTTTACTAAAACGTCTAATAGACCATAGTTCTTATTAGAATGACGAATTTGTCTTACTGGCTTAGCAGCGTTTTCAGGAATCATCCAAGTCTTGCCTTCTAAATAAGCACCGACCACTCTTCCTTTAGAACAATAATCTCTAACGCTTCTTTCAGAGATGTTCCAGAGTTTTGCTATTTTATTACTTGTTAAATACTTCATACTTGAAGTATATCACTTATCGGCAATTTATAAAAGTGTTTTCATATCTTATTTTTTAATTATATTTTGCCGTTATTTACTCTATTATTGCCATTTTAGTGTCATAAGGACAACACGCTCCAATTTATTTATGAATTTCGTGTGCATTCGCAACCTTTCCATCGATGCTGAATTATACCTTAGGTTTGGACACTCGAATGCAATAATTTTACATTTGCATATTGTTCGTTATCGTTGAATAGATTTATTAAGTAATGATTTAAAGAATATATATCCATACTTTCATTAACATATATTATTGAAAGTTATATTCATCTCACGATATAGGCAATAGCTATACCGAAATTAATAAAAAAGACCACTGTTTTTTTCAAGCGATCTCGTTAATGATGAGTCATTTATTTAAGTGGTAAGTCATCATCATCCAAACTTTTATATTTCTTTTTTTATTTCATATTCAATACTTTTATTAATATACCAAAGTCTTTGTTCTTTAGATTTCGCCCTTAAAATTTCCAAATTATGGCTCCATGGAATTTGGACAGACGACGTCTGGCCAAATTCAACATCACAATATTCTCTATAAAATTTAGCCATATTTTTTAGGTTAGAAACTGAAAAACCTTTATCGGAGGAAAATTCGCTTGTAATCTCTTTAGATAAATTTCTTAAAAATTTGCTTCCCCATGTACTATTTTCATTAATTACTTTACCAATGTTCCAATATAGAATTAAATTTCTTTATTAGCATTTAAAATCGCTTTATGTTGAGCACTTCTAATTTGCTCTTTAATATCTTCTACCACTGTTACATAACTTTTTTTCTAAATTAACCTATAAACTTATAGATAATCTTAATTTCTCTAAATTTTCTACCATTTAATAAATAATGTCGGACTACCATTTTTTAAAATGAAATCTAAAATGCGGCAGTTATTTATTTAATAATTGAATAAATTCTAAAGTAGGAATAATATCTTTTTTAAATTGCTTAATTGGACGTGAATTTAATTTTTTATCTAATGGTAAAACCATTAAAGAATCATCATATCCTAAACAAATATATGTTGTTTTATTTTGAATTGAGATAGAAACATCAATTAAATCGTTTCTAGTTTCTAATTGCAATAAGACGTCGCGAACTTTTTTGTTAATGTATTTAGACCAGTGATTATTATTTGAATAAATTGCCATTCTAGAATCATCATGAACGCATTTTATTTCATCAAGATTAGTTGGTGGAATAGCTCTTTTGTCTCCTTTTAAATAAATGATTATTGGGTTTTCGTTATCATAATTATTTGGAGCAATTAAATATTTTCCAACAAAGATTGGCTTTAATCTTTTGTCTTCTCTTATTTGTCCAGCTGCATCAACTAAGAAAATATCTAAACCATTATATTTAAAATTAGTGGAGGCACGAGATCCAACTTGAACAACATTTTTCCATAAATTGTTATTAGTAAATTGGTCTTCACTAATTTTGTTATCTACTTCACAATGAACATCGCTTACGCCTTCAACATTAGAAACACAATATTCAACAACACCATCGTAATATGTTTTAAAATAGGCTTTCATTTTCTTATTCAATAATTTCTTAGAAACAATATTGAATGTGAACATGCCACCTAACGCTATAACGGATAAAACAATCATTAAAGCAAGGCGAAGATTTTGATTATCAACGAGTAAATTAGGAATTAAAAGAAACGCTAAAGCGATAATAACAATGCCAACTGATACTGCAACCATTTTAAATGCTGATTGTTTTTTATAATATTTAAGCATTGCTTCTCTTTGAATTTCTATATTGTTTAATGGAGTGTCTTCATAATCAAAATCATCTTCTAATTTAATCACTTCTTCCTCTTCAGGAGTGTTG
>JAQYER010000070.1 GCA_028723545.1 Caryophanales bacterium
AAGAAGTTAACCATTTGGTTACATAAAGTAGATAAGTGTGAGGCAGGTGCTGAAGTAATCTTTCCTGTAACACCACCTAATCCTTCTTTAATTAATTGTTTTAATGACCAACCAGCACAATAACCAGTAAGCATTGAAAGGTCATGAATATGAATATCGGCATTACGGTGAGCTTGTTCAATTTCAGAATCATATACTTCACTTAACCAATAATTAGCGGTAATAGCTCCGGAGTTAGATAAAATTAAACCACCAACTGAATATGTAACTGTTGAATTTTCTTTAACACGCCAGTCTTTAATTTTTAAATAACTATCAACTGTTTCTTTATAATCTAATTCTGTTGCTTTAATTTGTCTTAATTCATCATGTTTTTTACGATAAATAATATATGCTTTAGCAACATCGATATATCCAGTTTGAACTAAAGCAAATTCAACTGCGTCTTGAACGTCTTCGAGTTCAACAACGTTATCTTTAATCTTTTCGTTAAAATATGCAGTAGACTTTAATGCAATTAATTCAATAATTTCATGAGTGTATGCTTTTTCACTTGCTAAAAAAGCTTTTTCGATTGCGGATTCAATTTTCTTAATATCAAATTCTTCTAATTTTCCGTCTCTTTTTCTTAATTGGAACATAATCTAATCTCCTAAATTTTTGCGATAATCCCCCCCAACCAACAATATTAGATTTTAATATCGTCTATTTTTTTAAATAGTTTTGAGGAAGATTTTCCTTGTGGTCTTGTTATTGTAAATGAATCAAATAATCGCTTGCAATAAATATGTTTTGAAATTTTTACAATTTATCATTTTTAGATATATTTATTAGATTTTATCGCATTTTTATATTTTTATATTTTAAAAAACGTCAATGAAAAAATTAAAATCAATAAAAACAATTGATTTCTTGTAAATTAATAAAAAATTACTCCGAATTAATCGGCTTTTTATGAATCGTCTATTTTTTCTTATTTTGTCAAAAAAGCATAATAGTAAATAGAACTATATACATTTCATGAAATAATCAGTTAGCAATTAATAATCTCAATGAAGTTTTAAAGAAACAAAATGAACATATTTATATTTATGTAATGATGAAGTAAAATATCTTTATACTCGGAGGAAAACTTATGGCTATTAATAGCGATGCCAAAGCTTTAAAAATGCAAGAAAAAGAGCAAAAATTACTTGCATATTTTAAGCGTCAAAAGGCAAAACCAAAACCAAAATTATATTTAATTTACATGATTTTCATTTTAGCGCTTATTTATATCGTTGATGAAGTCGCCACCAATTTACCAAACTCATTGGAAACAGAATTAAATATCTTTTATGTAGGAATGCCTTTAGTTAATTCTGGAGCATTTACTTTAGATCAATTATTAGCGGTTGGTTATAATGGAATTGTTGAACCAGCTGAAATATATCAATCATTATCAAAAGGTTTATCTACGATTGGAATTATTAAATTGGTCGCTAACGCAACGTTGGTGTTAGGAATGTTTTATCGCCCATTATCCGACCGATATGGAAGAAAAATATTCTTGTTTATTAATACCATCGGAATGGCGGCCGCTTTATTTGTTATTTTTACTGCTTCTAATCTTTGGGTATATGCACTTGGATTTTTTGCATTAAGATTTTTTGTCACTCCAGACCAACAAGTAGTTTATTTATATGAACTCGCTCCAGATAAATGGAGAAATACAGCATTAAGTATTACAAAAGGAGTTGCAGAATTCGGATTAGTATTTGTTTGGTTATTACGTAAATTATTTTTAAAAGAAGAAGTCCCTTCTTCATTTAGATGGATATTCTTATCTGTTGCAATTGCGGCGGCAGTTGTCGCATTCATTGCTTTATTATGTGCGAGAGAATCGGATGTTTTCTTAGATTCTCGTATTGAATATTTATCAAAAACTCCTGAGCAAAGAAAAGAAGAAGCAAAAGCCAAAGATGCTTCAAAAGCTCAAGGTGGATTTATCGCTGCACTTAAATATACATTCCACAACAAACAATTATTATGGATTATGATTGCTACTGCGGTAATGGAAATTGGATATTCATGCTGTAATAACTATGCAAACGTATTAAATAATGGTTTCCTTGGACAAGGAGCGTTATCTCAAGCCCAAGCAACTGAAGTAACATTCTGG
>JAQYER010000071.1 GCA_028723545.1 Caryophanales bacterium
ATTATATTGATAACACTCCTGTGACTGGCGAATACACTTTAAATATTATTTCTTCTGCCCATGTTAGTGGTGAAGCGTATTCTGATATTGAATGCACAAAATCAATTAACAGTGTTGATCAAGGTGTAACAGTATATATTAAAGCAAAATCAAGTTCTGAAGATTATGATATTCGTGAAGTCAAAGTGTCAACAGTGATATCTGATACTGGAAAAGTTGACAATAACACTGTTGTTAAATATGACGAAACACATGATGTTTATTATTTTGTTGCCCCATATTCATATAACAAAGTCATTAAAATTAGTTTTGATGAATTAAATAATTTATTTTTAAGAGATTATGATTTAGAAGGAACATATTATCCAATCTTAGTGTCTTCTGCTTCAAAAACATTTACTGAATTTGATGACACAACAATTTTAACAGTCAATAATGGTGGTGAAATTAAAAATCTTTATACTTCAAATAATGTTTTAAAACATTCCGCTTATGTTAATGAAGTAAGAGATGGAAATCTTTTATACACAAATACATATAAATCACTATATTTTGGTGAAAATATTATTTTTGCTAGTGTTAACGAAGCTGAGCTTGTAAGCCCATATACCACATATGATTACATCTTTATTAGAAATACTGGTAGTGATGACTTATTATCTAATTATTCTTTATATGGTGAAAGAATGACAATTGGTGAACAAGTATTAGTTGTATTAGAAATTTATCGTCTTGATAAAGTATATGCGACAGTACTTATTAATTACACAAATCAATCAATTACCTTTAACCCAACAATCAATTTAATCCAAGGTGAACATGTTTCTGATACAAAATGTTTATATGAAATTATTTCACAAGATGAAACTCTTGTTATCGGAACAAACGGAGAAGGTGGATATACATCAAGATGTATATTAACTGGCCCATATGGATATTACCGAAATGGAGACGATACATTATTTATCGGAGGAGAATATGTTGCAACATATTTAGATATTGAATTCGATTATGTTGTTGATGACACTAATATCACATTAACAAAAGGAGCAAGAAAAATTGTTATTAATCTTGATTTAGAAGCAAAAACATTTAGTGTTATTAGCGATGAAGAAAATCAAATTACATTACCAGAATTTGCTGGAAATAAATATCGTAACACTTCATGTTTTGAAAACGATGCTGCTTATATTGGAATGTATTTAGAGTTCTCAAGCACTGAAATGAAATTATCTTGTTGTGTAGCGGCAGATTATAATCTTGATATGGATCATTGCGGTGTTCAAAGAATTATGAGAAATGAAAATGTTTCTTATACTTATGATGAATCAACTAAAACTGTTACTGCTGTTATGACTGTTGGTGGAGGAGCAACTGCTTCTGTCAACATGATTTATACTGGTAAAGCTTTCAAAGTTACATCTGATTCTATCAAAGGAACAAGCAATTTATATACTGGAAATACCGGTACATTATCTTTATATAATTAAGGAGGATAAGAAATTGAATAAAAAACTATTTATTTTACCTTTATTAGTGCTTTCAATCGCGGGATGTAATTCTACATCAACAGATATTGCAGACACTAATACAAATACTACTTCATCTCGACTTCCTGAAATTCAAGAACGTTATGAAGGATTAACTGAATCCACTCCAGGATGTAGTGAAATTATTTCTGGTGGAAGCGCTAGTGGATATCTCATTGAATTGATTTCTGATCGCTTTATTGGCGAAAATGAAAGATATGATTGTACATTTGAATCCAATTTAGCAGATAAAACAATTCGTGTTGAATCTTCAGATGAAAGCCACGCAACAATTGAAAGAGTCGAAGATAGCAATTCAAAATTTTATATTGTTACTCATAAAGCGGGGGATTTTGTCTTAAAAATATATGACGCTGACGATGTTTTATGTTTCCGTAAAATTGTTCGTGTTCGTCCAACATATTCAGAAACAGATATCTTAAAAGTTATTACTTACGCTGAATATTTCAAATCAATTCCAGAATTTGCTGGATATTTAGGAGATTGGTCTGCTTCATTTTATAAAGGCGATGAAGGAACAGAATGCGTAATGAAAGGTGGAGATGATTTCGAACAAAAAGTTCAAGTTACTTTCCAACTTGAATTTGTTGAATATTGGGCTCCAACTGGATGTTATATATTTAACGCTAAAACGTTAAGTTCTAATGCTCAATCAACTACAATTACCGAAATATGCATATCTGCTCAAGCTGATGTCGCATATACATATTATGAAACAGGCGGAGAATCTCATCTATTAAATATGTTATACAATACTGATGTAAGTTATATTTATGCTCAATAATAAAGAAAGGAAAATGTAATTATGAAGAAAAATTTAAAAAGACTAGTTCTTATTGCTGCTTCAGCTTTATTGATTACTGGCTGTAATAATTCTAGTACTACTTCAAGTGACACAACTTCAGACACTACAACTAATTCAAGCCCAGTCACTCCTCAACCTGAAAAATATAAAATTAGTGTAACTGTTTCTAGTGGAATTACATATAAGTTATCAACTGAATATGCCGAAGCTGGAGAAGAAGTAACATTAACAATCACTTCGGTTGGTGAAGGTATTTCTATTAAATCAGTTGTTTTAAACGGAAACCAAGAACTCGTTGGAAATGATGATAAAACAATTTATAAATTTACAATGCCTGATCAATCAGCAAGAATTGTTATTTCATTATCAATTTCTGGTGATGTCGTTATTGAAGGAGATATTGTTGCCTCATTAACACTTGATCCTGTCACTGGCATTTATTGTGCAAAAAATGTTAAAGCCGAAGGATCAAAAGCATATTCAAAATTCAATTATGTTATTGCTTCTGGTAGTGGTAAAACAACACTTGATTGTGTTGATTTAGATGAAACAAGATCATTTGGTAATGTTGAAATTTGCCATGAAAAAGAATATGCATTACAAGTTGCAAACGGATATACATATGATTTCTATTACAATCCAAACGTTATCGAAACTCCTTGCTACATCCAAAGAGTAAAGGTAGATGTTTTACCAACTGATGTATCATCTTTATCTAATTTATTAATTGTTTCTCCTTCAGTTAGAAGTGAATATAGTGTTTATCCAACAGGATTAGTTGGAATGCATTATCGTGTAAGCGATAAAACAACAAATGATGTTATTACTAAAGAAATGGATTATAAACTTTATGAAGATAATAAATCATTCGCAACAATTGTTGATACATTCGATCCAGATAATGTCGATCCAATGTATGTATATAAACATTATGATAAAGAAAATAATTTATACACAGTCGTTGACACATATCAAAAATTTGAAGGAAACAAATTATCAAACGATGACCGTTATCGTTTAAATTACAATGATAACGCTGCTCATAGTGCTCATTTAGAAACAATTGATGGCGATGATTATGGATATCGCTTCAAAATCAATTCACGTTATGCTGAACGTAATGTCAAAACATTCGCTCACATGCCTAACTATTTCCTCGAAAGAGATATTATGTATTCTTACCGTGTTGGTTATAGCACTGATAGTGGATTAAGCATGTATGATATTTCTATTGTCCCAACCGAAACAGAAAATGGATTTAATGTCGCCTTAAATACAACGCAAGAATATTCAACAACTGCTGGATCTTCAGTTAATAAAGCTATTAAATACACAGTATCAATGTCATTTTTATCAACAGGCGCAATGACATCATTAAATTATAAACAAACAACATTTACTGATGCTGAATGGGATTTCAAAGCTCACGCTCCAAAAACTGGAGTAAAAGGAACAATTGTTAAAACAATCGTTGCTTCATACACTTATGGAAATCCATATACTGGTGATATTGAATTTGGAGATTTCAATTTAGATGATTATTTTGTTTCTGAATTTAACAATCTTCAATTCTTTGATCCAAAAATTCAAAATGAAGAAGCTAAACAAGCTGGAAAATCAATGATTGGTTTATCTAAAGATTTCTACATTTTAGATAATGAAGGTGAATTTAGCCCATTCGTTGTTAATAAAAATTGTTATTCTCCATCTACCGCATTAGATTTATGGCAATATGGACCAGAAACATCTTCTGATACAAGCGTTATCGCTAAAGAACCAAATGATTTATATTATCAAATGTCTGCAGTTAATATTGGAACTTCTAATGTTACATTCTCAAGCCATGTTGAAGGAGTTGGACCAAAAGTTATTATTCCAATTGAAGTTGTTGCAACATCACAATTAAGAAGCTTCTATTTAACAGCCATTGACACTGAATGTTTAGCTACTGAAGCAACAATTACTGCTGGTGGTATTTATCAATTTAATATGAATCAATCACCAAAAGACGCT
>JAQYER010000072.1 GCA_028723545.1 Caryophanales bacterium
TTGTTATATTATATTTTCCGGCCTGTGGAACTGTTGAACCCGACTATTCCGATGTTTATCCTAGCACTTATCCTATTGATAATGTAAGTGATTTAATTAGTAACCAACAGTATGATGAAGCAGAAAGTATTCTTAAAAATATTACCGATAGTGATGAAGAAGTTGACCGTTTAAAAAATCTTTGTCAGGCTGGAAAATGTTTTAGAAATGGCGACTATGAAGGCGGATTTAAATATATGATCGCCGCTGACGGACGTGCTGTTGTTAGTTATGATCCGAATGGTGGAGATAGTTATTTCAATCAGGAAATAGTCGATTCTACAATGCCAAATATTTATAATTTCGTAACTAAAGATGGAGATACATTTGCTTATTGGGAAGTAATCGATCATCAGGTTTTTCCTGAATATAATGAAGCGTATTTGACTTTATTAGCTCATTTCGAAAGTGAATATAAAATATATGAATTATCTTTGATATCGGTAGGATATGGATACGCTACTGGAGAAGGGCAATATCATTATAATGAATATGTAACAATTCAAGCGATACCGGAAACTGGATATTCATTTTATTGTTGGGAGTATAGAGACGAATCTGATGACTCTTTGCATATTCTATCCTATAGTGCTATATATACTATTTTAATGCCAAATCATAATTACACATTATATGCACGCTTTGACCAATAAAATAATTTGACAATGAATAATGGAACAACGCCAATTGTTTCTTAAGATAACAAAACAATTACATATGGCTTATACCCACAAAGCAATGTAAATTATTCTTTGCTTATTTCCTAGCTAAATGAATTAACTGCAATTGAATCGAATGGGTGGTATTTATATAATGGCGAATATTGGACTCGTTCTCCTGGTGATACACCTAAAATGAGCTATGCTATCTCTGAAAGCGGTTATATTGGTCAAAATTCTATATACAATAGTGAATGCGCTGTTCGTCCTGCGATTACTTTAGTATTATAATTGTAAAATTGATTAACAAAAATGTTTGAAACATTTTAATGTTTTCATTTATGTTAAATACGTCGATATATGCTATCATATTATCGCTATGGAAAACCAAAACGATAATAAGAACTTAACTGAATTTATTGTTGATGAGATTAAACCAATTGAAGGCTTTGAAAAAGTTGAAATAAAAAAGAAAAAGAAAAATCCTTATCTTAAATTTATTTATTATTTCACCATTGTCATCGTCTCCACCGGTTTAGCGTTATTTTTGTCATTAAAAGATAATTTTGAATCGGTCATTAATTCAATTAAAAATATCAATTTATGGTATGTATTATTGATTATTGGAATGGTTATTGTTTGTTATTTATTAGAAGGTTTGATTTTATTATTATTTGGTCGATTATATACAAGAAAATATCATTATCCTAACGGTTTAGCGTCCTCAGTTGTTGGATCTTTTTATGATTCGGTTACTCCAGGTGCTACTGGTGGGCAATTGATGCAAATAATGACAATTAAAAAGCAAGGAATTAATATTTCAAACGCCACATCGATTGTTGTAATGTATGTTATTATTAAACAATTTGCGATGATTGTTATCCAATTATTAGGTGTTATATTTAAATATCCTTTATTAATATCGATTGGTGAATTTCATATTTCCGTTTTGAATTATGATTTAGATTTACCAGCTCTTCCATTAACATTAATTGGTTTTGCTTATAATTTAGTGTTCACATTGGGTATTATTCTTCTTTCTTATTGGAAAGGATTTCATTATTTTGTTTGTAATATTGTTATTTCTTTTTTAGCGAAAATTAAAATCATTAAAAAGCCAGATGAATTAAGAGAAAATGTTCGTGTCAGTGTTGAAAATTTCCGTATTGAATTAAAAAGATTATTTTCTAATCGTGCGGTATTCATTTTTACTTTCATCGTTTGTTTCATTATTATTACTTTGAAATATTCTATTCCTTTTATCGCGGGAGTCGCGTTAAATGGTTTTGGAATAAATGAAATATCAGGATTACCAACAACTGGCCAAGTAGATGTTACTTCATTTTTTGATTCAGTATTTTTATGTGCGTATCACCAAATGACTTCATCATTAATTCCAATTCCTGGTTCAGCTGGTATTTCGGAAATTATTTTTAATATCATTTTTGAAAATTATTTTATTAATCCTTCAGTTACAACAGCCGCTCAAATAATATGGAGAAGCGCAACATATTATTTAGTGCTCCTTGTTACTGGAATTTTTACAGCCTTATATACTTCTTCTCCAGAAAAAGAAAGCTTTAATAATATTTCTAGAAACACCTTATTAACTATTCAATATGAAACATTAATTGATCGTAAAAAAGGTATTATTTTAAAATCAGGTTCGGCCTATGATTTTTCTGATTTTGATGAAGAATTACATAAAGACATTGAAAAGACAAAAAGGAAAATTCACACAAAAGTAAAAGAGAATAAAGCGAAAAAAGCCAAAAAAATAACAAAAAACAACAAAAAAGAAGTCAAACAGCCTATTGATAATCATGATGACTGGGAGAATATCGAAATATGACAAATGAAAAAATAATTACTCAAATTAAAATTGGCAAAAAGAAAATATA
>JAQYER010000073.1 GCA_028723545.1 Caryophanales bacterium
ATGAAGATGGCAAAATTTTAAATATAGTCACTAAAGATTACCCAATATTTTATCGTCAAAAGAACCATTCTAGTCAAAATCCTGAAGATTGGTTTTGCCAAACTATAGAAGGGTTAAAAGAATTATTAATTAATCAAAATACTGACGATGTGTGTGCAATATCTTTCGGTGGACAAATGCATGGATTAGTTATTCTTGATAAAGATGACAATGTTATTCGCCCTGCAATATTATGGAATGATGGCAGGTCGACATTGGAAACAGAATATTTAAATAACAACATTGGGAAAAATAATATTGCAAAATATACCGGAAATATTGCTTATCCTGGATTTACTGCTCCAAAAATTTTATGGATATACAATAATGAAAAAGAAAATTTTGACAAGATTAATAAAATTATGCTTCCTAAGGATTATTTAATATATCGACTTAGTGGAGTGTTCGCTACAGATGTGTCAGATGCATCTGGTCTCCTTCTTCTTGATGTGAAAAATCGAAAATATAGTCAAGAAATGCTTGATATTTGTCACATAAATCAATCAATGCTCCCAAAATTATATGAATCATTTGAGTGTGTTGGGACTATCAAAAAAGAAATTGCTGATGAATTAAAATTAAAATCTTCAGTCAAGATTGTTGCTGGAGCTGGAGATAACGCTGCTGCGGCAATTGGAACTAATACAATTAAAGATGGAAGTGCAAATATTTCGCTTGGTACAAGCGGCACAATTTTTATTCCTTCATCAAAGTTTATTATGGATAAAAATAATTCACTCCATTCATTTTGTGATGCTTCAAATAAATACCATCTAATGGGTTGCATTCTATCGGCTGCTTCTTGCCGTAAATGGTGGATTGAAGAAATATTAAAAACAAATGACTACATTGAAGATGAAAATCTTTTGTGTGATTCAGATATAATATTCCTTCCATATTTAGTCGGAGAAAGATCTCCACATAATGATGTTAATATCCGTGGTTCGTTTATGAATTTATCAATGAATTCCACACGCGGACAAATGAGCAAAGCAATAATGGAAGGTGTAATTTTTGCAATTAAGGATTGTTTGGAAATCGCTAATAAAAACGGTATTTGTCCACAAGAAGCAACAATATGTGGTGGGGGAGCAAAATCTGAAAAATGGAAGCAAATGGCTGCCGATATTTTAAATATTCCAATCAAAGTTCTTAAAACAGAACAAGGCCCTTCTTTTGGAGCGGCAATATTAGCAATGGTCGGTGATGGGCTTTATAAAGATGTTTCTTCGGCTGCGAATGAAATTGTTGAAGTTGAAAGAATTATCTATCCTAATATAAACAAGCAAAAATATTATCAAGAGAAATATCATAAATTCCATTCTTTATATCCATTAATCAAAAATTGGTAAAAAAAATACTCCAGCAAACGCTGGAGTATTTGTGTAAATATTTGTTAATTAAGCCTTATCTTTTGAACCTAAGACTTCTGTAATCTTGTGTTCAACAACTGCCTTAACATATTTACGTCCATCACCAAGATATTGTCTTGGATCAAAATGATCTGGATGTTCATCGAAATGTAAACGAATAGCAGCAGTCATTCCTAAACGTAAATCTGAGTCAATGTTAATCTTACATACAGCGTGTCTTGCAGCTTCGCGTAATTGTTCTTCTGGGATACCAACAGCATCAGGCATTTTTCCACCATGTTGATTAATAATTGCAACATATTCTTGTGGAACTGAGCTTGAACCATGTAAAACAATTGGGAATCCAGGAATACGTTTTTCAATTTCTTCAAGGATATCAATTCTTAATGGTGGAGGTACTAAGATACCATCTTTATTACGTGTGCATTGTTCTTTTGTGAATTTGTATGCACCATGAGAAGTACCGATAGCAATAGCTAAGCTATCAACTCCTGTACGTGTAACGAAATCTTGAACTTGATCAGGATCAGTATATGTCGAATGTTCATGTGATACTTCGTCTTCAACACCAGCAAGAGTACCAAGTTCAGCTTCAACTGTTACATATGGGTGTTTTGATGTGTCGTGAGCGTATTCACAAACTTTTCTTGTAACTTCAACGTTTTCTTCGTATGGATGACCTGAATAGTCAATCATGACTGATGTGAATCCGTCGTCGATACATGCTTTACAAAGTTCGAATGAATCACCGTGGTCAAGATGTAAAGCGATTGGGAGATCTGGGTAGTTTTCTAAAGCCGCTTTAACCATATGAATTAAGAATTTAGAATTTGCATATGCACGAGCGCCTTTTGAAACTTGAAGAATAACTGGAGAATGAAGTTCACCAGCAGCTTCAGTAATAGCTTGGACAATTTCCATGTTGTTGACATTGAATGCACCAACAGCATATCCACCATCATAAGCTTTTTTAAACATTTCTTTTGTATTTACTAATGGCATAATTATTTACCTTCTTTCTTTGCCGATTATTATTGTATAACAAAAATTTATTAATAAAAATATCTAATTTATGACTTTTTGTTTAAAAATTATGATTAATGCAATTTTTACTAAAAAATTGTTTTTATGGTCATGAATTATTCTTTTTGCTACAATAATCGTGATTACGAGGTCTTGGATATGAATATTAAGATTGGATTAACCGGCGGAAGCGGGAATATGGGCGTTGAGGCGCTTAAGCAATTTTTAGAATTAGAATTTATCGACAAAATAAATTTATTGCTCAGAAATAAAAAAAGAAATCATTCATTTGCTAAAAAACTTAAAAAGCAATACCCAAATAAGATTAATGTCATTTATGGAAACATTGAGAATCAAGATGATTGTTTAAAATTAGTTGAAGGAACATCTTATATTTTCCATTTAGCTGCTTTAATTCCTCCGATGGCGGATCATAATTTTGAACAAACTGATTTAACAAATAATGTTGGTGTTAAAAATTTATTAAGAGCGATAGAAAAACAAAAAAATCAACCTAAATTAATCCATATTTCAACAGTGGGTATTTATGGAAATAGAGATTATCATCACCCTTGGGGAAGAGTAGGTGATCCTTTACTTCCTAGTCCATATGACGTTTATTCAATTACTAAACTAAAAGGTGAAAGAGCGGTATTAGAATCAAATGTTAAATCATGGGTTATTTTAAGACAAACTGGTGTTTTGCATAAAAATTTATTAAAAGACAATATTTCTGATGGTTTATTATTCCACACTCCATACAACGTGCCAATTGAATGGGTAACTGCTGAAGATAGTGGTGTTCTTTTAAGAAATATTCTTGTTCAAGATTATAAACAAACAATCGATGAAAAATTTTGGAAGAAAGTTTATAACATCGGTGGAGGAGAATTAAATCGTGTCACTGGATATGAAACTTTCCAAGAAGGCTTCGGAGTGATGGGAGTAAGTGTTGAAGAATTTATGAAACCAAATTGGAATGCGACAAGAAACTTCCATTGTATGTGGTTTTTAGATTCCCATATTTTGAATGATTATTTTAATTTCCAAAGTCAATCTCTTCATTCATTTTGGGAAGATATTTTAAATAGTCACAAATATTTCAAATTAGCAAAAATAATCTCTCCAAAATTATTATCAAAATTGGTGTTAGGACCTCTATTAAAAGATGAAAACGCCCCATATTATTGGGTTAAAAATGAATTAACTCCACGCGTTATCGCAGCGTTTGGATCAGTT
This sequence comes from Caryophanales bacterium, assembly GCA_028723545.1. Lineage (GTDB taxonomy): Bacteria > Bacillota_I > Bacilli_A > RFN20 > CAG-826 > Fiminaster. Next base: position 3,675 of record JAQYER010000073.1, read on the forward strand.
GAACAATATAATTCATTACCTGAAACATGGGATAATTTCCCTGTTTTAGCCAAAGGAAGAACTCCTGATAATGAAATTATTGATTATAACGAATTAAAAGATATTTCCCATGCTGAAAAATATTTATTAAACCACGGCTACGATGAAAATAAAAAAGATGAAGATATTGACATCGATGATTTAAGAGAAGCCGCTTTATTCCGCGGAGGAAAATTAATATCTACTTCAATGGTTAAAGGCGATTTATACACTCCTCTTGAATGGGAATCTCATTCAGGAAGAAGATTTATTCTTTCTCCTTACGCTGTTATTAAAGCTGGGCACTGGGATGCTATTCAAGAACTTCCTGAGCCTTGGAATTACGATGAATTAGCAAAAACAAATCCTTTCTACGCTCAAATATGGTACGACACTCATTCTGAAAATGAAGAAAATCGTTATTATTTTGATGGCGATGTAGCCAAAATCAAACAAAAAGAGATTTAATTATGAAAAAGCAATTATTTGTTGTTGCTGGAGCAATTATCAAAGATAAATTTGTTTTCGCCGCCCAAAGAGGTAATCACGGAAAAACCGCCTTTAAATGGGAATTTCCTGGTGGTAAAGTTGAAAGCGGAGAAACAAATGAACAAGCTTTAGAAAGAGAATTCAAAGAAGAATTAAAAATCGATGTTAAAGCGCATGAATTAATCAATGTTACTGTCGATGAATATGATGATGTAATTATTAATTTATCAACATATCGACTTGAATTAATTTCTGGAGAACCAGTTTTGACTGAACATATAAATTCTAGATGGTCTAATATTAATAATATCGATGAACTTGAATTCGCAAAAGCGGACGCTCCAACAATTGATATAATTAAAAAGAGATATTTGTAAAATATGCCAGTTGAAATAATCATTATTGTTTCAATAATTATTTTTATCACCGTTATTATTGAAATATTTATCGAATTAATTATGAGAAAAATGTTTTCTCATCGCGGAGATGGGTGTTTAAGATTTTCTTATCCAATGCCATCTGACTTTCCTTGTTTAAGTAAGCAAAAATTTTCTGTTAAATCTCATAAAAACATAATTAACGGGATTATATATAAAGATATTAATCAATCTTCTTATAAAAAGGTTATTATCTTATCTCATGGTTTAGGAGCGGGACATGAATATTTATTGTTTTTAATTAACCGCTTATGTCTAGATGGATTTATTGTCGTTAGTTATGATCAAATTGGTTCAATGAGGTCAACTGGATTAAGAGTAAGAGATTTAACTCAATCATTAGGTGATTTTGAAAAAGTATATAAATATATAATTAATGATAAACAATATAATCAATACGATATAGTTGTTATGGGTCATTCCTGGGGTGCTTATACTTCTTTAAATTCTTTAAATATTAAAAATAATCGCATCAAAAAATGTGTTGCCTTTGCAGGATTTAATAATCAAACAATGCTTATATGAGGATTTGCTAAATTTTTATGTTTCTTTTATCCATTTTTATTTTTAAATGATTTAATCCATCATGGTAAATACGCTTTATATTCTTCTGTTCAAGGCTTAAAGAAAACAAACGCAGAAGTAATGTGCATTCATGGCGATAAAGATATTGTTGTTAATTTGAAAAATTCATATGAATTATATAAAAAAGTCGCAAATAAAAAGAAAAATATCCATCCTGTTTTATACGAAAATAAAGGCCATCATCCTTTTATTACTTATGAATCAGAACAATTGCAAAATAAATTATCGAATGGATTAGGTTTATTAGGGGAAAATGAACCAGCTTACGATTTAAAAAATAATTATTTTGAAACTTATATTCTTGATGAACAAGTTATCAATGATGTTTTAAAATTTTTAAATGATTAATGTCTATTCTTTAATACAAATAATACGAAATCATTAATTGTATTTAGTTTTGAAAACATTTCGGTTGGAATAGAGATATCAAATTCCTCTTCAAGCGTGCTCAATAAAGTCATGAAGGTAAATGAATCTCCTCCTAAATCAGTAATGATGTTTTGATTATTGCCTAATTTATCTTCTTCGACACATAAAATAGAAGATACAATTTTTCTGACTTTATTTGTAATTGAGGTTACTTCTTGTTGGTCAAATTGTTCAAAACCAACATTTTCAATTATTGACAATTGTTTGAATAATTGAGGATTTTTTAAATATTCATCCACAATTTGATATTTTAATATTTTCATCGATGTATTGACTGGTAAATCATTTTGATAAATATATACTTTTTTAATTTTCATCGATGTTGGAAAACTATTATTAATAATTGAAATTTCTTTAATTAATTTTTCTTTCTCTTCGTCATTTATTTCTTTTTCTAATGAAATAATTAAAGAAACGATTTCATCATTATTAATTGGTAATCCCACGACAGTGTATTTATTAATAAATGGTAAATTTACAAAATAACTTGCAATTTCATCTGGATACAAGTTTTCCCCATTTGAACCAATGACAACATCTTTAATTTTTCCTTTAATCCAAGTGTGTTCTGTTTCGTCCATAAAACCAATATCACCAGTATGGAAAAATCCTTCTTCATCCAATAATGAATCTTGCTCAATGCCATTGATTAAACGATATGAATGGATTTGTGGAGATTTAATGCATAATTCGTTATCTTTAATTTTGTAAATAACATCAGTTAATGGAAATCCAATTGAACCTTTTAATCTTTGTTTAACATCATCAATTGTTTCTACTGAAGTAACACCGACTTCAGTCATTCCATATCCATTGTTTAAAGGATAACCAATTCCATTAATAATCGATAATGTTTCTTTTGAAATAGAACTTCCTCCAGACACTAAAAAGCAAATCTTATTTCCAAAAACTTTCTTTTGGAAAATGTTTTTAAATAATTTTGTCGATGCAAATCCAGCTTCTCCAGAAGTAATAATTCCATTGTTGTAATCGATAAATTTATTAATAGTTTTTTGCATCTTTTCACTTTTTAATTTAATTGTGTTCTTGATGGATTTCGCTAAAGAATCCCATAATAAAGGCACTCCAAAAATATGAGTGACTTTATATTTTTTCGCGCAATTTTGAATGTCAAAAGACGATAATGAATTAGGGAAGATAATAGTCATTCCAAAAAATGTGTACCATAAAAAGACAGCAACAAATCCATAAATATGAGAGAAAGGAACAACCGCCATTAAACGGAGATCTCCTTTATCTTTTTTAAACATTCCAGTTAATGAAGTATCAGGTATTTTTCGAGCAGATGCAATTTGCGCAACAATGTTTTTGTCAGAAAATACAAAAATTCTTGAATCACCAGTTGTTCCACTAGTGGAGAACGCTACTTTATTTCCATATTCATTCGAAATATATTTTTCATCGCTTATTTTAATTTCATTACTATTGATTGAATAGATATCGTATTGGCTATTTTTATCACTGATAATCGCTTTAGCGTTTCCTTCTTGGATTAATCTTTTTGTATCGGCTTCGCTTGATAATGGATTAATAATTAAAACATTATGTCCTGACATTAATATTGCCCAATAGATAACACACCATAAATATGAATTTTTCATTTTCAAGGCGACATAATCATTTTTATCTATATCTTTCAACAATTGCTTCAATTGAAATGCGTATTTGTAACACAATTCATAATAATCGGAATACGCTATTTTCTTTGTTTTATTGTTATTCTCATAAATAAAAATATATTTATGGTTGTTATGAGTTTTTCCAATATCAAAGATATCTTTAAATGTTTTTGAACTCGCTAAAAGATTATCTACTTGTACATACATGGATTTTAATGTCTCCTTATGAGCTGAATATTTATCAATTTGCATATTTTTTATTATAAAATATGTTATTAATTTATAAAATAATAAAATATAATACAAGCAATTGAGGAATTAAAAATGGAAAATGATAATCAAGCCAAAACAAAAATAATTGACCCTAGTTATATTGTTTCATCAATAATTATTGTTATTTGTATTGCTTTATTTGGCATTGAATATTTAGTCAATGAAACATTAAATGTTGGCTATTTAGTTATTTGGTTTTGTATTGATACCGGAATATTCTTCACAAAATATTATAAAGAAAGAAAAAAACATGAATTAGCAGTAGCAATCGGTTATTCAATATTTGCATTGATTTCGGTTGTATTATATTTCTTAATGCTATTTCATGTAATTTAATTGCAGCTGTGGCGGAATTGGTAGACGCAGAAGAATCAGAATCTTCCATCTTTGATGTGCAAGTTCAAGTCTTGTCAGCTGCACCATCTAAGAAGCATAGGTATGATACTCGTGATTATGCCTTTATTCATAATAAATGGCTTACTTTAAACTCCCATCAAATTTCAATTTTCACTGACAGAATAGAAATCATGTCTCACGGTGGATTGGCTATTGACCAAGACGAAAACGGGTTTTATAACGGGGCAAGTTTGCCAGTTAACGATGTTCTAGCATCAATTTTTC
>JAQYER010000074.1 GCA_028723545.1 Caryophanales bacterium
AGGCGGTAGATGCAGTGGGGCATCTAAAATATTTGGAACAATATTCCATATTCATCCAATCATTAAACTAGTTGATGGTGGAATGATTGTTTATAAAAAGCCTCGTGGAGCGTATAAAGCTGCCTTAAACGAATTAGTCAACGAAATTAAAGGTGATTATCCAAATGTTGATTTAGACCATATCTTCGTTACTCATTCTGGTATGGATCAAAATTTAATTAATTATCTTTATGAAGAAGTATCAAAAGTAGTTGGTCAAGACCATGTTTATATTACTCGTGCAGGATGTGTTATTTCATCACATTGTGGACCTGGCACGATTGGTGTCCTTTATATTAAAAAATAACCAATTTCTTGCGCAAAATTTGATAAAAAAAGACTAAATTTTATTAACGATGCCTGTGAGCATCGTTTTTTCGTATTATGGATGATCAAATATTTTTCCATAATTATCAACTCGTGCCCATTTCATAGTTCAAATAATGATTGGTTAATGACATTTGGCAATTTGATGAAACAAAAAAGCCAACACATTCGATAGTGTATATCTTTGTTTCGAATTTTATGTGTTGGCGTTTATTTTGTAAAATGCTTATTATTTACCTGTAATAGATAATTTTTTAATTAATAAGGCAGGTGATTTAGTGTTGCTATGGCTATTTGCCGCGTAAGTATTTGATACTTCTTTAACATCCATAAATAAATCAAATAAATTACCCGCAACAGTGATTAATGATAATGGTTCAGCAATTTTACCATCTCTAATCATAAATCCTTGAGATTGTAATGAGAAGTTTCCTGATTGTGAATTAAGTCCAGCGTGTAATCCTTCTAAATCTGTGATGTAAACACCCAATTTGATCTTTTCAAATAATTGTTCTTCACTTCTTTTTCCGGCTTTAATTTTCGCATTGACTAATGATGCGCTGGCGTGTCCGCTTCCATATCCGTTACCAGTTGGTTCAACACCATCTTTCGCAGCGGTTTCAAGTGTGTAAATGTATGTTTCAAGAACACCTTTATTAATAATTGTTTTCTTTCTTGTTGCAACTCCTTCATCATCGTAATAACGGAAATTAAGATTAGGTTCTAAAGGATTTTCGATTAACGTAATCTTCTTGCTAGCAACTTGTTGATGTAATTTGCCTTCAAATTTTGATGAATGTTTTTGAACTTGTTCGGCATCAATATTTGATAATAATGCACTTAATAAACTGCTTGCTGATTTAGCGTTCAACACGACAGGATATTTTTTACTCTTACATTGAGTTGAACCTAATTTTGATAAGCCATCTTTTGCAACATCTTCAACGAATTTATCAATGTCAAACGCATTAATGTCATCAGAGAAAAACACTTTGAATCCAGTTTTATTTTCATCTCCTTGTGTTGCAACTATTTCTGCGACAAATCCATAGAGTGCACTTTTTTGTGATAATTTAAGTCCATAAGAATTTGATAAAGATGATTGAGTGTCTGTTTCTTGATATTCTACAGACGCAACTTCGCTGATGCGAGGATCATATGCTTTTAATTTAGCTTCAATTTCTAATAAGATTTTTACTTTATCACTGAGGTCAGTAGATAAAACTTCTGGTTTATATAAATTCTTTTTGTGATATTTTTCACTACCTTTGAAAATAGTGGCCTTTTCTTCTTTTTCGATAACAGAGGCTGTTTCAATAATTGAATTTACTAAAAATTCAGGAGTGTCTTTGTCAATAGCTTCAACGCGAACTGTACCAAATTTTTCTTTATATACACCTTTAGCAATAACTGAAAAATCATCGCTAATAGTGACGTTATTTACTTCTCCATGGAAAACTCCACAAGATAATGAATGTGCTTTATTAATTGTGATTGAAGCGGCTTCAATACCTCTTTGAGACGCTAAATCGTAGAATTTTTTCTCATTTAATCTCATTTTAATTCTCCTCCGTTTCCGCCTACAGCAATTTGACTAACACGGATTGTTGGTTGGCCAACATCGACTGGTACTCCACCAGAAGCAGAACCACAAACACCTTGTGCGCGTTTTAAATCATTACCGACCATATCAATATTAAATAAAATATCTTTACCAGATCCAATTAATGTTGCGCCTCTTACTGGTTCACAAATTTTTCCATCTCTAATAATATAGGCAACATTTGCAGCAAAATTAAATTCACCAGTAGCAGGATTAACTGAACCACCACCTAATGATGCAGCGTATAAACCTAATTTAGTTGATGCAATAATTTCTTCAGGAGTGCTATTTCCTGGAGCAATATATGTATTTGACATACGTGATGTAGGTTCATATTTATATGATTCACGACGGCAAGCACCATTACCTTTCATTCCAATACGACGTCCTGTAAAGTCGTCAAGAAGGAACGATGTACATACTCCATCTTTAATTAATACTGTTTTTTCAGTTGGATTACCTTCATCATCAATATTATTTGATCCCCAACCATTTGGAATAGTGCCATCATCGATTGCAGTAACAATTGGTGATGCAATTTGTTTTCCTAAAGAGTCAGAGAAAACAGATAATTTTTTAGATACTGAAGTACCTTCTAATGAGTGCCCACATGCTTCATGGAAAATAACTCCACCAAAACCATTACCAATAACAACTGGCATAATTCCGCTTGGGCATTCTTTTGCTCCTAACATTGTAATTGCGTCTTTCGCGGTATTTTTTGCGATTTCTTCAATATTAATTTCATTTAAGAACCATTCGAATCCTGCTGAAGCACCTGGTCCATTAAATCCAGTTTCAATTTTTCCGTCTTCGAACGCTAAAGCCATAACAGCAACTCTTCCTCTTTCTTTAGAGTCAATATATTCATATCCTTTAGAAGAGAAAATATGAATATCTTTCTTTGAAGTAGAAAAAGCTGCTTGGCGGCGAATAATTCTTGGATCATATTCACTTAATACTTTATCTGCTCTTTTGAGATAATTGATTTTATCTTCAAAAGGTACAGTACTTAAAGGTATTTCATGTGTATGAATATTTTTTGCTTTTTTAGTTTTTAATTTTTCGATAGTTAATACTCTTTCACCACTAAATGAATTAGCGAGATCTTGAGCAATTTTTAATAAACTTTCTTTAGTGACGATACTTGTGTATCCATAAACGCTTTGATAGCCTTTTAATAAACGAACACCTGCTCCATAAGAACGATTTTTTGAAGCGGATTCGACTTTTCCATTATCAAGAGCAACACCGGTTGAAAAAACATCTTCAACATAAATTTCAGCATAATCTGCTCCGGTGGCTAATCCAGCATTTAGGACTTCGATAGCTTGTTTTTTATTTATCATATCTATCTCTCCCTTCTTATAAATTAAAAATGATTTTATCATTAATAATTATTAAATACATTTATTTTAATAATAATTTTAGTTTCTAGTTTGCTTTTATTGTTCGATAGAACGGTTGTCTTTACGAAAATTTTACAAATAAAACAGTATTTTTTTAAAGAAAAATATTGTCTATAAAAAAGCATGTTATATATAATTTAGACATGCTCAACAAACAAATCATTACTGAAGTAAGAGAAAAATTTAGATTGAAACAAGGCTCATTTACCAAAGATGAGATGAAATATAACGCTAACAAAGATACTTTTAAAGGTAAAATAACTGGTTTTTTAACTTTGGAATATTACCAAAGAGAAAAATTATTTAATACTGGTAATATCTTTTACGCTTTATCGTATAAGGAATATCATGAACATGCTGAAAAAGATAAAAAAATGTTTCCAGTATGGGTATTATTTTCACCATCAACAAAGATTGATGAAAATCCTCATTTATTAGAAAAAGTGAAAGATAATCTTGATCAATTATTGTTAGATAAAGAATTAGCAAAAAAATATCATCATTTGTTAATAATGTATTCTGATAATTTAGCTGAACCAAAATATTATAAAGTCCCAGATGAATTTTCTCCGGATTTTGATTGTTATATTTGTTTAACTAATTTAATTCAAAGTAGATTCCCTGTTTTCCACCTTGGAATAAATTTAGTTATTGCTAATAAAAAAGTAAGCAATGAAATTCATTACTTACCTTATGCATATTGGACTGAAGAATTTTTGAAACAATATTAATTATTGTTTTTGATTGTGCGGAATAAATTAATAATTGGGAATTGATATTCCTTTTTTATTATGTGGTCAATTGCAAATTTTCCACTCATCATTGCGATTGGTAAACCGCCAGGCATTTGTAACCATTGACCACTGATAAATAAATTTTTGACTCCAGGAACTTTTCCATTATGAATTAACATTGAATTATTGTTTGTTAATCCCCAACACATGTACGCTCCATGGTATGCGTTTGTGTATCTTACAAATGTCATCGGTGTAACAACATCTAATAATTCTAAATCATTGAATAATGATGGGAATCTTTCTTCAATTTTTTGTTTAATAATTAATCCAATTTCTTTTTTGAATTGATTATATGATGGTTTATTTTTATTTAATTCATTCCAGAAAGGGAAATCATCATCATCTTGGTGAATTAAAACATTCATTGTAACTCTTCCGTTATTGATAAATGTTTTATCATATTTATAACAACGCATTCTAATTGATGAAACAGCACTGTTACCAACAATGAATGGAGTAGTTTCAAATTCAAATGTATTAGTGATATTTAAATCATTAAACTTATTTAAATCAACTGAATAATGCACTAAAACGCATGATGGAGAAGGATAATTTTTTTCATTTTTAAAACGATGTGAAAAATGACGGAAATAATATTGATTATTCAATAATGTATTAATTGAGTGGTGGAGATCGGTTGAAGAAATAACATAATCAGCGTAATGTTCTTCACCATTTGTTAATCTTATTCCAACTGCTTTGTTTTTCTTTATTATGATTTCTTTGACTGATTTACCATAATGAATAAATCCACCTAAATGTTCATAATTATTCGCAATTCGGTTCGCCATCGCTAAAGAACCACCGTAAGGAACGCCCCCGCTATCAGAGGCACAAGTTCCAAAAGCATATAATGCTTGATATAAATTAGATTTATTACCTGGCATAATTGTAGCGAATACTTTTCTTAAAATTGGTGATTTAAATTTATTTGAAAATTTAATAACGCTTGTAGTTAAACATTTAATAATTAATGGTAAATATGGAACCATCATTATTCCGGTTTTTAATACTCGATAAATAGACATGTCAGACATTGAATTAACATATGGTAATGGAACGTTAACAATTCTTTTTGTGTCTTTAATGAATTTTTTAATTAATTTTGTATCTTCTGGAGATATTTCGATTAATTCCTTTTCAAGTTTATCTAAATCGTGCCACAAAGTGACTTTGACACCATCAACTTCAATCGTGACAAAATTGTCTTCCATAATTAATGAATTATCATCAAAAGCATCAATTGATCTCCATAAATTATATAAGTCAGATTGATGACTTGTTCCAGTTAACCAATGGACGCATCCATCTAATTTATATCCTTTTCTAACCCAAGAAGTACAAAGACCTCCTGGAGTCATATTTCTTTCAAATATTTCTGAAATAAACCCACTTTTTTGGGCATATATTCCAGAAGATAAACCAGATATCCCTGCTCCAATAATAATAATTTTCTTTTTCTTTTGTTCTTTCATAGTTTTTTAATATCTTTTAACGTCTTTATTTACGTAATCTTCGTATAGTTTCTTGCCTTCATCTCGGTTTAATTCAATTGATTGAAGTGGGTTCTTGTGGAAAATATCATCTCTAAATCCAATTTCGTTTGTATCTTCGTAATTGCATGCGTGATAACATTTTGTAATGTTTGCCCATTGGATTGCGCCTCGACACATTGGGCAAGGTTCACCGGTTGTGTATATTTCACATCCTGATAAATCATATGTTTTTAATTTTTTACAAGCATTTCTGATTGCCATCATTTCCCCATGGCAAGTACAATCATTATTTTTAAGAACCATATTATGGCCTTTTGAAATAATTTTTCCATCTTTAACAATGACCGCCCCAAAAGGACCGCCATCGCCATTTTCAATTCCTTTATAAGCCTCTTTAATTGCGGCTTTCATAAATTTATTTATTTTCATAAAACACCTACCTTTAATCACATCTATCATGTTTTTATTAGCGGCATTTATTTTTACCGTAAGGGTTTTTCAAGATAATGACCACGCATATTGTAGCAAAATAAAATTATTTTTTGTAAAAATATAATTTATTAATACAATTTAATTGTTTTTTGTTTAGTTATTATTTTCTACCTCTTGGTTTTATATTGCCTTAAATAATTTGCAATAATTCTGTCAATTAACAAAAAGAAATCAAAAAAAAGATTGTTACAAATAAAAAAAGCAGCAGATCAATTTACGTTTTGACGTTCTTTGCTTATCTCCCATTGGTTACTGCTGCACATGGAGTTTTGGAACCGCTCGAAGAATTACACTTCAAACTACCCGTTAGGACGGCCATATTAATAATGTGTGGAAAAGTTGTAGATGAATGTCTACCTCTTGCTTCGGGTATCCGTTATGGAGAGGCTAGTAGACCCCATAGAGTTTTTGGAAGTTACCAAAAGTCTACTTATCATGCTGCGTATGCCTTAACTCCGCCAACACACATTTTACAAATTAATCTAATTTGAAGTTTTATTGAGTTTATCTTTCTCATTTTAATTGATACTGTACCCGCCTCAATTTAAGCGAATGCTTCTACCCCAACTGGATTCGAACCAATATACCTAGGCTTTACCAAAAGTGTTACTTTTAAGCTATGGGAACGCAGATTTTTATAGCGCATCAGCTAGCGCTTGCGTATATGTTCGCATAAACATGAGGTTTATTCAATGTTCTTTTTTATATAGTTTATTTCTATAATTCGCAATTATAGTCCATTTTCCTAATTTATCTCTTGATAAATCAATTCTTGTTTGTTAAAGTATAACAGCAAACTTTCTTTAGAACCTCTAATGGTCTAAGGCGGAAGGAGTTAAAAATATGAAAAAAGGTATTCACCCAGAAACTTATGAAGTAACAGTTACATGTGTTTCATGTGGAACAACATTCACAACACATTCAACAAGCAAGAGCATCCACGTTGATACTTGCAGCAACTGCCACCCATTCTATACTGGAAAACAAAGATTCGTTCAAACTGATGGACGTGTTGACCGCTTCAATAAAAAGTACGGTTTAAAATAAGAAATTAAAAATAATTAAGTCCGCATCTGTGGACTTTTTTATTCTTTATACATATAATGTAATAGCGAAAAGGAGCTTGTAAAATGAAAAAGAAATTTTATATTACCACACCAATTTATTATCCAAGCGCTGAAGCACATATTGGCCATGCATATTGCACAACAGTGTGTGACATTTTAGCGAGATATAAACGAATGCGTGGAGTTCCTACTTATTTTTTAACTGGCACTGATGAACATGGTGAAAAAATTCAAAAGAAAGCCCAAGAAAAAGGTGTAACACCACAACAATATGTCGATGAAATTGCTGACAAATTTAAACAATTATGGAAAGCAATGAGAATATCTAATGATGATTTCATTCGCACTACAGAAGATAGACACACTAAAGTAGTGCAAGATATTTTCACAACTCTTTACAACAATGATGATATTTATTTAGGTAAATATGAAGGTTGGTATTGTACTCCATGTGAATCATTCTGGACTGATACTCAAGTTGGTGAAGAACATTTATGTCCTGATTGCCATCGTCCAGTTCATAGAGCTAGTGAAGAATCATATTTCTTTAAAACAAACAAATATCTTCCTCAATTACTTGAATATATGGATCAAAATCCAAAATTCATTCTTCCATTATCAAGAAAAAATGAAATGATGAATACATTTATTAAACCTGGATTAAATGACTTATGTGTTTCTCGTACTTCATTTGATTGGGGTGTTCAAATTAGAGAAAATCCAAAGCACGTTATTTATGTTTGGATGGATGCATTATCAAATTATATTACTGCTCTAGGATATGGATCAGATAACCAAGAAAAATTTAAAAAATTCTGGGAAGATCCAGATTGTGAAATCGTCCACATCGTTGGAGCGGATATTTCTCGTTTCCATGTTATTTATTGGCCAATGTTCTTAATGGGATTAAATTTAAGATTGCCAGATCGTGTCTTTGTTCATGGTTTATTAGATTTAAATGGTGAAAAGATGTCTAAATCACGTGGAAATGTTATTAATCCTGTTGATTTAATTAACCGTTATGGAGTTGATACAGTTCGTTGGTATTTAGCAAGAGAAATGACTTTTGGTAGTGATGGTAAATTTACTCCAGAATTATTTGTTGAAAGAATTAATATGGATTTAGCAAATAATTATGGAAACTTAATTAACCGTACTTCTTCTATGATTATTAAATATTTTGGAGGCGTTGTTCCTGAATTAACCGCTCCACTAAGTGAATTTGATAAGAAGATGAAATCACTTCAAGATGCGACAGTGAAATTATATGAATCATCAATGGATGATTTAAAATTAACCGAAGGTTTAGCGTGCGTAATGGAATATCTTAATGGTGCAAACAAATATATTGAAGAAACAACTCCATGGGTATTAGCTAAAGAAAATCGAATTGATGAACTTAAAAATGTTATGTGTGTTCTCGCTAACGCGATCGTATGCGCATCAATTATGTTAAAACCTGCTCTTGTTGAATCATTTGATAAAGTAATGAAACAATTCAATGTTCCAGAACAATTACAAAATTATGAAAATAATGTATATTCATTCTGTCCTTTATCTGGTGTACAAGTAACAAAAGAAAGTCCATTATTCCCTCGTTTAGATAAAGCAATTGAAGTAGAATTTATCTCTTCATTATCAAATAAAAAATAAAATTAAAATTACTAGAATTAGACAAAAATCTGATTCTAGTTTTTTTATACAATTTAATTCAAATGATAGATAATTTATTTTCAATAATAATTTATTTGCGCATTGTATATGCTTAAAATATAATTTAAGCATTATGAATAAGTTAAATCAAAGAAAGACACCATTTCTAGATGCAGTCAAATTCGCTGTTGAAAATACTATTTCACCACTTGATGTTCCAGGACATCATATGGGGAATGTAAGTAATAAATTAAAAGATTATCTTGGAGATATTGTTTTTAAATCAGACGTTAACGCTCCATACGGATTAGATAATTTAGCCAACCCACACGGAGTTATTGCCGAAGCTGAAGCTTTAATGGCGGATTTATGCCACGCTGATAATTCATTTTTTTTAATTAACGGAACGACAAGCGGAATTATTGCGATGATTATGGCGACATGTAAGGCTAATGATCGAATCATCCTTCCTCGTAATGTTCATAAATCAATTGTTAATGGTTTAATTTTATCTGGGGCAACTCCAATCTATATTATGCCTCATCTTGATACTGAACTTGAAATTGCTAATCAACCATCAGTTGAAGAATATATTAAAGCAATGCAAAAATTCCCTTCTGCTAAAGCAATTTTTGTTATTAATCCAACATATTTTGGAGCAGTAACAGATTTAAAAAGATTAGTTGAAGAAGCCCATTCAAGAGGAATGGCAGTTTTAGTTGATGAAGCTCATGGCGCACATTATTATTTTGATCAAAATGGCCCAATATCCGCGATGGACGCTGGAGCGGATGTTTCGAGTGTTTCATTTCATAAAACTGGAGGCAGTTTAACTCAATCAAGTGTTTTGTTATTGAAATCTAAAATCATTAATAAATTAGATATTCAAAAAGCTTTGAATGTATTAAATACTACTTCTCCATCCACTCTTTTATTAGCGTCTTTAGACGCTGCTAGACAACATGTCGCGTTACATGGTGAACAAGAAATGATTAAAGTTCATGAATTATCAAGTTATGTTCGCGAACAAATTAATAAAATTAATGGATTTATATCTTGCGGTAAAGAACATTTTATTACTCGTGGTTGTTATGATTATGATGATACTAAATTAGTTATTAAATTAGATCATTTAGATATTAATGGATTTGATTTATATAAATTACTTAAAACTAAATTTGATATCCAAATGGAATTAGCGGAAACATATGTAGTTTTAGGTATATTAGCAATTGGAACAAAGAAAAATCATTTAAGTAAATTAATCGAAGCATTAAAACAAATTTCAAAAGAACATTATAAAAAAGATATCGATTATCCTCGTCATGCTTTTTCAGTTGATTTCCCTTTCCAATTAACTAGACCAAGAAGTGCTTATCATGCGCCTGGGAAGAAATTATTATTAGAAGACGCTGATAATCAAATATCTAAAGAATCAATTATGATTTATCCACCAGGAATCCCTTTAATTGTTCCTGGAGAAGTTTTTACAAAAGAATTAATTGAAAGAATTAAAGAATATAAAAAATCAAATGTCACAATTCTTTCTGATTATGGAGCGGACTATGTCTCAGTTATCGATACTGATAGTTGGAAATATTATCGCAATTACAAAAAAAGATTAATTGATTATTACGAAAATAAAATATCTAATCCACGTTCTGATGGATATTATATGCCTTTTGAAGGAGATAAACATTTAGGAACAATTGTGCTTCTTCCATATCGAAAAGACACTTGGAGGAAAGACGCTATTCCGGCTTTAAAAGAATATAAGAACGTTATTTTAGCAATCGCTAAATATGAAAAAGTTTATGTTGGAATTCATCCACGTATATATGAAAAAGTAATTAATCAATTTGAGAATATCGATAACGTTATTCCGCTTAAAATTAAATATAATGATGCATGGGCTAGAGATACCGCACCTATCTTTGTAAGAAATAACAAAGAATTAAGAGCGGTTGATTTTAGATTCAATGCTTATGGTGGTGATGTTGATGGATTATATTCAAATTACAAAGATGATGATGCATTAACAAAAAACATCGCTAAATATTTCAATATTAATCGTTACGATATTGAAAAATTTATTCTCGAAGGTGGATCTATCCATGTCGACGGAGAAAAAACATGTATTGTTACTGAAGCATGTTTGTTATCAAAAGGAAGAAATCCAACTTTGAATAAATTAGAAATCGAAGAACAATTAAAAATATATTTAAATGTTAATAAAGTAATTTGGATTAAACATGGTATTTATAATGATGAAACAAACGAACATGTAGATAATATGTGTTGTTTTATTAAACCAGGTGTTGTCGCTTTAGCGTGGACTGATGATAAAGATGACATTCAATATCAATATTGCATGGATGCTTATAAAACATTAAAAAATAGTGTTGACGCTGAAGGAAGAAAATTACAAATTATTAAAATTAAATTACCTAAACCAATTTATACAACCTTAGAAGATATTAAAGGAATAACCAAAGGTAAAAACAATGCAAAACCTAGAGAGGTTAATGAACGTTTAGCAGCGTCTTATATTAATTATTATCAAGGCGATAAATTTGTTATTATTCCTAAATTCAATGTTCCTGAAGATGAAATTGCTTTAAAACAATTCAAACATATATATAAAGATAAAGATGTAATACAAATCGAATCAAGAGAGATTCTTCTTGGTGGTGGAAATATCCATTGCATAACAATGCAAATACCAGATGTGAAAGGATAATCGTATGAAAATTAAAGTAGCAATAACCCAAATGCATTGCGATGATAATTATGAGAATAATATTAATCGCGCTGAACAATTAGTGAGAAAAGCCGCGAGTGAAGGAGCTAATATTATTCTTTTGCAAGAATTATTTGAAGGATTATATTTTTGCCAAGTTGAAGATTATGACAAATTCTCTTTAGCGGAAGAAAGAAATAATTGCAAAGCTATTAAACATTTCCAAAAAATTGCTAAAGAATTAAATGTTGTTCTTCCAATTTCGTTTTTTGAAAAAAGTGGAACTAATTATTTTAATTCATTAGTGGTTATCGATGCTGATGGAAAGGATTTAGGCTTATACCGTAAAACCCATATTCCAACCGGAGAATGTTACGAAGAAAAATTTTATTTTTCTCCTGGCGATACTGGATTTAAAGTATTTAAAACTAAATTTGGAAAAATTGGTATTGGTATTTGTTGGGATCAATGGTTCCCTGAAACAGCGCGTATATTAACTCTTTTAGGTGCTGAATTATTACTTTTCCCAACCGCGATTGGAAGTGAACCTGTATTAATTAGAGATTCAATGCCACATTGGAGAAATACCATGTGTGGTCATGCTGCTGCAAATATTATTCCTGTTTTAGCATCTAACCGCGTTGGTGAAGAAAAAGCATTAAATTCAAAAATGACATTCCAAGGATATTCATTTATTGCTGATCAACATGGTGAAGTGGTGGAATCGATGGGCCGAGTTGAAGAAGGAATTCGCATTCATGAATTTGACCTTGATGAAATCAATAAAGAAAGAACTTCTTGGGGAGTATTCCGCGACCGTCGTCCAGAATGCTATAATATGATTAAGAAAAACGGAAAATAAGATGAATAAAAACGATATTAAGAAAAAAGAAAGAAAACCAAAACTTAATCCAAATATGATTAAGGAATACAAAGTTCATGAAGAGACTGAACTTTTAACTTTTTTGTTATCTAAATATCCTAATTTATCAAGAAATGGCGTTAAGAGCTTATTATCTAATCATCAAGTTGCTGTCGATGGCGCGCCAGTATCGCAATTCAATTTTAAATTAGTCAAAGATGATGTTGTTATCGTTTCTAAATGTCGAATTGCTAAAAAGCAGCGTAAGAACTTACCTATTATTTTTGAAAACGATGAATTTATTGTTATTAATAAACCAGCTGGATTATTAAGTGTCGCTAGTGATAATGAAAAAGGTAGAACTGCTTATCGAATGGTTACTGATTATGTTCAACAAATGGATAAACACAATCGTATTTATATTGTCCATCGATTAGATGAAGATACTTCTGGTGTTTTAATGTTTGCTAAAAATGTTGAAATTAGAGATGCTTTACAAAAAAATTGGCAAGACATTGTTAAATCACGTGGATATTATGCGATTGTTGAAGGAAAAATGGAAAAAAATAGCGATACATTAATTAATTATTTAAAGCAAAATTCCCTTAATTTAATGTACGTTACTTCTTCAACAAAGGACGCTAAAAAATGTGTCACTCATTATAAATTAATTAAATCCAACAAAGATTATTCTTTATTAGATGTCAATATTGATTCTGGTAGAAAAAATCAAATTCGTGTTCAATTAGGTCATATTGGCCATCATGTTATTGGCGATGATAAATATGGTGAACCAGCTAACCCAATCAATAGATTAGGACTCCATTGTTATGAATTAAGTATCATTCATCCTTTTACGAACAAAGTTATGAAATTTGGAGCGCCAATCCCTCCTGAATTTGAAAAAATCTTTGTAAAA
>JAQYER010000075.1 GCA_028723545.1 Caryophanales bacterium
TACTAAGACATTATCTTATGAATTAAAAGGTTCTGAAGGCGCGAAAAGAATTAATCAATTAATGGAAGATTTTAGAAATAATAAATTACCTCTTCCAGTATTAAGTCCAAAAATTAGTAATGATTATTTATTAAGCGTTAGCCATACACCTACTGGTGATGTTGAAATTAAATTGCCTAAATCAAATGTCTTAAAATATATTTATGATAATGGTGATACAATTACAATTCGTCCATCTGGCACTGAACCAAAAATTAAAATATATGTCTTCTCTAAAGAAGAACAAACAGTTAATCAAATTGAACAATATTTCAATGAATTAATTAAATAATTGCCCCCTAATCCCCTTCTAATTCAATTATAAATTGATTGGTATGGAGGGGATTTTTTATGGAATTATTTTTGTAAATCAATTATTTTTTGATTTTTTATGTGACGTTTACAAAGAATAAAAGACGCTAAAGAGAGTCCTAAAATAACAAATGATGAGGAAAGAATTGAAAACGAAAACCCACCCATATAAATATTATCGATATTTTCAAACAACGAATTGAAGAAGATTTGAATATCAAATGTCGTATATCCTAATAGGTAATATTTATATAAACCAAATTGAACAAAGCTCAAGAATAATGACAAAGCAGAAAATGAAAACATAATAATTGAAAAGACATAGCATGGCAATTTGTGTTTAATGTCATCTTCACTAGTTTTATAAAATCCTTTAATAAAGAAAACAATATGAAGAACAGATAAACTAAGAATGATAATAAAAATCATTAGATTTAAAAATGAGGTTGATAATAATGGAACAATAATTGTATTAGCGTCACCGTTATATAGATTCATCATATGAAAGAACGAAAAAATGAAATTGTATTGAATTCCATCAATATTCATAAAAGAAGAAGATATGCCTTTGATTATCGCCATTGAAAATAAAGACGCTAAAGAAAAAGTAATCATGCTCGGTAATAATAATTTTTTCTTTGAATCATATTTTTTCATAATATGGTAAATCATCGATAAAATAATTGATAATCCATATAAAGACATATAAGTATCAAAGCCTGATGAAATAGTGATTTGTTCACCAAGCGAGAAGGAATATGTTGACAATAATAAATATGAGCACAACAAATTAGTTACAAAAACAAATCCTGTTGAATAATAAAAATTGAATTGACAATTACTTTTTTTAGTTAATTGTTTAATTCCTTTAACGATTCCTGTTATTGCAAAAGGATAAGTAATTAATAGATTTATTAATGAGACGACAAATCTAACAATTCCTAAAGGCTGATAATATTCTCCAAATTCAAAACTTAAATAATAGATGCTAGATCCACTTAATAAATTTAATAATACATTGTCTTCGTAAAGAGGGAATGGAAAATTAATCATTTTGAAGACACTAATAAATAATGATAAAAATAACATCAAAGTAAAAACGGATGTGAAAACAATTTGGAATATATAATCGTTTCTTTTAATAAATCCAGTTAATTTATTTTCTTTAATTGTCTTTTCTTCATGTGGAATTTTAGTTCCGCATTTAGGACATTTTGTTTCATCTTTTTCAACTAAGGTTCGGCAATTTGGGCACATGATTTTCCCATCTAGTCTCGCCCCACAATTCATACAATAAGATGATTCATTCGGATTTTCAAATTGGCATTTATAACATTTCATAATTATTCCATAAATGGTCGATCAAAATTAATAACCAACCTTAATTCTACTTTCTCATCAACATTAATTAATTCAGTTAATTTATTATATATTGTTTTTTCATCAATTTTTAAATCAAAAGGAATCAATACATCAAAAACTAAATTTGAGTGGCTAATTCCCGACACCATACGGAAATCATGAAGTTTTAGTGATTGATCAATTTGATGTAAACAATCAATGGCTTTTTGTTTAAGCCTTATTACTTCTGGATTAGATATGTCAACCGGATCCATATGAATAGTTAATTCAACATCATATTTTTTACGAATATCATTTTCGATAGAATCAACTAAATCATGGGCTTCTAATATTGGAGTTCTTGAATCAATTTCAACATGAACAGTCATAAATATTTTATTAGGACCATAATTATGGGCAACCAAATCATGAATATCTAAAACTCCTTCATATGAATGAATTTCATTAATGATTGATTTAATAGATTCAATTTGAGTCGCTTCTCCAATTAAAGGACTAGAAGTTTCTTTAATCATTTTAATGCCAGAATATCCAACGAATATCGCGACAACGATACCCATTACTCCATCAATATACATCGTCCATGGATCATGGACAAAATAACAAATAATCGCTGATATTAATAAAAGCGATGTTGCAATTGTGTCACTTAATGAATCAACTCCTACCGCTTTAATTGTTACAGAATTAATTAATTTAGCGACTTTAAAATTAAATAAAGCTTGAATAATTTTTAATAAAATTGCGATTGATAAAATAATAATGGACACAATTGAGTATTCAGTAACAACTGGATTAATAATTTTATCAACTGATTGATAACCTAAAATAATTGCTAAAGCGACAACGATAATTGAAACAATTAATCCAGTAATATATTCAATTCTTTGATGGCCAAATGGATGTTCTTTATCCGCTGGTTTAGAAGACATCTTAAAACCAATTAATGTAATTAAAGAATTCGCTCCATCAGATAAGTTATTAATAGAATCACCAATCATGGAAATTGATTTAGCGATAATTCCAAAGATTAATTTAATCGCAACTAAAATTGTGTTGGAAAAAATTCCAAAGCCCGCTGCTAATTTACCATGGCTTTCTCTTACAATAGGATTATTAACATCATCATAATTTTTAATAAATATTTTTCTAAGAATTTTAAGCATATTGATATTCTATGCTTCTGAAATTAATTAAACAAGTTTAATTGACATAACTAAAAAGAATATTATAATAACCTCCGTTATGAATTTTGTTTTTGTTTCACCTAATTTTCCGATTATCTATTCTAAATTCGTTAAATCATTAAATGAACGTGGTTTTCATGTTCTTGGGATTGGAGATACGGCGTGGAATGATTTAAATGATGAATTAAAAAATAATCTCAGTTGCTATTATGAAGTATGGGATATGAAAAATCTCGATTGGAAAAAAGAAGCTATTTCTTATTATAGAAATCGTTTTGGAGATATTGATTATCTTGAATCAAATAATGAATTTTGGCTAATGGATGATGCTGAATTACGATTATTTGGAAACATCAAAAATGGATTAAGACCAAACGAAATGGACAAAATCAAATATAAATCAAAAATGAAACAATATTTTGAAGACGCTAATGTGAAAACAGCGAGATATATATTGGTAGACAATTTTGATCAATGCAAAAAATTTATTGATGAAGTTCATTATCCAGTATTTGTTAAACCAGATAATGGCGTTGGAGCGTCTCATTCATATAAAATTTCAAACGACGATGAATTAATAAATTTCTTAAATAATAAAGATGGCAATATCTATATTATGGAAGAATATATTGATGGATATATTATTTCTTTTGATGGAATTGCCGATGATAATTCAAATGTGGTTTTATCATTTAATGAAACATTCCCTACTCCAATCGCTGAAGTAAAAAATCGCAATGAAGATGTCTATTATTACGCTTCGACTAAAATGGATGAGGACTTTTATCAATTGGGGTGCCGAGTAGTCAAGTCATTTAATATTAAAAAAAGATGCTTTCATATTGAATTTTTCGTTTTAAATGAAGATAAAGATGGATTAGGAAATAAAGGCGATATTGTTGGACTTGAAGTTAATATGAGATGTCCTGGAGGAGACACTCCAGAATTATTATCTTTAGCGATGAATGGTTCATTTTATGATGCATACGCTGATGTGATTAAAGACAATCATTTAAATTTTGCTTTAAATAATGAACAATATATTGCTATCAGTGCCAACCGAAAACATATTTTTAATTATGCTAATTCGGTTGAAGATATATATAAAAAATATCAAAATAACATTGTTTCAAGAGGATATTATTCCAAAGAAATATCCGACTGCATGGGCGATGAATATTTTATTGCTAAATTTTTAAATAAAGAAGAGGCAATTGAATTCGCTAATTTTGTATTAAATAAAAATTGAATTAAATAATTTTTATTCATAGAATTAAATTATGGATGAATTGAAAAATAAAGCATTAGATAAACATTATGAATGGAAAGGGAAAATAAAAACCGCCATTAATTTTTCAATTGATAATAAAGAAGAATTAGCAATTGGATATACCCCTGGTGTTGCTTATCCATGCTTAGAAATTCAAAAAGATTATTCAAAATCATTTGAATTAACAAGAAGATGGAACACTGTTGCAGTTATTACTGATGGAACAGCGGTTTTAGGATTAGGTGATATCGGCCCAGAAGCTGGAATGCCAGTAATGGAAGGGAAATGTGCTTTATTTAAAAGATTTGGAAATGTTGACGCAATTCCTATTTGTATTAGAAGCAAAGACGTTGATGAATTAGTTCGAACAATATATTTAATATCAGGTTCTTTTGGTGGTATTAATTTAGAAGATATATCCGCTCCAAGATGTTTTATTATTGAAGAAAAACTAAAACATATTTGTGATATACCAATTTTCCATGACGATCAACACGGGACCGCTATTGTGATAGGTGCAGCGACACTTAATGCTTTAAAATTAGCAAACAAGAATATAAATGACGCTAAAATTGTTATTAATGGTGCCGGAGCGGCTGGTATTGCTGTCGGAAGGTTTTTATTAGAACTTGGAGCATCTAACATTATTTGGTTTGATAAAAATGGAGCGATATTCCGTGGAAAAGAAGGATTAAATGGCATTAAAAATGAAATACAACATATTTCAAATCCAAATAATGAAAAAGGAACGTTATTGGATGCTGTAAAAGATGCAGATGTGTTAATTGGATTAAGCGCTGCTAATGTATTCAATAAACAAATTATCCAAGCAATGACTGATAAACCAATTGTATTTCCTTGTGCTAACCCAATTCCTGAAATATCTTATGAAGATGCTAAAAATGCTGGAGCGTTTATTGTTGGAACCGGATCATCATTATATCCAAACCAAATTAATAATTTATTAGCGTTCCCTGGTGTCTTTAGAGGAACATTAGATGCAAGAGCCAAAGATATAACTTTAAAAATGAAAAAAGCAGCGTGCTATGCTCTTATTGAATTAACAAAAGATTATTTAGATTGTGAACATATTTTACCTTCAGCATTAGATGACAAAGTCCATCAAAAAGTCGCAAAAGCGGTTTATGATGCCGCATTAGAAAGATGATTAAAATAAAAATTATTGAAATATTTAGAAAAAATATATAATATTCAAACGATTATGAAATCAAAAAACTTATTATTTATTACATTATTATCATTAATCTCAATTGCATTGACTTCTTGTAATAATATTTCAATGGCGGTCAAAAGCAAAGGTGAAGAAGTAACTGCTCTTGAATGGTCAAAATCATATATTCATAGTTATGATTCAAATCTTTCATTCTTTTTTGATATTGTTAATGCTGAAAATGATTTACCATCATATTCATATAAATACATTAATCAAACAACAACCAAGAATGTTCGTACAGCTATTGAAGACGGCAATTCTTCAAAAGAAAATGCTGATCAAAAAACAACTCAAACTGGTGCGTTCGACTCAGCAAATAACACATATAAAACAAAAAAAGAAATTACAAATAAAAAGAAAACTCCTGAGGGACTTATTTATTCATCAACACAAGAATCATATCAATATCAAAAATCACAAAATACTGTTTGTATTTTTGATTTAGTAGAAAAAACATATAAAAAACAAGATATTGTCGATTCAGTTTCTACTTTCGCTAAAGCGGACCAATTATTAAATAATGTTTATCTTACAATATCATCTGTTTATGCTCTATTACAATTAGCTGGTGATTCTTTTGGAACGGATGAAACGTATAAAAACGATCAATTTTATATTAAAGGAAATGTTTTCACTGTTAAAACTACTTCTCAATATGTTGACATATTAAATGACACTTCAAGATATTCATCAATTGAAGGTGAAGTTGAATATACAAGGCAATATATATTTGAAAATTCTTATATCACTATTACTCGATTTACCAAATATAAAAACTGTTCATATACCGATTTAAATTCTGAATATAAATATTCTGTTCAACAAGAATCTGGAGAAACAATTACTTTTAAAAATAAAGGAACTGTAAGTAAAGTTTACACTGAAGACTTTACTTATGTTGAATAATCTTATGGCAGTTTTTACTGTAAAAGATTTGTTTTTTAATTACCAAGATAAGGAATTATATAACAACCTTTCTTTTCAGCTTAACCCTAATGAACATGCTTGTTTAGTTGGTTCAAATGGATGTGGAAAAACTACTTTATTAAATATCATTACCAAAAATATTACTCCAGATAAAGGAAGTGTGAATTGGGAAGGCCATATTAGTTATGCTTATCTTGACCAAAAATTATCCACTAGCCTTGATTCAAGAGTGGATGATTATCTTTATGGAGTATTTGCAACATATTTTCATAAAGAACAAGAAATGAATCATTTGTATGAACTATCGTCAAATGAATTTGAAAGTCCGCAAAACATTGATAAATATTTGCAAAAAGCCTCTATTATTCAAGAAGAATTACTTAATTCTGATTTTTATTCATTATCCGTTAAAATTAATTCAATTAAAGAAGGTCTTGGGATTAAAACTTCGCGTGGAGATTGTTTATTAAAGGAATTATCAAGCGGAGAAAGAGAAAAGATTTATTTAGCAAGAATGCTTTTAGAAGAAAAAGATGTTCTTATTTTAGATGAACCAACAAACTTCCTTGATCAACAACACGTCAAGTGGTTAGCGGATTATTTATCTAATTACCCTAATGCCTTTTTAGTTGTTTCTCATGACCATGCTTTTTTAAAGCAAATCGCAAATGTAGTGTTTTGTTTAGAAAATAAAATAATTACTAGATATAAAGGTGATTTTGATTTTTTCTTAGAACAACACAAATTAATTAAAGAACAATATGAAAAAAATTATATTGCTCAGCAACGTTATATTAAAAAAGAAAAAGAATTTATTGAAAAAAATATCGTTAGAGCTACTTCTTCCAAAGCTGCAAAATCAAGAAGAACAAGACTAGAACATCTCGAGGTAATGGACGCTCCAACGAATAATGAAATAAAAGTTCATTATAAATTTCCATTTATCGGTGATTGTGGAGAAAAAGTATTAGAAGTTAATAATTTATTAATTGGATATAACAACAAACCTCTTCCACTTCCTAAAATCAATATGCTTATCAAAAAGCATATGCATGTAGCGATCTTAGGAAAAAATGGAATTGGAAAAACAACATTTATTAAAACAATATTAGGTCAAATTCCTCAAATTGATGGAAATTATAAAATTTTAAATGGAACAGTAGTTAATTATTTTTCTCAAGATGAAGATTTTGATAAATCATTAACTCCTGTTGAATATTTAAAATCTATTTATGAAGATAAAACTCCTCTAGAACTAAGAACCATATTAGGAAGCGCTGGAGTGAAATCAAATTTAGCTATTCGACCAATGAACCAATTATCTGGTGGTGAAGTCGCTAAAACAATGCTAGCAAAAATGATGCTTAAAAAAGCAAATATGCTAATATTTGATGAACCAACAAACCATTTAGATCAAAAAGCTAAAGAAGCATTATTTGATTCAATTAAAAAATATCCAGG